>CAITZZ010000232.1 GCA_903897005.1 uncultured beta proteobacterium | reverse complement strand
GAATTTCAACGTTAGGCTGCGCAAAACCCACGAGGCACCGTCGATGCAACCATACGATCTCGCCATTCCAATACTGCCCTCTCGCTGCGTGAACGAAACGGCTCTGTTTTACAGGCGCCTTGGCTTTGAGGGCGGCCCGCATGAATCCGATGCCGAGTACGCAATACTGCGGCGAGGGTCAGTGGAACTGCACTTCTTCACTCACAAAGAACTTGTGCCCGCTGAGTCGTCGGCCGGTTGCTACATCCGCGTCCTGGATGTCGAGAGCATCTATAGTTCCTTCTCGTCTAGTCAGTTGCCACGCAGAGGGATTCCGCGCATGGACACCTTGGAAGACAAACCTTGGGGCCTTCGGGAGTTCGCCATCCTGGACCCGGATGGCAATCTCCTGCGCATTGGGCAAGTCATTTCAAGGTAGTCCCGTGTCTGCACGCTCAGCGCAGCCCCTCGCTCAAGCGGAGTGCCAACGGCAGGCCACCAGGCCCGGGCCTGGCACCCTGCCGTTGGCGTCCGCTTGGCTCGAACGTCAGGCGTCAACCTGCAACATTCATCGTTATTCGGAGTCAGCCAATGAACCCGCTTGCTACGCTCTCTCTTGTTGCTTTCCTTTCGGCTAGCGCTGCACACGCACAGGCCAGCGAGTCGATCGTGACTGAAGGCGTCGTCGGCGCTCCCGTCACCGCGGTATGGAACGCTTGGGCCACAACCGCAGGCCTCAAGTCCTGGCTGGCTCCTCACGCGGACATCGATCTTCGAATTGACGGAATCATGCGGGCGAACTACGACCCAAAGGGAACCCTGGGTGACGCTGGGACAATTGAAAATAAGGTGCTAGCCTACGAGCCAGAGCGGATGTTTTCGATCAAGGTGACAAAGGCCCCAGAGAAGTTTCCGTTCAGATCGCGGATTGGAGATATGTGGACAGTCCTTTACTTCCAGCCGAACCCAGAGGGGAAGACTACGCTTCGAATCGTCGGAATGGGCTTTGGAAAGGACGAGGAGTCACAGAAGATGAAGGCGTTCTTCGAGCAAGGCAACGCGTACACGCTCGCCCAGTTGCAGAAGCGCTTTCAATAGTGGCGCCTATCAGCGAGCGCCTTCATCCATGAAGCTACAAACCTACACCCTGGTTTCAGGTGTGGCATAACCCGGCAGTCATGGCAAGAACGGTGTCGTGAATTCCGGAATTCTCAAAAAGAGGCCGCGCTCGCAGGTTGACCTGATCGCAGTTGCTGGACGGCCGCGAGGGCGGCGGCAAGGCGTTGCGGACCTTGACCGCTGATGCGCGCAAAAGGCAGTGCCAGCGCAGCGAGTTCCTGCTCGATGAAACTGTGTACCGGCGCGCGCACATGTTCGCCGTCGCGCTGCAGTCCGTCGGCCACCCATTCGATGTCGGGCGCCAGCAGCAGCGTCAGGGCGTAGTTCGCATGCAGCGCGCGGCCCTGTGGCAGCAGGGATGCGTCTGAAAAAATGTAGTTGCTGTAGATCGCGGTTAGCAGCGGTGCCGTGTCGCAGAAGACAAACCGTGCCTGCTGCTGGTGGGCCCGCTCCATTGCTTCAGACTCCCAGCGAACCTGTGTCTCAATCACCTGCGCCTGCTCTTCGTGCTGCGGTGTTCTGCCCTGCTGCTGGCAGAACTGGCGCAGATACTCCGGCACCCAGGGGCAAGCGTAATGGCTGGCCAGCGCTTGCGCCAGCGTCGTCTTGCCGGTGCTCTCGGCACCGAGGATGCAGATCAGGCGGGTTGTTGTCATGGCGACCTGCGGTTTGTCATTGCGACTCAGGGTTTGTCATTGCGGACTTGATCCGCAATCCAGTGTCTTCCGGGCACTGGATCCCGGATCGAGTCCGGGATGACAGTGAAGTAGCCCGGCATGCCAATCTGGCCGCTCGTCATCCGCTTCTTCCAGCCGAGCCAGCCCCAGATCGCCAGCAGGAAGAAGATCACATAAAGCACAACGGTCAGGTGCAGCCCCTTGTAGGCAAAGAGGGCCACGCTGGCGGCGTTCACCGCGATCCAGACTGGCCAGTTCTCGATGAACTTTCGTCCGAGCAGAATGGTTCCGACCAGGCTGCCCGCTGTCACCAGGCCATCGGCCCAGGGCACGTCAGAGTCGGTCACACCGCGCAGCAACAGACCCAGCAGCAGCCAGGCCAGCGCAAAGCCCGAGACGCACCAGAGCAGACCGCGCAAATCAAGCTGCGCGATACGCAGTGCGGCGCCGGAGTCGCCACGGTGTCCGCGCAGCCACTGCCACCAACCCCAGACGCCGGTAGCGGCAAAGAAGATATTGACGCCAGCCTCACCATAGAGCTTGCTGGCGTAGAACAGCCACGCATAGAGCAGACTGGCAACAATCGTTAACGGCCAGCCCCAGTGAATCTCCGCCACGTTGCAGGCAATGTTGGCCAGCGCCAGCACGAAGGCCAGCAGTTCCAGCCAGCTTACCGCCGTGCCCAGCATCGTGAAGGCGGTAGAGAGCATGGCTCAGAAACTCAGCGTGGCACTGACGCGCAGCGTACGCGGCGTCGAGGGGAACAGATAAATGCCGCCCCAGGACGTGGTCGGCGCCTCACGCCAGTAGCTCCGGTCGGTGAGGTTTTCCAGAGTCGCACGCCACAGCACGGACTGGCCGGCAAGGGAGTGCGCGTAGCCCAGGCCGACATCAAGTTGCCAGGACGCAGGGAGCTCCACACTGCCGTCGACGTTCGCCGCTTTGGCTCCCTGCAAACTGGCCAGGGCGTTGACGGACAGTCCGGGCAACGCGTTGACCTTGTAATCGGCAAAGACGGAGGCCTTCACGCGCGGCACGTTGGTCACCCGTTGCCCCACGAGCGCCGGGTCCGCTGCCTGGGTGTAGCGCGCGTCCAGCGCCATCAGGCTGGCCTGGACTGAGAGCGCATCCAGGACGCGACCAGCGGCGCTCAACTCCAGACCGCGATGACGCGCCGTCTTGGCGCCCGCCACCCGCGTTGGCAAGGCGCCTGCAACCGTGCCGACCAGGTCATCGGCGTAGGGCTTGTCGATGCTGAAGGCGGCAGCCGTCAGCAGCAAGCGGCTATTGGCCTGCCATTTCAAACCGATCTCGGTCTGCTCGCTTTTGAGCGCCGGCAAGACCTGGCCGGCATTGGCAAAGAGTGCGGGGCGGTTCGGCACGGCTTCGAGCTCTACGCCCTGGCCCCAG
>CAITZZ010000231.1 GCA_903897005.1 uncultured beta proteobacterium | reverse complement strand
CTCGTGGTTGGCGGTGGCATCAGCGGCATGACGGCGGCGCTCGAAGCGGCCGAATGCGGACGGGAGGTGGTACTGGTCGAGCGAAGTGCCACTCTGGGCGGGCGCACTGCGCTGCTGTACCGCTACTTCCCGAAGATGTGCCACCCAAGCTGCGGGCTCGAGATCAATCTGCGGCGACTGAAAAACAATCGCCATGTTCGGGTGATGACCATGGTCGAGGTCGTGAGTATCGAGGGCCAACGCGGGGCCTACAGCGTCACCTTGAAGATTCGACCACGTTACGTTAGTGAAATTTGCACTGCCTGCGGCGATTGCGGCGCTGCCATCAGCACCGAAATTCCCAACACCGACAACTATGGACAGGACAAACGCAAGGCAGCCTACCTGCCCTTCGCCATGGCCTATCCGCAACGCTATGTGCTGGACCCGTCCCTGATTGGCACAGCAGATGCAGAGAAGGCAAAAGCGGCCTGCAAGGTTGGCGCCATCGATCTGGCGATGCAGGAAGAAACCGTAAAGCTGTCGGTCGGTGCCGTGATCTGGGCCACCGGCTGGAAACCCTACGACGCCGCCAGGATTCAACCCTACGGCTATGGTCGCCTGCCCAATGTCATCACCAGCCTCGAGTTCGAACGGCTGGCCGACCCCAACGGTCCTACCGGCGGCAAGCTGCTGCGCCCATCGGACGGACGGGAGGCGAAGAACATCGCCTTCATCCAGTGCGCCGGTTCGCGCGATGAAAATCATTTGCGGCATTGTTCGCGCATCTGTTGCATGGCCTCGCTGAAGCAGACACAGTACGTGCGCGAGGCGCACGGCGACGCAGGGAAGTCAACGGTCTATTACATCGACATCCGTGCCATTGATCGCTTCGAAGATTTTTACCAACAGGTACAGCGCGATTCGACTGTCACTTTTGTCAAATCAAAAGTCGCAAGCATCGATGCTGCACAGAACGGTGACCTGATCCTGCACGGCGTCGACACCGAGGGCTACCACCGCTATGCGAGCACGCACGAACTGGTCGTGCTGGCGATTGGCATGGAACCAGAAAGCAGCGGTATTGTTCTGCCGGCCGATGTGATCACGGATTCATCGGGCTTCATTGAGGGTTCTGCCGACGGCGGCATGCTCGGTGCTGGCGCTGCCAGCAGCCCGCTCGATGTCAATCGCTCGGTGCAAAGTGCCACTGGTGCGGCGCTGCGCGCCATCAAGGTTATTCATCAGACAGCTGGGGAGGAAGCGTAAAGTGGCTGACAACAAATTCGCGGCGTACCTGTGCGCTGGCTGTGGACTGGGTGACACGCTGAACTTCAACGAGATCGAGAAGATTGCCAAGAAAGAGGGCAAGATGCCGCTGGTCAAGCGGCACGACTTTCTTTGCAGCGCTGCTGGCGTCCAATTGATCCGTGATGACATTGAAACGGAAGGCGTCACCCACGTGATGATCGCGGCCTGCTCGCGTCGCGCCAAGACCGAGGCTTTCGATTTTCCCGGAATTGCCGTGACCCGTGCCAATTTGCGCGAAGGGGTCATCTGGATCGTCGCGACCGGACCTGCACACGACGAGGTGCGCCAGGAGATGGCCAACGACTACGTGCGCATGGGCTGCGCAGAGCTGAAGAAGATGAAGGTGCCCGGTGGCGTTGCCAATAGCGGCAGCAACAAGCGGATTCTGGTCGTCGGTGGTGGCGTCTCAGGCCTGACGGCGGCCATTGAAGCAGCCGAGACCGGCTACCAGGTACTGCTGGTTGAAAAGGCGCCACAACTCGGTGGTTGGGCTGCCAGGCTGTGGAAGCGGGTGCCGTACCGGGAGCCTTATGCGCAGCCGCAGGACACCGGTATGAACGAGCTGATTGGCCGGGTCGTGGCGCATCCGCTCATCAGCGTTCATCTGAATTCGACCCTGGCCGAAACGGCCGGTGCACCAGGCCGCTTCGCCGTGAAAATTGCGCAGGATGGCGGTGCGGTGGTGCAGGAAATGGTCGGTGCGATCGTCCAGACCAGTGGCTTTACCACTTATGACGTGGCACGCTTGCCCGAACTCGGCGGCGGTCTCCCCGGTGTCGTTGATCAGGCAGGCCTGGAGGCGCTCGCCATGGCAGCCCAGGGTAAGGAGTTCAAGCGCGCCGATGGCCATGCCGTACAGAGTGTCGTATTTGTCCAATGCGCCGGTCAGCGCGACACCACAGGTATCCATTTGCCATACTGCTCGGGGCATTGCTGTGCCACCAGCGTCAAGCAGGCGATGTATTTCAAGGATGCCAATCCGGACATCGATACGGTGCTGCTTTACACCGACCTGCGTCTACCCGGCATGGGCGAAGACTTTTACCGTAGCGCCCAGGAGAAGGGTGTGACCTTCACCAAGGGCAAGGTCAGCGGCGTCAAGGCAGACAACGGTGGCTGTACGGTGAGTTTTCGGGACCTGATTCTTGACGAAAACACGACGGTCAACGCTGACCTGGTGGTGCTGGCAACTGGTCAGGTACCGAACTCGGGCGTCAACATCGAATTGCCGGAAGAGCAGCAGAGCGAAGTCAAACCGATTTCGATACTCAATTTGACTTATCGCCAGGGCAAGGACTTGCCGCAACTGACCGCCGGCTTGACCGACTCACACTTTATCTGCTTCCCGTACGAGACGCGGCGTACCGGCATTTATGCCGCTGGTCCCGTGCGCCGCCCGATGGACATGCAACAGGCTGTCGAGGACGCCACCGGAGCTGCACTGAAGGCGATTCAGACCGTGGAAAACGCAGCACTGGGCCGTGCTGCTCATCCGCGCTCAGGCGACTTGTCCTACCCGATTGTGCGACTGGAGGGCTGCACACAGTGCAAGCGCTGCACGGTGGAATGCCCGTTCGGCGCCATCGACGAAGACGAGCGGCGTTTTCCGGTCTTCAATGAAGCGCGCTGCCGGCGCTGCGGAACCTGTATGGGTGCCTGTCCGGTGCGCGTGATTTCATTTGAGAACTATTCTGTCGACACGGTGGGCAGCCAGATCAAATCGATCGACATGCCCGACGAGTTCTCGGAGCGGCCACGCATCCTCTTGCTGGCCTGCGAGAACGACGCTTATCCGGCGCTGGACATGGCGGGCCTGTCGCGCACGGTCTATTCCGCCTTTGTACGCGCCATTCCGGTTCGCTGCCTGGGTTCGGTCAATGCGATCTGGATCACCGATGCGCTCAACGGCGGTTGGGACGGCGTGATGATGATGGGCTGCAAACGCGGCGATGACTACCAGTGCCACTTTGTCAAAGGCTCCGAGCTGGCCTATTACCGCATGAGCAAGATCGACGACACACTCAAGGGCATGGGTCTGGAGACAGAGCGCGTGGCCAGCTACGAGGTTGCGATTACGGACAATCAGAAAGTCGCCGCATTGATCAACGAGTACGCCGCCAAGATCAAGGAAATCGGCATGTCGCCAATGAAGGGGTTCAACTGATGGAAACACTGCCAATGACCACGACAGCGACCCGCAACGCCACCCCGGCACGCTACCGCAACCACTTCCTGAAGGAAGTCGAGACCCATGTTGAAGATGGAGAATGGGTCAAGATGTGCATGCAATGCGGTGTTTGCGCGGGATCCTGTCCGCTCGGTCCGAAATGGGAGCACACCCCGCAGAAGATATTCATGATGATTCGTGCTGGCAAGCGCGAGGAAGTACTGAAGTCCGACGCCATGTGGATGTGCACCTCGTGCTACAACTGCATGGCACGCTGTCCGCGCAAGCTTCCGATCACGCACATCATGCACGGCATCGCACGGCATGCCCACAATCTCGGTTTCACACCGAAGGCGCAACCGACACGCCACTTTTCAGTTCTGTTCTGGAAAAACTGTATCAAGAACGGCCGGCTCAACGAGCTCAAGCTGACCATTGGGCTGTACTTCAGGGATGGTCTGTTCGCAGGCATCAAACAAGGGTGGGACATGCGCAATGTGGCTTTGGGGCTGGTGCTTGCCAAACGTCTCAATCCGTTTGAGCTGTTCGGAGGCCACGGCTGCAAGGACCACAAAGGCATTGCGGCGATGCTGAAAAAGGCCCGCGAAATCGAAGGTCAACGCAAGGGCGTGGTCCACTGAAACCGTGCCTGCCCCATCAAAGGAAATGCCACCATGACCAAAAAAGAGTACTCGTTTTATCCCGGCTGTTCGTCGCAAAACCGGACCTCCGCCGTCAATTACATGGTATCCGTCAACTCCATGTGCAAGTCGCTGGATATCCAGCTAAGCCCGATTCCAGACTGGAACTGCTGCAGCGCCTCGATCAGCTACGCCGGTGGCCAGGAACTTGAACGCCTGGCCCTGAATGCGCGCAACCTGACCTTGTCAGAAAAGCATATGCCAGGCAAGGACATCGTTGCCACCTGCGCCGGTTGCTGGCTGAACGCGCGCGAGGCCAAGGAAAAGCTTGATCACAATCCACAGCTTCTGGCTGAAACCAACGAAGCCTTGAAAGAAGCGGGGCTGGTCTACAAGGGCACGGCACCCGTACGACACATGGTGGAAGTGCTGATTGAGGACTTCGGCTACGATGAGTTGAAAAAGCCGGTAGTCAAGTCGCTCGCTGGCATCAAGTTCGCCGGCTACGTCGGTTGTCAGACCAACCGCCCGTTTGGCATTGCCGGTGAGTCCTTTGAAAATCCCCTGTATCTTGACAAGCTGATCGAGACGGTGGGCGGCGAAGCGATTGCAGATTACGAGAAGAAAGTAGCCTGCTGTGGCGGCTCGCTGGCCTTTCCAGAGCCCGAGAAGAGTCAAAAACTGATTCGTGAAATTGTCGAATCGGCCTACGATCACGGAGCCGATGCGATCGTCACTCCCTGCCCACTGTGCCAGGCCAACGTTGAGGTTTACCAATCCGAGATCAACCGCAAACACGGAACCAAGCTCAACATGCCAGTGCTTTACTACTCACAAGTCATGAGCGTCGCCTACGGCGGCACGGTGAAGCAGGCCGGTCTGGATGGGCATGTCATCAAACCCAAGAAGCTGTTGGAGATTGCGGCCAAAAAATAGTTCTTTGCCGGGATGGCTTGCGCTGGTCGCGCAGGGCGGATCTATCGCCGTCAGGCG
>CAITZZ010000230.1 GCA_903897005.1 uncultured beta proteobacterium | reverse complement strand
CCAGTCCGAGGATTTCGGTGCGGAAGTCTTCGCGGCGGTCCGACCAGCGCAGGCCGCCGCGCGCCACCTTGCCGCCACGCAGGTGTACGCCCTCGACGCGGGGTGAATACACCCAGATTTCAAACAGCGGTTTGGGCTCCGGCACGCCGGGTACCTCGCGCGGGTTGAGCTTGAAGCTGACGTAGGGTTTGGCATTGCCAGCGGGGGTGGTTTGCCACAGGTTGGTGCGCAGTGTGGCCAGCACGGTAGAGACAAACTGGCGCAGGATGCGGTCCTCGTCCAGGCTGGCGACTTGGCCCAGGGCGGTATCAATCTGGAGCTTGATCTGCTGCTGTGCTGCTGCACGGTCCCCACTGTGCGTGGGTTCGAAGCGGGCCATGAACAGCGCTACGATGGCTTGCGCAATGGAGGCATTCTTGTTCAATGCGGCTTCAATATAGCTCTGGCTGAACGCAAAACCCAGTTGCTTGAAGTAGCGGGTGTAGGCGCGCAGCACCGAGATGGCGCGCGCATCCAGTCCGGTGACCAGCACCAGCTTGTTCAGGTCATCGCTCTCGACTTCACCGCGCCAGGCGGCTGCAAACAGGGCCTCAAATCGGTCTTTGACGGTGGCCAGGTCGGTGTCCACCGGCAGTTGCAGGCCCAGATCGTGGATCCACAGGGACTCGCCGTTGGTGCCAATGCGGTACGGGTGCTCGTCGAGCACGCGTGCGCCCATGCGTTCCAGCACGGGTAGAGAGTCTGACAGTGCCACCTTGGCCATGTTGTAAATCTTGAAGCGCAAATTGCCGGGGCCTGCGTCCAGGGGGCGGTAGAGCTTGACGGCCAGTGGCGAAGAATCGGAGAGTGCCAACAGCATGTCCGCGTCTTCTGCAGCCACCTGCGCCGAAAAATCTTCGCGGTAGGCTGTCGGAAATGCCTCGGCAAACCGGTGGGCCAGAGCCAGGCCAGGACCCTCGCCGTGGGCGCGCAGCAATTCAGATGTGCAATCGTCTTCCCAACGACGGGTCAGCCGGGCAATGCGCGCCTCAAGAGCTGGAACGCTGACGTTTTGCGGAGCAAGGTCCGTAGCGCGAACCAGGTAATGGATGCGCGCCTGCGGACTGTCCGTCAGCATAGGTGTGAATTCAATGGACTGGCCATCGAGTGCGGCCATCAGTTCCTTGCCAATTTTGATTCGCAGTTCGGTGTTAAAACGCTCACGGGGAACAAACACCATGGCAGAGGTAAAGCGACCAAAGGGGTCGCGGCGCAGGAACAGCCGGGTGCGCTGGCGCTCCTGCAGCCTCAGTATGCCGATGGCATGTTCCGTCAGGGTTGCGGTATCGATCTGAAACAGTTCATCGCGGGGGTATGCGTCCAAAATGGACTGCAGCGACTTGGCAGCATGGCTGTCAGGAACTACGCCTGCAGCAGCCATCACAGCGGCTACACGGCTGCGCACCTGGGGAATATCGCTGACCGGCGCGACGTAGGCGGCGGCGGTGTAAAGACCCAGAAATCGGGCCTCCCCAATTACTTGACCATCGGCATCAAAGCGTTTGACGGCAACATAGTCCAGCCAGGCCGGGCGGTGCACCGTGGCACGTGTCATGGCTTTGGTTACCAGCACGAGTTCGTTGGATTCCAGCAGGGCTACAGCCTCAGGCGGCAGGCGTGTTTCGCGTGTCTGGACGGATCCACGCAAAATGCCCAGACCGGTTTCCGGCTTGGCAACCAGGCTGACCACATCGCCTTCACGTTTGAGGTCATAGTCGCGCGCACCCAGGAAAGTGAAGTGGCGGTCTTCGAGCCAGCGCAAGAAATCAACGCCCTCCTGACGGTCTGTCGGCGACAGCGAGGAATTGGTTGCGGCAGCGGCCATGGCTTGCGCACGTTCCAGCATGGCGCGCCAGTCCTGCACCGCGGCTCGTACATCCGCCAGAACACGCTCCAGTTCTTCGACCAGGGCCTGTTGTTCTGCAGTGCTCACGATGCGGTCACATTCCACCTGAATCAGGGACTCAACCGGATCATTGCGAGTGGCGGCGTTGGCGGCAGCTGCGCTGCCGACTGTCAATACTCTTCCTTGTGCATCGCGAGCAACGCTCAGCAGGGGATGAACAATCCAATGGGCCGTGCGGTTGCCCCGGTTGATGGCCATGGTGACCGAATCGACCAGGAAGGGCATGTTGTCATTGACAATCTGGATCACGGTGTGGTCGCTCACGAAGCCGTCTTCGGCCAGCGTCGGGTTGAAGACGCGAATCTTGGCCGCGTTGGCCGGGCGCGGAGCATCCAGCAGGCGCCAGTGCGCATTGGCAATCGCAAAGAGTGTGTTGGACCCGCGGGCCTGCAGTTCGTCGGGGTCGCAATTGTCGAAATAAGCGGCGACAAAATCGGAAATCAGAGGGGATGCCGGACCTGCGTGTTCGTGGGTATAGGACAGCAGCTCGGCGAGCGCGGTGATGGTCATGGTGTGCTCCGGGTTATCTTTTGGATGTCGCGGATTCTAGGCCTGCGTATCCGTTCTGGACACGCTTAAATGGCGGATTCATGGCCTTATGCAAGAGTCGCATTACGCGCACACGCTACCATTCCGCCATAACCATTCCATTCATTGCCTGCCATGCCACTCCAATTTGCAACCCGTCTGAACAACGTCGAAACCTCCGCCATCCGCGAACTCTTCAAACTGCTGGGCAAGCCCGGCATCATCAGCTTTGCCGGCGGCTTCCCTGACCCCGCCATGTTCGATGTGGACGGCATTCGCGAAGCGGTCAACGCTGCGCTGACTGAAGAGGCTGGTGCCACGCTGCAATACGGAGCGACCGAAGGCCACAACCCGCTGCGCGAACAACTGGCTGCCTTCATGGCTGGCAAAGGTTGCTCGGATGTGGCGCCCGACAACCTGATCGTCACCACCGGCAGCCAGCAGGCGCTGGACCTGCTGGGCAAGACCATGATCAGTCCTGGCGACAAGGTCATTGTGGAAGGCCCGACCTTCCTGGCCACCATCCAGTGCTTCCGCCTGTACGGCGCGGAACTGATCAGTGCGCCGATTGATGCCAATGGCGTGCAGGTTGACCAACTCGAAGCCCTGATCGCCGAGCACAAACCGAAGTTCGTCTACCTGATCCCCACCTTTGGCAACCCCAGTGGTGCCATGCTGAGCCTAGAGCGGCGCAACAAGGTGCTGGAGCTGGCGGTGAAGTACCAGACCTTGATCGTGGAAGACGATCCTTATGGAGACCTGTACTTCAATGATGCGCCGCCGCCGTCCCTGCTGGCCCTGAGCGCCGGTGTGCCCGGCAGTCGTGAGCTGCTGGCCCACTGCGGGTCGCTCAGCAAGGTGCTGAGCCCGGGCCTGCGTGTGGGCTGGATGATTGCGCCGCCTGAATTGCTCGCCAAGGCCACCATGTGCAAGCAGTTCAGCGATGCCCACACCAGCACGTTTGCCCAGGCGACTGCCGCGCAGTACCTGAAGGCTGGCCGCATGCCTGGCACGCTGGCCCATGTCCGCACGGTGTATGCCGAGCGCGCCCTGGCCATGGGCAACGCACTGCGCAGGGAACTGGGCGATGCCAT
>CAITZZ010000229.1 GCA_903897005.1 uncultured beta proteobacterium | reverse complement strand
AGCACCTCGGTTGACCAGTACGCCGCCACACTGGCCAAATGGTTTGGTGTAGCCGACAGCGAACTCGCCGGCATCCTGCCCAATATCGGGCACTTTGGCGGGACCGGCTATCCGGTGAATCTGGGGTTTATGGGTTGAGTCACGCGGTCCGCTACGACACCCAGTCAGCGCACAGCAGTTCGGCCTGCGCGAGTACGGTTTTCACGGCTTCTTCCTGCAAATCCGGCGGATAGCCGTATTTGTTCAGGATGCGTTTGACCATCACACGGATCTTGGCGCGGGCGCTTTCCCGCAGTGTCCAGTCAATCGTCACGCTCTTGTGTACCTGCGTGATGAGTTTGGAGGCGATGAGCTTGAGCTTGTCGTCGCCCATCGCTTGCACCGCGCTTTCGTTCACGGCGAGTGCGTCGTAGAAAGCAATCTCGTCATCCGTCAAACCAAGAGCATCACCGCGCTTGGCTGCAGCGTCCATTTCCCTGGCCAGCGCGATCAGTTCCTCAATCACTTCCTGCGTCGCAATGGCGCGGTTGTGATAGGCGTTAAGTGTCTTCTTCAGCTTGTCGCTGAAGCGCTGGCTCTGCACCAGATTGCGTTGCGACCGCACCTTGAGCTCATCCTTGAGCAACTTTGCCAGCAACTCGGCGGCAACGTTCTTGTGCTTCAAGCCGCGCACTTCGGTCAGGAACTGGTCCGACAGGATGCTGATGTCGGGCTTGGGCAGCCCGGCCGCCGTAAAGACGTCGATCACCTGGCCTTCGGTCGTGATGGCCCTGGAGACCAACTGGCGCACCGCTGCCTCGATTTGCTCGGGTGTCTTGCGGCTGCCCGTGTTCTGCTTGGCCAGTGCCGCCTGAATCGCCTGGAAGAAACTCACGTCATCACGTATCTGTGTGGCCTCATCGCTGGCGGCGCACAGTGCAAAGGCGCTTGAGAGCTCGGTCACCATCGCCACAAAACGCTTCTTGCCGTCATCCTGCGCCAGGATGTGTTCCTGCCCGGCCGGGATCAGCGCCAGACGTTCCACCGCCTTGCCAGTCGTCCACTTGCTCCAGCTAAAGCCGTGCAGCATGTCGCTGGCAATGCCGTGCTTTTCCAGCATCACGGCAATCGCTTGACGCGTGTCGTAGGTCGGGTCGCCCTTGCCGCCGCTCTCGGTGTAGTTGGCCAGCGCGTGCTTGAGCTGGTCGGCCAGCCCCAGGTAGTCCACCACCAAACCGCCCGGCTTGTCCCGAAAAACGCGGTTCACGCGGGCAATCGCCTGCATCAGGCCGTGGCCCTGCATGGGCTTGTCGGCGTACATGGTGTGCAGGCAGGGCGCGTCAAAGCCGGTCAGCCACATGTCGCGCACGATCACGATTCGGAAAGGGTCTTTGCTGTCCTTGAAGCGGTTCGCCAGTTTGCGCCGCTTGTCCTTGTTGCGGATGTGCGGCTGCCAGGCCGGGCCGTCGTCCGCGCTGCCGGTCATGACGACCTTTACCACACAGGTCTTGCCCTTTTCCGATTCCGCATCGTCGTCTTTGGCACCAGCCCAGTCCGGACGTAGCTTGATGATCGCGTCAAACAGGTCCACGCAGATGCGCCGACTCATGCAGACCACCATCGCCTTGCCGTCCATGGCTTCAACGCGCTTCTCAAAATGCGTCACCAGGTCGGCGGCGATCAGCGCCACGCGCTTCGGGTCGCCCACCAGCGCTTCCAGCGCCGCCCACTTGGTTTTGAGCTTCTCTTTGCGAGACTGTTCCTCGCCTTCGGTGATCTCGTCAAACGCAGCGTCTATCTCGGGCAGTTCAGCGGCGTTCAGGCCCAGCTTGGCAATGCGGCTTTCGTAGTAAATCGGCACCGTGGCTTTGTCGGCCACGGCGCGCTGGATGTCGTAGATGCTGATGTAGTCGCCAAAGATGGCGCGCGTGTTGGCGTCTGTCTTCTCGATTGGCGTGCCGGTAAAACCGATGAACGACGCCTGGGGCAGCGCGTCGCGCAGATGCCGGGCCAGGCCGTCAATCAGGTCGTACTGGCTGCGGTGCGCTTCGTCGGCAATCACGATGATGTTGCGCCGCTCGCTCAGACGCGGCATGCGCTCGCCCTTCTCGGGCAGGAACTTCTGGATGGTCGTAAAGACCACACCGCCGCTGGCCACCGCCAGCAGCTCGCGCAGCTTCTCGCGGTTGGCGGCCTGCACCGGTGTCTGGCCCAGAATGTCGGCGCAGCGCTGGAACTGGCCAAACAACTGGTCGTCCAGATCGTTGCGGTCGGTCAGCACCACCAGCGTCGGGTTCTGCATGGCGGCATGGCGCACCACCCGCGCGGCGTAGAACAGCATCGAAAAACTCTTGCCGCTGCCCTGCGTGTGCCAAACCACGCCAGCGCGCCGGTCACCCGGTTTGCCACCGTGCATGCGGCCAGCCCAGTAAGTGCCTTGTTCCTCGTGCACCGCATGATGCTCTGTGAAGCTGCTGGCGCGCACCGTCTCTTGCACTGCCGCATTCACCGCATGGAACTGGTGGTAGCCGGCAATGATCTTGTGCAGCGCGCCGTTGTCGGGGTCTTCTTCAAACACGATGAAGTGCTGCAACAGGTCCAGAAAACGCTGCCGCTCAAACACACCACGCACCATCACCTCAAGCTCCAGCGCCGTCTTGGGCGCGTCCGTCTCGCCATCAATCGTGCGCCAGACCTTAAACCACTCCTGGTTCGCCGTGAGCGAGCCGATGCGCGCCTGCAGGCCGTCGCTGACAACCAGTGCCGCGTTGTAATGCAGCAGGCTGGGAATCTCGGCCTTGTAGGTCTGCAACTGCGCGTAGGCGCTCCAGATGGTGGCGTCTTCATCGGCTGCGTTCTTCAGCTCGATCAGACCCAGCGGCATGCCGTTGACAAACACCACAATGTCGGGCCGCCGGTTGTGCTGGCCCTCGATCACCGTGAACTGGTTCAGCGCCAGCCAGTCGTTGGCAGCTACCGTACCGAAGTCGAGCAGCCGCACATGGTCGCCGGCAATGCTGCCGTCCGGCCGCGGGTATTCCACCGCCACGCCGTCGCGCAGCAGGCGGTGAAAAGCGCGATTCGTCTGCACCAACGAGGGCGTCGCCACGCGCAATACCTTGCGCAAGGCGTCTTCCCGCGCCTCCTCAGGTATGGCCGGGTTGAGCCGGGCAATGGCGTCGCGCATGCGGCCCACCAGCACCACGTCCGCAAACGATGCACGCTCCGCCGCCGGTTCGCCGGGCGCGAGCTGCGGTCCGTGACCGACTGCGTAGCCCAGCTCGCCGAACCATTCAAGCGCGGCTTCTTCGACGATGGATTCGTTGAGGGGGCTCATGCAACCAACCCTTGAATGTAAGGCTGCATCACGCGCTGGACGCGGCAGATGCGGGCGTAGTGGTCGAGCTCATCCAGGCTGAAGCGCCGTGCTCGCCAAGCCTCTCGCAGTGCCTCCAGTGCGACGTCGATACCGATCTTGTTGCGGTACTTGAAGCAATCGGCAACGGTCTTGGCAACGTTGTAGATGCGAACCGTCTGGCCCTCGATGCGATGCGACTCTACCCCTTCACTGAGCGCTTCACCGGTAAAGCGAAGCACGCGCAGCGGCGGATATTTCAATGCGGGTCGGCGCGCGCGCCGGTCAATGGCAATCCAGACATCGGGCGGCAACTGTGTGCCAATGCCGTGAAACTGCAAGGCGCTCAGCAGGCACACCGTTGCCTGTGGGACGGTCGCAGCGGCGAGCACCAGACCATGGTGCTCAGTAAAAGTTTGCTCTGGCAACCGATAGACGCCACGGACCACTCGTTCAAGCTGCCCTGCGGCAACCATGCGGGTCAGCACCTGGCGATGAACCCCCGCTGCCACGATCTCGCGTGCCGTCACCCCTTGGGCGCGGCGGGCAAGTCTCAAGGTCTTTTGGACAGTGGTGGCGGGTGGCATGTGGCGGATAGTAGTCGTTTATCTATTTATGTCAACGGTTTGCCACATTTCGACAGCTTCGCTCGAACGTCCATTGGCAGAGTAGGTACTTGGCAATCATGGCGAATCAGCCCAGGTCCATTTTGACTTGTCGCCGGTTGCTGCCGGTTTGCGCGAAGCCCGCTTCCGCTGTCGGCCTTGAAGCTTCAATTGCGCAAGCGGACTGACTGCCGGCTCGGGGATGAACACATCGAAGCGCTCCACCAAGTCAAGCACACGGCAGACCCGCACAAAGCCAGATAACCGCGTGGCTGTTGCGCCTAGTTCCAACCGCTGCACCGTGCGCACACCCAAGCCCGCCTGATCTGCCAGTTGGCTCTGGGTCAGATTCTTGGCCAGACGCAAGCCCGCCAAGCGCGCCCCGATGAGCTTCAGCAAGCTGTCGTCAGTCATCAGAGGTTCGATCTTCATACACGTCTAAAGTGGCGTACTAAAACAATAAATCAACATAAAGCGCCATTAATGGCTTGTTAACACTATCACGCAAAGCATCAAATGTGGCGGTTTCTTCCTACCATAAGTCAACCGTAAGTCAAGTCATGAGTCAAGTTGCGGTTGACTGAAATGGCCTTGCATAATTCCAGCCATATAGCGGATTTCTCCGGGGCCATGCTTCGGCGCTCGCGACATTTTGTCGCGAGAACTGTCGCGAGAACCGGGATGCGGCAGGCGGATATACCGCCTCGCGACAAAGTGTCGGGAGAACTGTCGCGATCATGGCTTCTGCACCTCGTATTGCGTGGATGAACTCGCACCCACCTTGCGTACCAGTCCCAGTTCGACGAATCGCTTGAGGTGGCGTTGTGCCTTCCGGGAATCGAATCCCATGTGCTCGGCATACTCCTTCCGCGAGACGGAGGTTTTGGTCGCCAGAAATCCCCAGCTTTTCTTCTCGTCCTCGTTCAGGGCATTCAGCACATCCGCTTTCAAAGCACTAGCCGCCGCCTGCAAATGCCGGTAAATCGTCAGGTTTAAATACAGCCCGTCGAACACATACTTCGGCACCGGCAATCCATGCTTCGTGGCAGCTTCCCCGAACGTCCTCATTCCGAATCCGCGTCCCTCTACCAGTTTGGTTCCGCCGAAGGCAAACTGCAGTTTCGGGTTGCGGTTGTACATGGGTGCGGTGAAAGCCTGCATCTGCTCCACGGTGATAGGAAGCAGCGGTGCGCCGGGGCTGCGCACCGTGACCGTGTCCGCCGTCACAACCAGATGACAGGTGGCACCGCTCAGATCGTAATCACGATGCACCAGCCCATTGATCACAGCCTCCCGCACCAGCTCGAATGCCAGGGTCGCCCGCTCCGCCCGTGTCATCCGGCTGCGATCAATCACGTTCGGCAGTTTCGGGCGAAGCCATGCTTCCACCTGATCCGGGATCAGGATCATTGGCCCGTCGAAGTTCTGAATCTCGTGCGTGCCGTCGGGATACTCAATCGTTGCGTTCAGTCCGGCTTGGTGTAGCACCTCGCGTGGAGTCTTTCCGAAGAGTAGCAAACCAAATCCTGTCGGTGCCAGCTTTACCCCCCGCCGGCGAAGCAAACCCTGTCGCTCCAATCGTTCCAGAAATCCGGCAGACATCGCCTTGTCCGCAATCTTTGTTCGCTCGCGGTAGCGCACGAGGGCGTTGGTCGCCAAATCGTCCACGGTCACGCCAGCGAGCGCCTCATCCCACTGCGAGAGCGACGTCGACTTGCCCGCCTTGCCGTCGTTGGCTTGAGCTGCGCGCTGCAACGCTTGTGCGATGAACGCCTTGTTCGCCTTGCGAATTTGGTCCTGCAAATCGAGGTCGAACAGGTGAACCTTGATGCCGTTTTGCTCCAGGAACAAGATGCCCTGCCGGTCGACCATCGGATCGGGATCTTCAATGCCCACCCAGACCTCCGCAATCCGCGCATTCACGATTCGCTCGGCACAGGCAAGCTTCGGATGCTTGCGGGCTCCCGGCGCGCATGGTTCCAGAGTCGCAAACAGTACCGAACCATCGAGCCGTTCGTCACGATGCTTGCGCTCCAACAACGTGTATTCCGCGTGGTCACCATGGCGGAGTTCCCCACGAAACGCCGTGTCCACGGTTCCGTCCGGCTTGACCAGCACTGCACCGACCAGCGGGCTCGCCTTTCCATCAGCACGCGGTTCGTTTATGGATTCCTTCATCACGGCGATGGCTCTCTCCATCATTTTGCGGGGATTGAGTTTCGACTTCGTTGCCATAGACTTGCTAGGGTGTCATTGGTTAAGGTATAGCTGGCGTTGTAGCGGAGGGCGCCGCAGTGGCATGCAGAGGCACGTTTGGGAGACACGATTCCACGAGCGTGCAAAACGCGGTCAACTTCCCAGCATCAATCTTGCCTTCGCTGTAAAGGAAGAGAACGTGCTGTGGTTTGCGATGCGGCGAGCCCGAAGGAGGTATGCCCAGGAATGTTTCCAAATCTTGTGCTATGGGCTGCACTGCAAGAGTCAGTGTTGGGTGTTTGGTGGCTTGAATCAGTTGATTTAAGTCCGAGTGTTCGTCCTTATTGTTGTCGTCGTCGTGGATCACCGAGTGATTGATCCCAAGGTGTCCAAGTAGATTCATGAATCGATGAATGTTGTATTTTCCGAGGCAATCCAAGACTTGCAAACCGCAGTTAGCCCCTTTGATTTTCGAGTCGTCAATAAGCTTATTGATCAGAGCTACCTCCGTGGGGCCTTCGACTAAAAGGGCGTGATCCGCAAAGAAGACTCCAGATCGGTCAGTATTAAGCCAAAGGAAGTGTTTTACAGCCTCCATTTCGGGTCGTGCATCATCTTGATGAAGCTTTTTAGCCATCTGCGGGTAGTTCGCTGCGATCGCAGCGATGGCTTGGTTAGCGTTGACTATGGCAGCCCAATCGGTACTGCTTATTTGAAACGCCTCGACATTGCCGGATGAGCGCACCACGCGGACAATGGAAGGGATGGATTCAGCATTGCGACTAACGAAATGAGACGAATGTGTTGTGCAGATAACCTGCCAATTGTCCTTACGAACCAGGGCCACCAGACTTCTCGCCAAAATTTCCTGCTGAGGTGGATGCAGGAATGCTTCAGGTTCCTCGAACAAGATTAGCGTCAACGAAGGGACAAAATCCTTTGACTTCTTGACTGCCCTCTTCCCGACATACTGAGACCCGAGTTGGATTAGCGAGTAGATAAAGTGCCGCTGGAAACCGGATCCGTAGTAATCAACTGCCTGCACCTTACCGTGAAATTCGTCGACCAAGTCCCAGTTAACCATCTGCTTGATGATGTCAGCAGCTGAAGGCGGTGGAAAGCGGAGCGCGAACTTAGTCTGCCAGGGTTCGAGCAGCGCGTTGAATGCGGACTGGAGACCCTCCAACGACCGATCATCGTTTGTTTTCTCCTTCAGAATCGTCGAAGCAAAGGTCTCCACGCTTGCAGCGAATTCACCATAAGCCTTGCCGCCCTCGACAACATCAGACATTACGTCTGTCAGGAGGTCGCGTAACGCAGATGGTCCGGTCAGTTTTGTGTGTTCGTCAACTTTGCTGACGGCGGGGATGTAAACCAGATCGCCGAATTTTCCGCTCTGGACGTTTTTTGCACCATAGAACGGTTCGTCCGAAATCGTGCCGTCTGTTTTGTAGCCGTATATTGAGCCGCCAGCGTTCTTTCCGTCCGCAGATTTTGTTTTGGTCTGGAAAAGTTTTCTCACTCGAAGCGTCTTCTCAGAAACTTTGTAGCTGTCGGCGAGCGAGTCATTCTCCGCATCTGACAACTGGAACTTGATCTCGACCCATGACTCATCATCCGCAGTTTTTAGGAACGGGAAGTCATTACCGGGTTTAAATTTGAAACCGTCTTTTTCGTAGAAGGCGCGGATTCCATCTATGAAAGTGCTTTTGCCGGCATTGTTCGGGCCGACGAGCAAACTGTAAGGCTGGAATCGCACTTCCTGTTCGAGGATCCCTCGGAAATTGTGGAGCTTTACGCTGAGGAGTTTCATGGGCGGGTCTGGGATAGTGTTTCGTCCACGATCAATTCCCTGGCTAGCAGCTTTGTCAGCAATGGGTCGCGCGGTTTGGTGAGGACGCGGTTAGTTGACGGTCTCATTCCGATTCTTCCTCCTCAGGCAGATCTGTTGCCTTGGTCCGTTCGTTCATGTAGCCCTCCCGGTCTAGATCGTAGAGGATCTGGCTTGGACGGTAACGATATGCCTCGTTGATGACAATTTCAAAAGTATCCGGGTCAATCTGGACGTCCGCCAAACGGTCAATCTTCTTATTGTCGGAATCTTCCTCGTCGAACTCAGTCCGCGTATATCGAAGGTTTGTAGTGCGGGCGCAGTGCGCTTCGTAGAGCAATACTGAAATCGTCTCAGCCGTGCGAACGGCCATTAACCGGTGCCAGTCACCGAGCTTGTTATGCTTGGCGTCGCGGCCATGTCCAAGTGGACCGAATGAATTTCGAAGCGATTCAAGTCCATCAGCCGCGCCTGTCATGCCCCGGATCATCTGCTGCACGCTGTCTCCCCCATCTTCATCGGCAATTTCCAGTGCTTGGGTTGTTTTCCGAATCAGAGTGCCGGGCGAATCAGTTTTTCCGATGTCACGCCCGCGCTCAGTGAGAATCGTTTTGCATACGGCTTCGATTAAGCATTTGGCTCCGTCGATGGCAGTGTCCGATTCCTCACGCAGTCCTTTTTCGATGATGCCAATGATCTCTTCGAGGTGACTCGATTCCCATTCTTCGAGCATCTGCCGTGCTCCGTGTAGCTGGATGTCGTGTGCCATGGTCAGCTTGTTTTGATTTCCCCGCTCAGCAGCTTCGGCAGCAGCGCGTCGCGCAGAGTGGCGAGGGTGCGGGATTGGTGGAGATTGGCGGTGATTTGGGCGTAGAGTGGGGCAACATTCTTGGTGAAGGCTGCCACCAATTCCTTCGGCGGCAGTACGACGCGAATCGGGCGGAAGTTTTGCTTGCTGATTTCGGCGAACGTGGTGCCGGTGGCGCGACTTTCGATCTCGGTCATGTTGGTCTGGCACCAGTTCAGCATGAAGAAGTTGGAGGCGTGTTCGTTGCACTTCAGGGCAATGAAACCCTGATTGATGGCGACCGGCATGGCGGCGATGGCGAGGTAGCCGACGGGGGCGCGGGAGGATAGCAGCAGCGTGCCGGCGGGAAGCAGACCGGAGGAAATCTTGGCGATGCCAGCATCGGTGAGCTTGCGGTCGGTGTCGAGGAGGACGGGCGCTTGGAGAGAGGAGAAGTCTTTCGGGGTCGTCCAGTGGTGCGTGCCGCCTTCCCAATACTTCGGCTCGGCAGTGCTCGGCGTTCCACCGCCGACGCAATCGACGATTTCGCCGACCGGCTTGATGGTCCAGTCTTTCGGGATATGACCGGCCTCAGAGTCATAGAAGGTGGAGGGGAAGAGGGCAGCAGTCGTTCGTTCGAGGCCGACAGGCTGGCGGCCGTCGAGTTTGGCGCGGACGGGGTCGAAATCGACGAACCAGCTCTGGAACAACGCTCGTGCCATCGCCTCCAGCGTCGCGTTCATGCACCGGTTCAACTCGATCTTGTCATCCAGCGCCCCAAGCACCGCCGCGATGGCTTTTTGCTCGGCGAGGGGTGGGTATTCGATTGGCGCACCAAGAATCTGCGACGGCGATAAGTTTGCTTGACCTCCGGAACTGGTCGCAATGGCGATGAACTCGGTCTGGTAGAAATGTGAGCTGAGCGAAAAGGAGAAGAACCTCCGGTCAACATTGGTTCCTTTTTTTGGACGAAGAATACCGACCCGTTGGTTAAGCAGGAACGGGCGACTGTCGTTGAACTGCGCCACCTTACCGACCCAAGTGTCGGGGGAGCCGTCGAAGCGATTTCCCGACATGGTGATAAGCAGGTCACCTTTTTGAACAATTTTGTCGGCTCGGGTATTCAGAAACTCTGGGGCAACGTAGCTCAAGTCGTGAAAGAGCATTCGGTTCGCTTTGACGTTCTTGATTTTGATGACGGGAATCCCGCTCTCAATGAATTCGCTGCTCTTGAACGCGTAGCCGCCGACCAAGTCGAAGCAGTCGCCAATTCGAGCAGTCTTCCATTCACCCGCCATACCCCAGCCCCTTCAGGTTTGCCTTTATGGCCTGCTCCAGCTTCGCGGACTCCTCAAACTGTAGGTGCAGTTCGGCGACGAGACGCGGCATCTTTTCCTCGAAGGGTTCGCCGTCGTCTTCGACTTCTTCAGCACCAACGAAGCGGCCGGGGGTGAGGACGTGGCCGTGGGCGGCGATCTCGGCGGTGCTGGCGGATTTGCAGAAGCCGGGGATGTCTGCGTAGGGTTCTGCGCCCTTGTCACCACGCCACGCGTGGTAGGTGCCTACGATTTTTTGCAGGTCGGTGTCGGTCAGTTCGCGATGCACGCGGTCGATCAGGGTACCGAGTTTGCGGGCGTCGATGAACAGGGTTTGCTTGCGGCGGTCGCGAAAGCCGCGTTTGGTATCAGCCGCCTTGTTCTTCGCGATGAACCACAGGCACACCGGTATCTGCGTGCTGTAGAAAAGCTGCCCCGGCAGTGCCACCATGCAGTCCACCAGGTCGGCGGCTATCAGGGCTTTGCGGATTTCGCCTTCTCCGCTCTGGTTGGAGCTCATGCTGCCGTTGGCCAGCACAAAGCCGGCCATGCCATGCGGGCTGAGGTGGTGGATGAAGTGCTGCACCCAGGCAAAGTTGGCGTTGCCCTTGGGCGGCACGCCGTATTGCCAGCGCACGTCGTCGTCGCGGCGGTGCCAGTCGCTGTCGTTGAACGGTGGGTTGGCGATCACAAAATCGGCGCGCAGGTCGGGGTGCAGATCGCGGCGGAAGGTGTCGGCGTGCTCGGGTCCAAAGTCGGCCTCGATGCCGCGCAGCGCCAGGTTCATCACCGCCAGGCGGCGCGTGGTGGCGTTGCTCTCTTGCCCATAGATGCTGATGTCGCCGAGCTTGCCGCCATGCGCTTCAACAAACTTTTCACTCTGCACAAACATGCCGCCGGAGCCGCAGCAGGGGTCGTAGATGCGGCCTTTGTAGGGCGAGAGCATTTCAACCAGGCAGCGCACGATGCACGACGGGGTGTAGAACTGGCCGCCGTTCTTGCCTTCGGCGCTGGCAAAGCGCGTCAGAAAATATTCGTAGACGCGGCCCAGCAGGTCAACCGAGCGGTGCGTCTTCTCGCCTTCGGCGGCGGCCGTGAGGGTGATGGTGGCGATGAGGTCGATCAGCTCGCCAAGGCGGTGCTTGTCCAGGCCGGGGCGGGCGTAGTCTTTGGGCAGCACGCCTTTGAGGCGCGGGTTGTCGCGCTCGATGGCGACCATGGCGTCGTCCACCACCTTGCCGATGCTGGGCTGCTTGGCCTGCGCTTGCAGGTGCGACCAGCGCGCCTCCTTGGGCACCCAGAACACGTTCTCGGCCTTGTATTCGTCGGCGTCTTCGGGGTTGGCACCGGCGTAGTCGCCCTGGCCCGCAAGAAGTTTGGCGCGGTGCTCTTCAAAGCTGTCAGAGATGTACTTCAGGAAGATCAGACCGAGGACGACGTGCTTGTATTCGGCCGCGTCCATGTTGTTGCGCAGCTTGTCCGCTGCCAGCCAGAGCTTGGCTTCAAAGCCCAGGTGGGCGGCCGAGCCTTTGGCCTCAACGCTGGTGTTCTTGGGACGCGCCATGAGTCAACTTCTCCCTCTATATATTTTTGCCGAAGTGTAGTCTCTGAATTGTCAGGCCGTCCGGGGAGGTTTGACCAGCAGCCCGCCCAGCATCACACAAGCCAGCGCCGCTACCAGCAAGGCAATGCCGGCCCATTGCCAGGCGCTGATGACTTCGCCCAGCACCAGCATGCCGGCAGCCAGACCGACCACGGGCACACCCAGGCTGAAGGGCGCTACGCGATTGGTGGCGTGGCGCTGCAACAGGCCGGTCCACAGGGCGTAGCCCCAGATGGTGGCGATCCAGCCCAAGTAGGCGATGGCCAGCCAGGAAGTCCAGGGAACGCTGGCCCACTTGGCAGCGCTGCTCCAGGCCATCGCGGGCGTGGCCACAGCGGGGTCAAACAGCAGGCTCATGAGCAGGAACGGGCCTATGGGCACCAGCGAACTCCAGACCAGAAACTGCAGTGGCTGGTACTGCGGGCTGCTTTGCTGCGCCTTGCGCGCGACGATGTTGGACGCTGCCCACATGGCAGCGGCGCACAGGTTGAGAACAAAGCCCGCCACGGTGATGGCGAGCGTGCCACCACTGACAAAGTTCATGCCGAAGCAAACCAACCCGGCAGCGGCCAGAACCAGACCACCCACCAAGGGACGGCTTAGCCTTTCGTGCAAGAGCAGGTAGCCGAACAGGGCGCTGAAGAAAACCTGGGTCTGCATCAGCACGGAAGCCAATGCCGCCGTCATACCGACCTTGAGCGCCGTGAACAGCAAACCGAACTGCCCGACACCCTGAAACAGGCCGTACAGCAGTACCCACTTCCAGTGCAGTTGCGGCGCGCGGATGAAGAAGGCTAGCGGCAACACGGCAAACAGGTAGCGCGCCGCGCCAAGCTGAAACGGCGTGAAGTCGTGCAGTGCGAACTTCATGGCGACAAAGTTCAAACCCCAGATCACGATCACGCCCAGGGCAGCCGCCAAGTCGCGTCCGGTGAGGCTATTTGGCGTCATTGCGCGAGCACTTTGTCATTGGGGCGAGCACTTTGTCATTGGAGCGAGCACTTTGTCATTGCGACGAGATCTTTGTCATTGCGACGAGATCTTTGTCATTGCGGACTCGATCCGCAATCCAGGGTCCGCGTGGCACTGGATCCCGGATCGGGTCCGGGATGACTACCAACGGATGCGGGATGACAGCCAACGGGTCCGGGATGACAATCCAGCGCGGGCAGCAGGCGTTTGAGGTACAGACCGGTGTGGCTCAGCGGATTCGCGGCGATGTCTTCGGGTGTGCCGACGCCCACCACCTGACCGCCGCCGGCGCCGCCTTCAACGCCCATGTCGATCAGCCAGTCGGCGGTTTTGATGACGTCCAGGTTGTGCTCGATCACGACGATGGTGTTGCCGGCGTCGCGCAGTTGGTGCAAGACTTTGAGCAGCAGGTCAATGTCGGCAAAGTGCAAGCCGGTGGTCGGCTCGTCCAGGATGTAGAGCGTGCGTCCGGTGTCGCGCTTGGAGAGTTCGAGCGCCAGCTTGACGCGTTGCGCCTCGCCGCCCGACAAGGTGGTGGCGGCCTGACCGAGACGGATGTAGGACAGACCGACATCAAGCAGGGTGTGCAGCTTGCGCGCAATCGTTGGCTGTGCCTTGAAAAACTCATGAGCCGCTTCCACCGTCAGGTCCAGAATCTGCGCGATGTTCTTGCCCTTGTACAGCACCTCCAGCGTTTCACGGTTGTAGCGCTTGCCGGCGCACACATCACAGGGCACATAGACGTCGGGCAAGAAGTGCATCTCCACCTTGACCATGCCGTCGCCCTGGCAGGCCTCGCAGCGTCCGCCGGCCACGTTGAAGGAAAAGCGCCCGGCGCCATAGCCGCGCTCGCGTGCCACCGGCACTTCGGCCATCAGTTCGCGGATCGGCGTGAACAGCCCGGTATAGGTGGCCGGATTGGAGCGTGGCGTGCGCCCGATGGGGGACTGGTCCACGTTGATGACCTTGTCGAAGTGCTCTATGCCCTCGATCGCCTCGTGCGCCGCCGGCTCGTCGTGGGCGCGGTACAACGAGCGCGCCACCGCCTTGTACAGCGTGTCGTTCACCAGCGTCGACTTGCCGGAGCCCGAGACGCCGGTGACGCAGGTGAAGAGTCCCACCGGAAACTCGACGCTGACGCCGCGTAGATTGTTGCCGCTGGCGTTGATGACGCGGATCGCCTGCAGCTCGCCCTGTGTGGCCAGGTGTTCGGCTTGACGCATCGCCCAGGCCAGCGCGGCTTTGCTGGCAGGCGCTTTCGAACCCTGCTTCTTCTCCGGCGCGGCCTTGGTTGCAACAGGCAACCAGGCCGTGCGGTGCTTTGGAACCTCGATTCTCAGCACCTGCGCCAGGTACTTGCCGGTCAGTGAATCGGGATTGGCCTTGACATCGTCAAAGGTGCCCTGCGCAATCACACGGCCGCCGTGAACGCCGGCGCCCAGGCCCATGTCGATCACATGGTCGGCGGCGCGCATCATGTCTTCGTCGTGCTCCACCACCAGCACCGAGTTGCCGATGTCGCGCAGGTGTTTCAGCGTGTCGATCAGGCGCTCGTTGTCACGCTGGTGCAGGCCGATGCTGGGCTCGTCGAGCACGTACATGACGCCCGTCAGACCCGAGCCGATCTGCGAGGCCAGCCGGATGCGCTGCGACTCGCCACCGCTCAAGGTCTCTGCGCTGCGGTCCAGGCTCAGGTAGTTCAGGCCAACGTCGTTGAGAAACTTCAGGCGCAGACCGATCTCACGCACCACCTTGCTCGCAATCTCGCCCTTGGCACCGGCCATCTGCAGCGTGCTGAAGTAAGCCAGGCATTCGCGCAGCGTCAGGTGGCTGACTTCCATGATGGCGCGCGCCTGCTCGCCTTCGCCAATCTTGACGTGACGTGCTTCCTGGCGCAGCCGGCTGCCGCCGCAATCCTTGCAGGGCTGGGTGCTGCGGTAGCGCGCCAGGTCTTCCCGCACCAGCACCGAGTCGGTCTCGCGGTAACGCCGCGCCATGTTCGGAATCACGCCCTCAAACGGATGCTTCTTGTTGATCTTCTTGCCGGCAAAATTGCCGGAATCCATGACGTAGCTGAACTTGATTTCTTCTTCGCCCGAGCCGTGCAGCACGGCCTGCTGTATGGCTGGGCTCAGCTTCTCGAAAGGCTGTTCGATGTCGAACTTGTAGTGTTTGGCCAGACTCTCGAGCAGCGCAAAGTAGTAACCATTGCGCCGGTCCCAGGCCTTGATGGCGCCGCTGGCCAGACTGAGCGTCGGGAAGGCCACCACCCGGCCCGGGTCAAAAAAGTCCTGCGCGCCCAGGCCGTCGCAACTCGGGCAGGCGCCCATGGGAGAGTTGAAGGAAAAAAGGCGCGGCTCCAGTTCGACAATGGAGTAGCTGCATACCGGGCAGGAGAACTTGGCGTTGAACAGGTGCTCCTGCTGCGTGTCCATCTCCAGCGCAATGGCGCGGCCACCGGCCAGGCGCAGCGCGGCTTCAAAACTCTCGGCCAGGCGCTGCTTCAGGT
>CAITZZ010000228.1 GCA_903897005.1 uncultured beta proteobacterium | reverse complement strand
GATCTGGGCCATGGACGATATTGCGCTGCCCCCCGCCCTTCTCGAAGGCCTGGCCGACTACATCGACGACCTGACCGTTCGCACCGTAGCGGATGCATCGCACTGGATCGTGCATGAGCGGCCGCAGCAAGTGACAGAGCTGATCGCTTCTTTTCTGCGCTGATTCAAAATTTGGACTGGCATTCATAGAACCTGCCCGGCTGCTGGGGCACTCAGCTCCGCGGCTGTCCTCCGTCCTGCGGACTCCCCCTTTATGCCGCTGCGCTGAGCGCCCCACCAGCCAGATCCGTCACATGGTTTTGTCATTGCGGGCCGCTGGTTCGTCATTGCGGGCCTGACCCGCAATCCAGTGGTGGCGTGGCACTGGATCCCGGATGTTGAAACCCCGGACCCCGGATCGAGCCCGGGGCAAGCTCTGATCCGGGGCCGGGATGACAAACTGGACGTCCGGGATGACAAGACCAAAGGCCGGAGGACATTCGCGGAGTCACCCATTGCGTCGCCCTCGGCATCACTCAGTCTTGCCAAGACGGTGTCGCGAATTTCGGAACTCAATGATCAGCGCAGGCCAGCGCAGTGATTCCCCGAACACTGGGTGCATCGCCCACCTTCCAGCAGGCCTGAATCAGCGCGTTGCTTCTCTCCAGACCCAGCACCTGGTCGGTCAGGCCATGAAACTTGGCTTCCAGCATGGCATCGGTCATCGGCTTTTGCAGCGAACCAATGGCGTGCTCGACAAACACATGCACGCGCCGGCCTTCGTGCAGTACTGCTGTCACGTCGGCACTGGCTTCCTCGATGGAGTTGTCCACGCTGGCGACGACCTTGCGGCGCAAGGCGATCATGTCCGGGCGGTTCACGATGGTGTCGGAAAATTCTTCCTCGCCAGCACGACCAAAAGTCAGTCCCGCGGCGCAGCCGTGATAGACGCTGAACTTGGCCTGCAGGCCGTCCTGTGGTTCCTTCTTGCCTGTGAGTTCAAGTACCAGCGAGTGCACCCTTAGTTCGATGCTCTTCACCTGTTCTGGCAGCACGCCTAGCGCCCGCAGTTGGGCACAGGCGTCAATGCTGGGATGAATCACGATACCGCAGGCAAAGGGTTTGTAGCTGTTGAACGATATCTCGAAGCGCTGGCCCAGTTCTTCGGTGATCTCGTTCCAGTCGTTCCTGGTGGAGACGGTTTGCATCATGCCGCGCGCTGCCTCCAGCGCCTTGGGGCTGGCTGTGAAGTCCTGACTGGCCAGCAGTGCCGACATCAGGCCGGCGCGCGCCGCCGCACCCGGATGAAAAGGCTTGGTCATGGTGCCAAACTGTTCGCGCATGCCAACTGGCTGTGATGCAGCGATGCCCAGCGCCATCGCGGTCTTCTGGGTGTCGAGTTTGAGCAGGCGCGCGCAGGCGGCGGCAGCGCCCAGCGTGCCGGTGGAGCCAGTGATATGCCAGCCCCGGTCATAGTGATCGGGGTACATGGCATTGCCGACCCGACAGGACACGTCAATGCCCAGCACCAGCGCGTCGATCAACTCGCGTCCGCTGGCATCGGTGTGCTCGGCCAGGGCCAGCAAAGCCGAGGCGACCGGTCCGGCCGGATGAATGATGGTCTTGAGATGGGTGTCGTCAAAGTCAAAAGTGTGGGAGCTGATGCCATTGATCAGTGCGGCGCTCGCCATGTCGACCCTCTCGGAGCGCCCCAGCACACTGGCCTGTGCGGCGGGTTGCAGCAGGGCGACGGCCCCCAGCGCAGCCGTGGCCGCGTCGTGCCGGGCCGCACCGACGGCGCAGCCAAGCCAGTTCAGGAAGGTTCGATGCGCTTCGTGGTCCACCGCGGCAGTCCAGCCGCCGGCCAGGTAACCGGGATGGGTTGCGACAAAGCGCGCCAGCAGTTGCGTGACGGGCGGGGCGTTCAGGTCGGCGCTGACTTGCGTGTTGCGGGCCATGGTGTCCGTTCTTGAAAATAGCTACTGATTGTTGGTGAAGTTAATTGTCGAGTTGAATCTTGCGATCTTTGGCCAGTTGCGTCCAGCGTTCGATGTCGGTCTTGATGAAGGCGGTAAATTGTTCGGGTGACATGATCTGCGGCTCGATCGCCTCGACCGAGAGTTTTTCGCGCAGTTCCGGCGAGCGCAGCACCATGGCCAGTGTTTCGTTGAGCTGGCGCACGATGGGCGCTGGCATGCCAGCAGGTCCGACGACGCCGTACCACTGCTGGGCGTCGAAGCCCTTGAAACCCGATTCGTCCAGGGTCGGCAGATCCTTGAATTGCGGATGGCGCTGCAGCCCCGTCACGGCCAGCGGACGCACGCGGCCGCTGCGGATATGCGGAATGGCGGCCGCCAGCCCCGGGAACATGGCTTGCGTCTGTCCCCCGATCAGGTCAGTAAAGGCAGGAGCGATGCCGCGATACGGAATGTGCACCATGAAGGACTGGATCTGTTGCTTGAAAAGTTCCATGGTCAGGTGGGTGAGAGAACCCTGACCGGCCGAGCCGTAGCTGATGCGGCCCGGGTTCTTGCGCACGTACTCGATGAACTCCTTGACCGTCTTGACGGGCAGGGCGGCGTTGACAACCAGCACGTTGGGTGTCGCGCCTATCATGCCGATGGCGCTGAAGTCCTTCACGGGGTCATAGGGGACCTTGCGCGTGGCCGGGCTGGTACCGTGCGTGGCCACGTAGCCCTGCATCAGCGTGTAACCGTCAGCCGCTGCACGGACGGTAGCCTGACAGGCGATGACGCCGCCGCCTCCGCCCTGATTGTCAACGATGAAACTTTGCTTGAGCTGCTGGCCCCAGCGCTCGGTCACGGTGCGACCGACCATGTCGCTGCCACCGCCCGCCGCCACCGGCACGATGTAGCGAATCGGCTTGGAGGGGTAAGCCGACTGCGACTGCGCGAGGCCGGGTGCCAGGACCAGAGCGGGTGCTGCCTGCAGCAGGGTGCGTCGTTTCATGAGCTGGGTTCCGGTTGGTTGTTCAAAGCAAAGACTCGCCGCGCATCTGGTCCGCGATGGACTCGCGCCGCCGAATAAGATGCGATTGCTGGCCCTGCACCATCACTTCAGGCGCACGACCACGGGAGTTGTAGTTGCTGGCCATGCTCATGCAATAGGCGCCGGCCGACAGTACCGCCAGCAGATCGCCCGCCTGCACTGCCAGTGCTCGGTCATGGCCGATCCAGTCGCCACTTTCGCAGATCGGACCCACCACCTCCCAGTTGTTCTCGGCCTGATCGCTAGCCTGTAGCGGCACGATCTGGTGGTACGCCTGGTACATGGCCGGCCGCGGCAAGTCGTTCATCGCAGCGTCGACGATGCAGAAGTTCTTCTGCGCTCCGGGCTTGAGGTACAACACCTCGGTCAGACAGACGCCCGCATTGCCAACCAGAGAGCGGCCCGGCTCAATCATCAACTGACGCTGACCGAATCCGCGTGCATCCAGCAGCGCCAGAAGTTTCTGCCAGAGTTGTTCGGCAGCAGGTGGCGTGTCGCCTTGGTAGTTGATTCCCAGCCCGCCGCCAAAATCGATGTGAGCAATGGCAATGCCGGCAGCTTCGATCGCCTCGACCAGATCGAGCATGCGCTCCACTGCGTCGAGATAAGGCCCTTCCTGAGTGATCTGGGAGCCGATATGGCAATCAATGCCCACCACCCGTATGCCGGGCAATTTGGCGGCGCGCTGGTAAGTTGGCACGACACGCTCGTGAGCCACACCAAATTTGCTGTCTTTCAGGCCGGTCGAGATGTAGGGATGGGTCTTGGGATCGACGTTGGGGTTGACACGAATGCTCACAGGTGCCCGCAAACCCATGGACACGGCAACCTCGCTCAGCACTTCAAGTTCCGCTTCGCTTTCGACGTTGAAGCAGGCAATGCCGAGGTTCAGCGCTCGCTTCATTTCGGCCCTGGTTTTTCCAACGCCGGAAAAAATGATTCGGTCAGCCTGTCCGCCGGCGGCCAGTACGCGCTCCATTTCGCCGCCGGAAACAATGTCAAAGCCGCAACCGGCCTGTGCAAAGACCTGAACCACGCCCAGCGCCGGGTTGGCTTTCATGGCGTAACAGATCTGCACCTTGCGCCCGGCAAAGCCGCGCTGATAGGCGCCCAGAGCCGACAGCATGGCGGCCTTCGAGTAGACAAAAAGTGGTGTGCCGTGCTGCTTTGCCAGATCGCTCAAACGAACATCTTCCAAAAACAGCTCATTGCCACGGTAGGCAAGATCGGGTTGGCCGGGCAGGTCTTGGGTCATCATGGCGGTGAGGGGGCGGGAACAAGGTTGAGTGACCCGGAAGCGGCGCCGTCAGGCGGCGCTGGACGTTTGGCGGGAGCGGGTTCGGTCGGCAGATACAGCGGCCCCTGCTGGCCACAGGCCGACAGGGTTGCCACACCGAGACCAAGGACAAGCGTACTGACTAGAATTTGACGGTAACGCAACATGGTGAAATTGTAATGACCGACTCTGAATTCCTGGACCTGGCTGAAAATCTGCTGCGTTCTGTCGAGGCCAGCTGCGACCGGATCAATGATCAGAACCTGGCCGACATTGACAATCAACGTGTCGGCGCCATGGTCACCTTGGTCTTTTCAAACAGCAGCCAGATTGTGATCAATCTGCAAAAGCCGCTGCACGAGGTCTGGCTGGCTGCCAGGTCGGGTGGTTACCACTTCAAGTTTGATGGCCGGCAGTGGAGCGACAGCAAGGGGCGGGGCGAGTTCTTTGCCTGTCTCTCAAGCTTTGCCAGCGAGCAGGCCGCTTGTCCGCTCAGTTTTTGAACAGATCCAGGATTCTTTTCTTTTCGTCGGCGGGCGGTAGCGCGAGTACGCCTGAGGTGACGCCTGGTTTGTCATGGAGTCCCAGACTGCTGATGCCGGCGCCTTTCACGTATTCATCATAAAACCACTCACCACCTGCATGGATCACGCCTTCGGGTGCCTCTGGTTCCATGACGGGAACACCTTTCAAGGCGTGTTCCATGAACCTGATCCATACCGGCAGGCTCAAGCCACCGCCGGTTTCACGGTCGCCGAGCTTGCGCGGAGTGTCGTAGCCAATCCAGGTAACCGCCGTCAGCGTAGGCTGAAAACCGGCAAACCAGGCGTCCATCGAGTCGTTGGTGGTGCCGGTTTTTCCGTACAGGTCGGGCCTTTTCAGGGTCGCCTGAGCGCTGGCCGCGGTACCGGAACGGGTGACGGTCTGCAGCAGGCTCTCCATCATGAAGGCGTTGCGCGCATCAATGACCCGCATGGACTCATCCAGCACCGGCACTTTGGTTTCGAGAAAGAGTTTTCCCTTTTGCTCTGTGACCTTGGCAATCAGCCACGGGTTGATGCGGTAGCCACCATTGGCGAATACCGAGTAGGCTGAGACCATCTGCATCGGCGTCACCGAGCCTGCGCCCAGCGCCATGGTCAGGTAAGCCGGATGTTTGTCCTCATCGAAGCCAAAGCGCGTAATCCATTCCTGCGCGTTTTGCGGACCCACCGCTTGCAGGATGCGGATCGAAATCATGTTCTTGGACTTCGCCAGACCCTGGCGCAAGCTCATCGGGCCTTCAAATTTTCCGTCGTAGTTCTTCGGCTCCCAGGGCTGGCCGCCGGTCACACCAGCGTCGAAAAAGAGCGGCGCATCGTTGATCACCGTGGCTGCTGTAAAGCCCTTTTCCAGTGCCGCCGAATAAATGAAGGGCTTGAAGCTGGAACCGGGCTGGCGCCAGGCCTGAGTCACATGATTGAACTTGTTTTTTTCAAAATCAAAGCCACCCACCAGAGCCTTGATGGAGCCGTCGCGCGGATCGATCGCCACGAAGGCACCCTCGACTTCGGGTAGCTGAGTTATTTCCCAGGTGTTCTTGGGCGTCTTGCTGACGCGAATCACGGCGCCTCGCCGGATCCTGATGTTGGGTGCGGCCTTGTCGGATAAACCGGACTGCGCCGGCTTCAAGCCGTCGCCGACGATGTCCACCGACTCGCCGTTTGGCCGGACGGCCTTGATGTGTCGACTGTCGGCTTCAAGCACCATGGCGGCCAGGACGTCTCCGTTGTCTGGATGGTCGTCCAGCGCGTCATCGATCGCGTCATCAAGCTCCTTTTGATCGGTTGGCAGGACCACAAACTTTTCCGGTCCGCGGTAAACCTGACGGCGCTCAAAGTCCATCAGGCCGCGTCGCAAGGCTTTGTAGGCCATTTCCTGATCGATTGCGCGTACGGTGGTGTAAACGTTCAAGCCACGGGTGTAGGTCGCGTCGCCATACTGGGCAAACATCAGCTGGCGGACGGTCTCGGCGACGTACTCGGCGTGTACCTTGGAATTGTCGGAACTTGATCTGACCTTTAATTCCTCCTTCTTTGCAGCATCAGCCTGCCCGGCCGTGATGAAGCCGTTTTCCAACATGCGCTCAATGATGTAAAGCTGGCGTGAGCGGGCCCGCTTGGGGTTGCTGATCGGGTTGTAGGCTGAGGGGGCTTTGGGCAGCCCGGCCAGCATGGCGGCCTCTGCCACCGAGAGCTCTTTGAGTGGTTTGTCAAAATACGCTTCTGCCGCGGCAGCAAAGCCATAGGCCCGGTTGCCCAGAAAAATCTGGTTCATGTAGATTTCAAGAATCTGGTCCTTCGTCAAGAGATGTTCGAGCTTGAAGGTCAGCAAGATTTCATAGATCTTTCGCGTATAGGTCTTTTCTGAAGACAAATAGACATTGCGCGCTACCTGCATCGTGATGGTGGAGGCACCCTGGCTCTTGAAATGACCCAGGTTGGCCAGCCCGGCGCGCAACATGCCGCGGTAATCGACGCCGCCATGTTCGTAGAACCGGGCGTCTTCGATCGCCAGGACGGCGTCCGTCATGACTTTCGGTATCTCCTTGATGGGCGTGAGGTGACGGCGCTCTTCGCCAAACTCGCCGATCAGAATACCCTCGGCGGAAAAGACGCGCAGCGGCAATTTGGGGCGGTAATCGGCCAGGTCGGAAATGTCGGGCAGATTCGGGAATGCCACTGCCAGCGCAACAGCAATCAGTATCAGAAGGGACAAACCGGCAGCTAGCAGTAGGCCGCCACTCCACAAAGCGATGCGCCATGGCCAACTCTTCTTGCTTGAGTGGGTCGCTTTGGGAGCGGGACTGACCTCACCAGGTGGTGGTTTGGAAGGCATAAGAACTTGGTAATGGTGCTTTGTTATGGCAGCGATGATGTTATTGCAGTTTGGCGCGGTAGTATCCGATATTCTTGCGTGCGCGTTTGCGCGCGCCGTCTGACCCCTCTATGCCTGTAACATTCAGACACGGAACGTCTACTTTTGGCAACGCCCAAAACTTCAGAAAAATGAAATAGTTTTTGCCTGACAATGCGCTTGCTGCTAGCATTGAAGTGAATTCTTAAGTTTCGCCAGTCAGGGACTGGCTTGTTTCAGGGGATAGTATTGATCTCGTTGGGATCCTTGTTTAGCCGTCAACCCGCACCCATGCTTGGTCTGGACATCAGTTCTTCCAGTGTCAAACTGGTTGAGCTGGGGCAGGATAAGTCCGGTAATCTGGTGCTCGAACGATGTGCCATCGAGCCACTCGAGCGCGGCTGGATCACCGATGGCAATATTGAAAAATTTGACGAGGTGGCCGAGGCAGTGCGTCGCTTGGTCAAGAAAAGCGGCACCAAGACCAAGAATGTGGCGATGGCCTTGCCTCCTTCGGCGGTGATCACCAAAAAGATTGTTCTCCCCGGCGGGATGTCGGACCAGGAACTTGAAGTGCAGGTGGAGATCGAGGCCAATCAATATATTCCGTTTCCCTTGGACGAAGTCAGTCTTGATTTCTGCGTTGTGGGCCCCAGTGCTACTTCCGCTGGCGATATTGAGGTACTGATTGCGGCGTCGCGCAAGGAGAAGGTTCAGGACATCCAGGGGCTGGCTGAGGCTGCCGGTTTGAAGCCGGTCATTGTGGACGTCGAATCCTATGCCTCAAGGCTGGCCACCAACCGCCTGATCGAAAACTTCCCGAACAAGGGCGTCGGTAGCATTGTGGCCCTGTTTGAGATCGGTGCCCTGACCACCAGCATGCAGGTCATTCGCAATGATGAGGTCCTCTACGACCGGGATCAGGCTTTTGGAGGCGCTCAGCTGACACAACTGATTGTGCGCCAGTACGGGTTTTCGCTGGAGGAGGCAGAAAGCAAGAAGCGCAACGGTGAATTGCCGGAGGACTACGAGGCCAGTGTGCTTCGTCCGTTTGTAGAAAGCATGGTGCATGAAATTGGTCGTGCCCTGCAGTTCTTCTTTACCAGTACACCCCACAACAAGGTTGACTGTGTGATGCTGGCTGGCGGATCGGCGGCCCTGCCCGGTTTGACTGCAGCAGTGACAGAACATACGTCTTTTGCCTGCACGCTGGTCAATCCGTTTGAAGGCATGGAAATAGGCAGCGACGTACGTTTGAAAAAGATGACGCGGGAGGCGCCGTCTTACCTTACATCGTGCGGTTTGGCCTTGCGGAGGTTCATGCAGTGATCCTGATCAATCTGCTCCCGCATCGCGAGGTGGCGCGCAAGCGGCGCCAGGATATTTTCAACGTCAGTTTGGGAATTTCAGCCCTTTTCGGGGGCTTGCTCGCTGGCATGATCTTTCTCTGGTACCAAGCACAGATCTCAGGACAGCAATCGAAGAATCAGGTGTTGCAGGCCGAGATCAAGCGCTTTGATGCGCAAATCAAGGATATCGCTGGTCTTGAGACCGAGATAGCGGCACTGCGGGCGCGCCAGCAGGCAGTGGAAGATCTGCAGGCGGATCGAAATCTGCCGGTCCATCTGCTGACGGAATTGGTCAAGCAATTGCCGGATGGTGTCTATGTAGCCAACATGCGACAGGATAGTCAGAACGTCACCTTGCAAGGTGTTGCTCAGTCGAATGAGCGCGTGTCTGAGCTGCTGCGCAATCTTGGCAACAATACACCCTGGTTTTCCAAGCCGGAACTGGTCGAAATTGTGGCCGGAGCCGTCGCGTTGACGCCGCGCGATCAAAGACGAGTTGCCAATTTCACGATTCGTGTCCGATTGACCCGCGCTGGCGAGGCGGAAAAATTGCGCACAGGCTCCAGTGCCGTGACGCCGCAACCGGCCGCTTCAGCTGTGGTCAAGAAATAGAAGCCCAAGCTTATGGCCGTCAAGTTTTCATTGAAATCGGACCTCCCGCTGTTGTGGGAGAAACTGTCGTCACAGTTTCAGGAACTCGATCCCAAAGATCCGTCCAATTGGCCAGTTTTTCCGCGCTATGCCCTGTTCGCGGGTGTGGTCGTCCTGTTTGTCGTCGTGCTCTGGTTTCTCTGGCTGAACTCTTCACAAACCGAGTTGGAAGTCGAGCAGTCCCGGGAAACCAAGTTGCGCGAAGACTACAAGATCAAACTCGGCAAAGCGATCAACCTCGAAGCACTGAAGAAGCAGCGTGAGCAGGTGCAGCAGTACGTTACGCAACTGGAGAAGCAGTTGCCGAGCAAGGCCGAGATGGATGCGCTGCTCTCCGACATTAACCAGGCTGGTCTGGGGCGCAGTTTGCAGTTCGATTTGTTCCGGCCTGGACAGGTCGCGGTCAAGGATTACTACGCCGAGTTGCCGATTGCCCTGCGTGTCACCGGGCGTTACCACGACATTGGTGCCTTCGCGTCGGATGTTGCGAATCTCTCACGTATTGTCACGCTCAATAATCTGACCATTGTGCCTGGCAAAGACGGGTCCTTGACGATGGATGCCACCGCCAAGACTTTCCGCTATCTCGATGCCGGGGAGGTTGCCATGCAGCGCAAGGCGGCGGCGCCCAAGGGAGTCGCTAAATGAAGTCGATGCGCCAGCTTGCCATGATCGTAGCGGTGCTGCTGCTCGCCGGCTGCGGTGCATCCAGTGAGAGTGAATTGCGTCAGTGGATGACTGAGCAGAAGAGCCAGACGCGACCCCGAATTGCACCAATTTCCGAGCCCAAGCAGTTCATACCCGAGAGCTATGGGCAGGTCGCGACGATAGAGCCTTTCAGCAATCAGAAACTGACGCAGGCCCTCAAGCGAGACTCTACGCAAGCGGCTGCCAATGGCGCGCTGATCGCGCCTGAGTTGGCACGGCGCCGCGAGGCCTTGGAGGCGTTTCCGCTGGATGCGATGACCTTGGTTGGAAGCATGACGCAGTCGGGTCAGCCGGTTGCCCTGGTGAAAGTGGAAAATTTGTTGTATCAGGTACGGCTTGGCAATTATCTCGGGCAAAACTATGGGCGTGTGGGCAAGATCGCCGAGACCGAGCTCACGTTGCGCGAAATTGTGCAGGACGCCACGGGTGAATGGATTGAACGCACTGCTACCTTGCAGTTGCAAGAGAGGTCAAAATGAACGGTCAGAGCTATGGGTTGGGCAAGCGAATGTGGCGTAGCGCCGGCTTGGCCGCAAGCATCATGTTGATGGCGCTGATGGCGCATGCACAAGGTGCTATTGAGGCGGTATCGGCATCGATTCAGGGTGGTGCCGAAGTCGTGCGTATTGATTTGACGCAGCAACTGGGGGCCGTTCCTACCGGGTTTTCGATTCAATCGCCGGCCCGGATCGCGCTTGATTTTCCGGGGGTTTCCAATGCCTTGGGTCGATCAACGGTCGATGTGAATCAGGGTAATTTGAAATCGGTCAACGTGGTGCAATCCGGTGACCGTACGCGCGTGGTGCTGAATTTGAAACAGATCACGCCCTACAAGGCACAGCTACAAGGCAAATCGCTGCTTGTGGTACTGGAGTCGGTTGTGGCTGCAGCACCCACTGCCATTCTGACCCCGGTCTTCGCGGAAAACCGCAGTCGCGACACCTTGCCATTGAAAGATCTGGACTTCCGTCGTGGCGACGAGGGTTCCGGTCGCGTGGTGGTGGACTTGCCGAACAACCAGGTGGGTGTTGATATCAGGCAGCAAGGGGAAGCCCTGGTTGTCGAGTTCATGAAGTCAAGTTTGCCCGAAGGTTTGCGCCGGCGCCTGGATGTGACTGATTTTGGCACCCCAGTGCAAACGATCACGACCGCCCAGAGCGGGGACCGCGTGCGCATGGTGATCGAGCCCAAGGGGCTGTGGGTGCACAGCGCCTATCAAAGCGATCAACAGTTCGTGGTGGAAGTCAAACCACTGAAGATTGACCCGTCAAAATTGACGCAGGGTCCCGGGTATGGCGGACAAAAATTGTCACTCAATTTCCAGAATATCGAGGTTCGTTCCCTGTTGCAGGTGATTGCTGATTTCACCAATTTCAACATCATCACTTCAGACTCGGTGACCGGTGCCGTCACCCTGCGTTTGCAGGATGTGCCATGGGATCAGGCACTGGACATTATTTTGCAGGCCAAAGGCCTGGGCATGCGCAAGACCGCCAATGTCATCTGGATTGCTCCGAAAGATGAGATTATTGCCAAGGAAAAACTCGAACTCGAATCCAAGGCGGCGGTGCTGAACCTGGAGCCGGTGCGCACGCAGTCGTTCCAGATGAACTACGCCAAGGCAGAGGATATTGCCAAGCAGTTGACCGGTGCTGGTGGCGGAGAAAAAAGCGCAGGGCGAACGCTCAGCGCACGCGGTAGCGCAACGGCTGATCCACGCACCAATCAATTGTTTGTAACCGATGTGCCGTCGCGGTTGGAGCAGGTGCTGCAATTGCTGCAAAAGCTTGATGTCGCGGTGCGCCAGGTGATGATTGAGGTTCGCATCGTGACTGCCGATGAAGCCTTTGGCAAATCCTTGGGTGTCAAGTTTGGTGCCACAGACCAGCGCGCCAACAAGGGCGGCGATGGCGGCTATGCGCTTTCTAATAGCGGCAACAACCGGATTGCGTTTGGTACCAGTTACCAGGATGCGGTAGCCAGCAGTGGCGGTGGTGGAACCGTCAACACCACGGGTAGCTTTGTTACCTTGCCAGCGACCGCGCCCAGCGCGGCAAATTTGGGGCTCAATCCCGTGCCGAGTTTTGCACTGTCCATCTTCAGCAACCTTGCGAATCGCTTTCTGAACCTGGAGATTTCTGCTTTGGAAGCAGATAACAAGGGCAAGATTGTTTCCAGTCCAAGAGTGGTGACTTCGGACGGAAAGAAGGCATTCATCAAGCAGGGACAGCAGGTCCCCTATCAATCCTGTACCTCTGCGGCAGGGGGAACCCAGACCTGCACAACGGCCTTCAAGGACGCCGCGCTCAGACTGGAGGTCACACCGCAAATTACGCCCGAGGGCGCCATCATCATGGACCTGGATGTCAACAAGGATGCCATCAATACTTCATTTACTTCCAATGCCGGACCGGTGCTGGAGGTGAAGAATGTGACGACCCAGGTACTCGTGGAGAACGGCGGTACGGTCCTGATCGGTGGTGTGTTCGAGCTTGAGGATTCAAGCAATCAGACCGGCGTGCCCGTGCTGGCCGATGTGCCTTGGCTGGGCAACTTGTTCAAGTCAAAACTTCGCAACAGTTCGAAACGGGAGCTTCTGGTCTTTGTGACGCCCAGGATTATTTCGGACAAGAACGGCACTCGCTGATCTGACAGCAATCGCAGGAAACCGGTTATGAATCTACTGAAATACAGTTGTGCTTTATTGATGCTGGGCGTGCTGGCAGCATGCGGTGGTGGCGGTGGCAATCCAGGGACTTCGAGTGGCGGCACGGTTACTTGCACGGCACCAAAAGTTCTGCAAAATGGTGTGTGCGTTACGGGCACGGTCACGGTCACTCCGGTCGAAACCCTGTTGGTGGCACAGCTCAAAGACACGACCTCGGGCGCCGTTGTCGCATCGATCGGTGCTGCGAGCGGAACCGAGATCGTCGGCTTGTTGACGACGAAAGACGGCAAGCCGGCACCGAATCAACTCGTATCGCTGGATACGGGAACGGGTTCAAGTCTGCTTCTCTTTCCAAACGGAACCAGCGCGACCACCGATGCCAATGGTATGGCCAGAATAAGAGTGGGTCGGACCAATTTGTTTGAATTTGGCACGACGGCACTGTCTCTGACATTCAAATCTACTGACACGTATGCACAAGCATCGTCTTCGGTTTTGCAAATCAGGGTTGATCCGCCGCTATTGCAGTTGGAACTGCGCGACGCGGCCAATGCTGTTACCAATACCATCGGATCTTCCGGGCTGACGACCTTGAAGGCTATTCTGAAGTTTTCGGATGGCACACCGGTATCGCAAAAGCGGATTGACATCACGGCCGATCTGACCAAGATTACGTTCCCGGAAGGAAGTTCCCAACTCACCGACTCATTGGGCGTTGCGACCGTCAAGGTGACGCGGGCATCAGCAACCGTGGGTGGCGCCGGAACACTGGCGGGCGCCGCTTCGATTTCCGGATCGAATGCAACGGGTGCCTCGGTCACGACGGTTGTGACTGGTGGGGTTGACTACTCGGTGGGTGCCGTGGTCGGCGCGGCCACTCTGACGCTCGACACCTTTGATGTCGGCGCTGCCAGCCTGGCCGCCTACGGTACCCGGCAAATCTCGGTGCGCGCCATGCTTGGAACCAGTGTGGCACCCTCGGTACAAGTGAGCTTTTCTTCCAGCTGCGGCCAGCTATCGCCGGCGACCGCGCCGACGAACACCAGTGGCATCGCGACCGCCAGTTTCACGGCAACCGATATTGCGGGAACGACGGTCAGTACCCTTGGTTGTGGCGGCAAGACGGTTGATCTTTCGGTGAGTGCTGTTGGTGCCAGTACAGTGAGCAAGTCCGTCAGCGTGCTCGCTGCCCCGGCGACCAATTTGAGTTTTGTGGTTCCGACGGACGCCAGCAAGTCGCGGATTTACCTGGCCAATTCCGGTGGGGCGACGCAGGCAATGGTCCAGTTCCTGCTCTCTAATGCCCGCGGGGAAGCACTGCCCGGGCAGGATGTGCTGGTTTCTCTCAAAACATTGAATGGGGGTACTCCCAAGGCCACGTTCGGTACGGTCGGTAATGTGGCTCCGGTAACCCTGACGACCGATTCCCTGGGCAAGGTTTCCGTGCCGGTGTTCTCGGGCACCGTGCCAACCAATGTTCTGGTCAACGCAGCCCTGGTGTCGAACCTGTCGATTAAGACGGATTCGTCGGTCGTCGTGATTGCTTCAGGGCGTCCGGTGCAGTCACGGGTGAGTCTGGTCCCAGCCAAGCACGCCATTCGCGGTTTCAATTTTGATGGCGCAACGACCACCGTGACCATGTCACTGGCGGACCGCCAGGGCAATCCGGTTCCGGACGGGACCGCGGTTAACTTTGTATCGGAGGCGGGTGTGATGATTCCGCCGACCTGCGTCACCGGAGCTGTGCCAGGCGACTCCCAGTGCACTGTGACCATTCGTACACAGAATCCCCGCCCGTTTGCGGCAGATGCCACTAAGAACGGCTATGTCTCGATCCTGGCCTACACCGCCGGCGAAGAGGATTTCACCGATACAAATTTCAGCAATACCTACGACGCCGGGGATTCTTTCAGCCTGATCGGCAATGACCTCGGTACTGCCTACCGAGACGATCTCGCAACCGCGAATGTGACGCCAGGGGCGTTCAAGCTGAATGCTGATGGAACAACATCACTGATTCCGAGTTGGGATGGAACCATGTATGTGCACCAGCCAGGTGAGTTCGCCATTCCGCGTGCAGCCGAGGCGGGCGGAACCACTCCCCTGCCGAATCAGGGTGATGGTGTGTGGGGCGCTGCCGACGTGCGTGGACAAGTGGTGATTGTTTTTTCCACAGATGACCTGCTCATCAACAATCCTGTGTGGACGGGTGCGGGCGACGCACAGTGGAACAATGGGTTCGTGGCAACGGGTCTGACCGTCATCATTCAAGATTTGAACGGAAGAAGTGTTCCGACCGGGAGCAGCATTTCGGTGGTCGTAACGGATAACACGCCAAAACTTCCAACCGATGGCGCTGCCACTCCCATCTATGGCACTTGTTCCCTGGTCAGCCAGTCTCACTCGGCGGTACCCGACTCGCTCGAGCCGCTGACGCTCACCTTGAGCCTGAAACAATGCGCCACTGGAGATCAGGTCGCCATTACCGTCACCACCCCTGCGGGGGTGAAGACCTATGCCTTCCCGACACCCTGAACTTGCATGAGATGGGTGTTTGACCATTGATATCGCTCATTGGCCTGCCCGGCTCTGGCAAATCAACCGTCGGACGCCAACTTGCCAGGCGACTGCAACTCCCCTTCTCTGACTCCGATCATGTGATCGAGCAGCAGTTGGGCTGTTCGATCCGTGAGTACTTTGAGCGCGAGGGTGAAGAGCGGTTTCGCGATGTCGAGGAGTCGGTGATTGATGAGCTGACACAGGGTGGATCAGGTGTCCTGTCAACCGGCGGCGGTGTCATACTGCGCCAGGCCAATCGTCGGCGCTTGCGCCAACACAGTCAGGTGGTCTACCTCAATTCCTCGCCCGATGAGTTGTTCAGGCGCTTGCGTCACGACGTCAATCGGCCTTTGCTGCAGGTCGCTGATCCCCTGAATCGTTTGCGCGATCTGCACACGCTGCGTGATCCGCTGTATCGGGAGACCGCGCACTTCGTTATTGATACCGGACGTCCCTCGGTAGCGACGCTGGTCGGCATGATTGTGAAGCAACTTGAATTGGCGGGCGTGCTGCCCCTAAACTCGCGGGTATGAGCACCCAGACAGTTCCCATTGAATTGCAGGAGCGTAGCTACAGCATTGCAGTCGGCAGCGCACTTTTTGACGATCCGTGCAGTTACGCAGACCTGCCTGCGGCCAGTCATGTCCTGATCGT
>CAITZZ010000227.1 GCA_903897005.1 uncultured beta proteobacterium | reverse complement strand
GGCGGCTTCCTTGCCGTAGATGGCGAGCCAGCCTGGCTTGACCAGGACCTTGCCTTCCGTCTTGAAGTTGTGCTGGGCCGCAGTTGTAATGCGCGTGGTGATCTGGTATTCGGCGCTGGGGAAAAACACGGCCATGAAGCGCCGCACCACGAGATCGTAAATTTTTTGTTCGGCTTCACTCAGCCCGTGCGGCGCCTGCAAGGTCGGAATGATGGCAAAGTGGTCGCTGACCTTGGCGTTGTCAAAAACCCGTTTGCTCTTGACGATGTAGTGACTCTTCAGCGCTGTTGCCGCATGGGAGGCCAGGTGCTTCATGGGGCTGCCAGCCAACATCTCGAAGGTCTGTTTCACCACGGGCACGTAGTCTTCCGGCAGCGCACGCGAATCGGTACGCGGATAGGTCAGTGCCTTGTGGCGTTCGTACAGGCTTTGTGCGATCGAAAGTGTCGTCTTGGCCGAGTAGCCGAATTTGCCGTTGGCCTCGCGCTGCAAGCTGGTCAGATCAAACAGCAAGGGGGATGCTTGCGTCGTCGGCTTGCTTTCTTCCGTGACGCTGGCCTTCTGGCCACGCACGGCATCAGCGATGGCGCGCGCCTCGCGCTCGCTCCAGAGGCGATCGGCCTTCAGTTCCGCATCCGGCTCATCCGTATTGCCGGCCGCCAGATTGGCCGCGGCCTTTTTCCAGGCCGGATCAAACCATTTGCCGTTGTACTCTCCAGCGCTGGCGCCGAATGTGGCATGCACCTCGAAGTAGTCGCGGCTGATGAATTTGCGAATCTGCTCCTCGCGCTCAACCACGACACTCAAGGTTGGCGTCTGCACACGACCCACTGTCGTAAGGAAAAAGCCGCCATCGCGCGAATTGAAGGCCGTCATGGCACGCGTGCCGTTGATCCCCACCAGCCAGTCGGCCTCGCTGCGGCAGCGCGCCGCGTCAGCCAGGGGCAGCATCTGCTGGTCACTGCGCAACGTATCGAAGCCATCGCGTATCGCTTGCGGCGTCATCGACTGCAGCCAGAGCCGTTGCACCGGCAGCTTGACCTTGCTGTACTGCTGGATCAAGCGAAAGATCAGTTCACCTTCGCGCCCGGCGTCGCAGGCGTTGATCAGGGCCCCCACGTCCTTGCGCTTGGCCTGCTTGACGATGGCATTGAGCCTCGTCTTGGTCTTGTCCATGGGTTTGACGTCAAAGTGCGGCGGGATCACCGGCAGGTGGGCAAAGCTCCACTTGCCGCGCTTGACGTCAAATTCCTCGGGCGCCTGAATTTCCAGCAGATGCCCGACGGCGCTGGTAACGACGTACTTCTCGTTTTCAAAATGTTCCTCGTGTTTCTCGAACTTGCCCGATGCCGTGGTGAGGGCCCGCACAATGTCCTGGGCGACCGAAGGCTTTTCGGCAATGACCAATGTCTTGGTGAAAGCTGTATTCTTCATCTGACTTTACAATCCGTTTTTCTCGCGGGCGCACGAGCGCACGCACATACACGTGAGCGCGCACCCACGCGCCCATACGAGTTCACCATACCAAATTTTTTGTTGTGTCCAAAAAAACCCCCCGCCTAGCCAGCCGCCGCATCCAGGTCCGCCGCTCCGGCGTGCATGGCAAAGGGGTGTTCGCCCTGCAGGATATCGCAGAGGGTGAAGTGCTGATTGAGTACGTCGGTGAGGTCATCAGCTGGCCCGAGGCGCAGCAGCGCCATCCGCACGATCCGGCCGACCCGAACCACACGTTTTATTTTCACCTCAGTGAGAGTCGCGTGATCGATGCCAAGGTCGGCGGCAATTCATCGCGCTGGATCAATCACGCCTGCAGCGCCAACTGCGAAGCCGACGAAAAGGACGGGCGCATTTTCATCAAGGCCTTGCGCAACATCCTGGCTGGCGAAGAGCTCAACTACGACTACGGCCTGATCCTGCATGAGCGCCACACACCCAAGCTCAAAGCCGAGTACCCCTGCTGGTGCGGCGCCAAAGACTGTCGCGGCACACTGCTGGCACCCAAGCGCCGGCGCGGCTAGCAGACGCCATGAGCAGCGCAACGGACTGGCCGGCGCAGCAGATCGAACAGGCCATTGCGCCCGATCTGCCCGGCTTTCACTTCGAAGTGTTGGCACAGATTGATTCCAGCAACAGCGAATTGATGCGCCGTGCCCGCGACGGGCAGACCCAGCCCGTGCTGCTACTGGCCGAGCAGCAGAGCGCTGGCCGGGGTCGCCTCGGACGCCAGTGGTCCAGTGATTTCTCTTTTTCCCTTGGCCTGCCCTTGGCACCTGACGATTGGTCCGGCTTGTCGCTGGCGGTGGGTCTGAGCATTGTTCAGAGCCTGCACCCTGATCTGCAGCTGAAATGGCCGAACGATCTCTGGTGGCAAGGGCGCAAGCTGGCCGGGATTCTGATCGAAACGGCCAGCTTCGGCAGCAGCCGGTATGTCGTGGTGGGCGTAGGAATCAACATCCGCCCGCGCGCAGGCGCCGGCCTTGCCACGCCACCGGCATGGCTGCAGGAACTGCTGCCGGACATCGACACGACTGAAGCCCTGCTGAAGATCGCAGCACCGCTGGTACGAACCATCAAGGTCTTTGAGCAGCATGGTTTCGCCCCATTTCAGGCAGAGTTCAATCGCCATGATGCGTTGCGCAACGTCGCTGTGACGCTCAGCAACGGGACTGCCGGCATCGCGCAGGGGGTTGACCGCCGCGGGGCGCTGCAGCTTGAAACAGCGCAGGGCTTGATCCGTGTGACCAGCGCCGAGGTCAGCGTGCGCCCACTCGGCGCATCGTCTGGCGACCCTTCCTGAGGCTTGGCATGCTGCGCTTGCTGGTCCTGTGCTTGCTGCTGGTCAATGGCCTCTACTTCGCCTGGACCGAACGCGTCTTTCCAGCCTGGGGCCCGCAGCAGCAGACGGAACCACAGCGTCTGCAAGGACAGATCAAGCCCGAGTCCCTGCATCTGCTTACAGCGCAGGAATTGCTTCAATGGGAGACGGCAGCGGCAGCCGGAAAATCAAGCGCATGCCTGCAAGCGGGTCCTTTTGAAGAAGCCCAGGCCAGTTCCTTGCGCGCTGCCTTGGCCGCCGTGCTGCCACCGGGATCCTGGACCCTGAGCAACACAGCAGAGCCGGCACGCTGGATTGTCTATATGGGCAAATATGCCAGCCCCGAGGCCCTGGCGAAAAAGCGCGCCGAACTGGCCTCCTTGAACCTGCGCTTTGAGCCACTGACCGATCCGGCGCTGCAGTGGGGGGTGTCGCTGGGCGGCTTTGCGACCCAGGCCGCAGCCGATGCTGCTCTGGCCGGTCTGAGTCAGCGCGGCGTGCGCACAGCGCGTGTGCTGCAGGAGCGTGCACAGCCCAGCCGCATCATGCTGCGACTGCCCGCCGCGGACGGGGCACTGCAAGCGCGACTGAGCGAATTGCAGACGGCTTTGGCTGGCAAGGCGTTCGTGGCGTGCAAGTGATCACTGTGCGCTGGCAGCGCTGCCGGATTC
>CAITZZ010000226.1 GCA_903897005.1 uncultured beta proteobacterium | reverse complement strand
GTCAATATCTCGGATGTCAGCGACCTGAGCGAAACCGAGTTCTGCAAATGGCTGACCTCCGAGATCGGTGTTGCCGCCATTCCGCTGTCGGCTTTTTACGGCAATGGTTTTGACCAGCGCGTCGTGCGCTTCTGCTTTGCCAAGAAGGACGAGACCCTGAACGCTGCGCTGGAACGACTGGCAAAACTCTAGGCCGGCTCAGGTGTTGAGCTGGGCCCAGGCCTTGTCCAGCCGTTTCACGCTCACCGGCTGCGGGGTGCGCAGTTCCTGAGCAAAGAAGCTCACGCGCAGTTCTTCCAGCAACCAGCGAAACTCCTGCAGGCGTGCGTCCTGCACGCCTTTGCGCTCGGCCACCAGACGCCAGTAACGCTGCTCCAGCGGGCGCAGTTCGCCCGCCTTGGCGGCGTCGCGCGCCGGATCCGCGCGGTACTTGTCAAGCCGTGCCGTGATGGCCTTGAGGTAGCGCGCAAAGTGCTGCAGCGCGCCCCAGGGTGACTGGATCAGAAAGCGCTTGGGCATCAGGCGCGCCAATTGCTGCGCGCAATCGGCGCTGGCCTCCTGTGCACTCTTGCTGTCCTTGATCTTGCGCGCTGCGCCGGCATGTTCCGTCAGGATCGTGGCGGCGAGCCGTGCCACCTCGTTGGCGATCAGGGTCAGGCGTCCCCTGCCCTCATCAATGCGGCGCTTGAAGTCGAACTCGTTGGTCGGCAGCGGCTCCAGCAAAAAGGCCCGCTCCAGCGCCACGGCAATGATCTGCTCACGCAATTCCTCCAGCGTACCGCCGCCAGCGCCATCGGCCGTCTTGCCGACCTGGGTGTACAACACCGCCATCTTCTGCAGGTCCGGAATATTCTTTTCCAGGTACTTGAGGGCATCCTTGATCTGCAGCGCAAACAGGCGGCGCAGCCCGACGCGGTGCCGGGCCGCTGCTACATCGGGTTCATCAAAGACTTCGATCGCCACTGCCTCGCCCAGGTCAATCAGCCCCGGGTAGCCAATCAGGGTCTGGCCCCCTTTTTGAATTTCCAGCAGTTCGGGCAACTCGCCAAAGGTCCAGTCGGTATAGCGTTGACCGGCTGGCGTTGCTGGCGTCGGATTTTTGGGCAGATCACGTTGCTGTTCCTTGCTCTTGGTCGCGGGTGCGCCAATAGGTGCAGGGCCCGCAGTGGCCGCGTCGCGCGCCATCTTCAGGCCGGCCAGGGCCTGAAAAGCCCCGCGTGCCTGGGCGCCCAGTTCGGCCTTGAGCGCGCCCAGATTGCGGCCGGTCCCAAGCTGGCGCCCATGCTCGTCCACGACCCGGAAGTTCATGAAGAAGTGCGGCGACAGCATGTCTGCCTTGATGTCGGCGCGCACCAGATCGAGCGAAGTCGCCAGCCGTACCTGTTTGAGCACTGCGTCCATAAGCGAGCCCTGGCCGAACACTTCGGGCACATTGAGCGCCTCGGCCATCTTGCTGGCACTCTCTGGCAGCGGTACCAGACGCGAGCGCGGACGCTGATGCAAGGTTTTCAGCAGGGCCTGAATTTTCTCCTTGAGCATGCCCGGCACCAGCCACTCGCAGCGCTCCTCCTGCACCTGATTGAGCACGAACAGCGGCACCGTCACGGTCAGTCCG
>CAITZZ010000225.1 GCA_903897005.1 uncultured beta proteobacterium | reverse complement strand
GCTGCCGATGGCGTTTACCAAGCAGGTGTCCGTCGGGATCTGGATTGACCCGAAAGCCCGGCTGCTGGTGATCGACGCGGTGAGTCAAGCGCGCACCGACGATGTGGTAACGATGCTGGTCAAGTCGGTACCAGGTCTGGCAGTGACGCTGTTCAATAGCCAGGTGTCGCCGAGCGCGGCCATGTCAGAGTGGTTGATCAGCCAGCAAGCTCCTGCAGGCTTTAGCGTCGATCGAGAGTGCGAGCTCAAAGCTGCCGACGAATCCAAGGCCGTAGTGCGTTACGCGCGTCACGCTCTGGACACCGACGAGGTACGCCAGCACGTTCAGTCAGGCAAGCTGCCGACCCGACTGGCCCTCACCTGGGACAGTCGCGTCTCGTTTGTCCTGACCGAGAACCTGCAGATCAAGAAACTGGCGTTTCTGGACGTGGTCTTTGACAGCAAGGCTACGGGCAAGGATGAGGGATTCGATGCTGACACCGCGATTGCGACCGGCGAACTGCGCAAACTGCTGCCCGATTTGATGGAGGCTTTGGGGGGAGAACTGATAGCGGCTTGAGGCGCACTAGAGGCCGTGACTTTGCAACTGGATCGGGCCTCTGGGCGTGTGCAAGGTGACGCTGAGGTTGGCCGGACCGGCTTCGATTGCAAGGCCCGCCAGTCCGATCGCATCGTAAGCCGCCTGAAGCTTCGGCGCTGTCGGATGGGTCACGGAAATGGTTTGCAATGTCACACCCGATCGAGGCAGGCTGTTTCTTGGGTGCAGGCGCAAAGGCTCGGCGTCATCGGGCTTGCCCCATTGAATCAGGCTGGGGAGCGTGCCGTCGAACAAGCGCTGCCCATCCTCGCGCACGGAAATTTGCCATTGCAGCAAGCCCCGTCTGGAATGGCGACTGGCTTGAATCGCTGGCCCACGGTCAATGCCCTGAGCCTTCAAAGCCATTCGGGCGGCCTGAAGATCGCTGGTGTTGGCAACAAAATGCACGAGGCGCGGGCCAAGGGCGACGGCCGCCTGAAGCGCCGGATCGTCCATGTCGAACCAGCGCTTCTTTGCTGGGTTTGCAGCACGCGCAGCGTTGGGGTTGATGGCGATGATCTCAAAGTAAGCCAGTGGGTTGGCTGGTGTGGCAATCTTGAATAATCGGTTGTGCGTGCCATACACGGCGTGTTCACCGCCGGCGCCGGGCGTGATGCCCAAAGTTGCCTCGCACCATTGCACCCCAAGCTCCAGGGTCCGGGCCACCACTACCAAGTGATCAATCTGTGTCTTCATATCTGGAATAGGTGTCTGCAAGTGCCGCTGGACTGTTGATTGACACCGCTGCCTTTGATGCCGCGGGCAAGTATCGCACTGTTCCAGGCAGAGGCGTCACCGCCAACACCGCTAAAGTAATCTGGCTGAGTGGTCGATAAGCCATTGGGGCCGCAATTCACAAGGTGTGGGTTTGTGGTGTCTCAACAAACCAATGGCAAGGGGGAGCAGGTGAGTGCTACGGCGAAAGCATGGGAAGCGATGCCTGATGCTACTGCGCACTGCTGGCGCAATATCAAATCTGCACTGATCGGCTGCGCTTTAGGGGTCTGGCGCTGGTTGTGACGGATAGAGGCGTGGTTGCCGGTCTCTGTCGGGAAACTTTCCTTCGTTTTGCATCTTCTTGAACCAGTCTCTCAGCATTTGTTCCTCAAATGCTGAAGCGGGTCAGGCTGAGCCAGACACCACGGTCGAAAAATGTCATGTCCTTGATGACGCGGATGGTTTGCCACCGGCCAAAGTGCATTCCGTTGACCTCAGCAGCGCAAGCAGCACCGACAACAAGGAAGGCTGTGATGATGCCGAGAACAAATTTCCTTATTGCATCATCAGCGGTGTACGGCGACGGTAGTGCTGACGACCCGTCATGCTGCACACGACCTCATTCTTCTGGTTTAACACGTCCCAACGGAATTTCACTGTGCCGCGGGTCAGGTCTCTTTGCGACGCTGTTTGGTCGATCACCGTCGAATGCAGCCGCAGTCCGTCGCCTGGCCTCACAGGCTTGAACCAGCGCAACTCATCGAGTCCTGGCGAACCGATGCAAGCGCTCTGGAGCAGGTAGCCATCGCACATGAGACGCATCGCCACGCCGCAAGTTTGCCAGCCGCTGGCGATCAGACCGCCGAAGGGTGAGGATTTCGCCGCCTCTTCATCAACGTGGTAGGACTGCGGATCGTAGTCGCGCGCAAACCTCATGATCTCATCGGAGGTGAGCACTCTCGGCTGCGACTCAAATTGCCACCCGGGCGTGAAATCCTCCCAGTAGTACTTGATTGTCGTCATTGGTATCAGCTCCATTGTTTGATTCTCGACCTGGTGCTGAACTATATAGGGACCGCGACACGGGCTGTCATGTGGCCTTTATCTTCGTTGACTGTCGGGCTGCATGACACAATGGCTCATGCAACAGACACACGAAGATCTGCAACGCATCGCCGCGCGCACGCTGGCGTACTACGACCAGAACGCCCAGGCGTTCTGGGAGGGCACACGCGATCACGACGTGAGCCAAAACATCGACGCCTTATTGAGGCATGTCGAGTCCACGCCCCCTCTTGAAGTTCTTGACTTCGGTTGCGGCCCCGGGCGCGATCTCGTGCGCTTCAAGGCGCTTGGTCACCGTGTGACGGGGCTGGAGGGCTCGGCGCAACTGGCCGCTCTGGCACGAGCACACAGCGGCTGTCAGGTGCTTGAACAGAATTTTTTGCAGTTGGACCTGCCCCGCGAGCGATTTGATGGCGTGTTCGCCAACGCTGTGCTGTTCCACATCCCCAGTGAAGTGCTGCCGCGCGTTTTGACGGAACTCCACTTGGCCCTCAAGCCTGGCGGTGTCCTTTTTTGTTCGAACCCGCATGGCAACGGTGTGGAGGGCTGGAACGGCGACCGATACGGTGCCTTCTACGATTGGCCGACCTGGCGCAACTACGTGACAGTGGCCGGGTTCGCGGAGCTGACGCATTACTACCGACCACCGGGCCTGCCACGCGAACAGCAGCCGTGGCTGGCAAGTGTCTGGCGCAAGGCACCGACCATTTCCACCCGCTAAATCGGGCCTGGCGCCGTTGCAAACCTTTGACGCATAGGCATTCTCGTCGGCAGTAAATCGAACTGCCCGGTTCATCGCAAGTACTTTGTCCGGTTTGTGCAGGAGCGATGCGACACGCCTTCATGAGCCGAACCCAATCGAAAAAGGTGTCTGCAAGTGCCACCGAACCGGCATCCTGAACCGGGGTTCAGGTGGGCGAGGTCAACTGCTCATTGGGCTCATCTGACGCGAGATGATCACGCTTGAGCAGCGATGTTCCAAGCCCGGGCTCTATGAGCATTGGTTCAAGGAAATATACAGCCCGGCATGCACTGCAGACGAAGCAGATTGTAGGCTTGGCGGAGCGCCGCTGCAGCGCAGAATGTTTGTCTCAGAGCAGACGGCCGTCGTCGGCCAGCGCGAGGTCGAGTCGCTGCAGCAAAGAGGCTAGCAGCGGATCATGTTCAGTTGCCGTTGCGCTGTCCTGGCTGACCGGAGTAGAGGGCGCCTGGTCTGTCAGGTCAAAGGCCAGATTCAGCGCGGCCAGCACCGCAATGCGGTCGCGCGCCTTGATCTTGCCGCCATCACGGATCTTGCACATGGCGCTGTCAACGCGCTCAACGGCCTGCAGCAATTGCTGGTCGCCGCCCTCGGGGCAGCCCAGCAGGTAGCTCTGTCCCATGATTTGTACTTCAAGCTGTTTCATGCCGTGCTCTGTTGCTTGGTGCCGGTGCTTGTCTCAGGCAGGCGCTCCAGCAGCGCATCGACCCGGGCGCGCGCTGCGCCGAGTCGGGACTTGAGGGAGTCGCGCTCTTGCGTCAGTGCATCGACCTGCGCGCCCAGCAAGACATTGGTGCGCTGCAGTTCCTGATAGCGCAATAGCAGGCGCTCAACGCGCTCGGTAATTTGGTCGATTTGGGACGAGTTCGCCATAGGGTGCCATTGTAGGGTTTGTGTAAAGCAATCGGCGGTAGAATCCGGCCGTTGGTGCTCGCGGTGTGGTTCACACGCTGCAGTTCAACGGGAAGCAGGAGGGTTTGTGTTCACCACGACCTAACCTGCGCTGCCCCCGCAACGGTAAGTGGACGAATCATTCTGATTCCGCTTCCATCACGGCCACTGAGCGTTTTGAACACACGCTTGGGAAGGCGATGGAGGTTGGTCCACCAGCCCGGATACCGGCCAACACGGAGGTTGCACGCCTGGCGCGCAACCGTGATGCCCAAGCGCTGTCGGGGACGACGGCGAGGGTTTTTTGTTGATCTGTTCCTCTCATGAAAAATTGTTTTCCGTACAAGCGCCTGCTGGTCGTGGCCTTGCTGTTGTCTGCGTCTTTTGAGGGGCTGGCCCAAAGCGGCTCCAGAACCGTTGAACTCCAGCAAACCGTGGTCACGGCGAACCGCTCCGAGCAGCTCCTGATTGACGCCGTGCCGCACACCACGGTGCTCGGGCGTGACGTGATTGAGCGCTCGCAGGCCGTCGATTTGCCAAGTTTGCTGGCCAGCGAAGCCGGCTTTCAATTTACGCAAAATGGTGGCCGCGGTACCGCAGCCAGTTTGTTCCTGCGTGGCAGTGCCGCGCTGCAGGTGTTGGTGCTGATTGACGGCGTGCCGCTGACCAAGCAGGACAGCACCGGCAGCATCAGTCTGGAGCACCTCATGCTCGATCAGGTCGAGCGCGTCGAGGTCGTGCGTGGCAACGTTTCAGCAATCTACGGCAGCGGTGCAGTCGGTGGTGTGATCCAGGTTTTCATGCGCAAGGGGCAGGGCGCGTCGAAGGCCTTTGCCACGGTCGAAGTCGGCTCCTATGGCAGCTCGCGCGCCTCGGCGGGTGTGAGTGGACAGAGCGGCGAGACCAGCTTCTTTTTTGGCGTCGGGCGTACTGCGACCAGTGGCTTTTCTGCGATGGACACGAGCCAGTATCCGAACGAGAACCCGGATGCCGATGGTTACCGCAACAGCAACTTCAATCTGGGTCTGACGCAAGCCCTGGCACCGGGTCACACCGTGGGTCTGCGCGCTCAGGGCAGCGACGGACAGTTCGATGCCGATGGCGGTGGCTTCGGCAGCGCCACGGATGTCTATAAAGGCGCCAGCAAACTCGCAAGTTGGTCCGTTTACAGCGACCACCAATTGACACGTGATTGGCTCAGCCGCTTGAGCTTCAGTCAGGGCCGTGAGCGCTCCATGTATGACGCGAACCAGAGCGCATTTCCGTATGAAAGTGAAGCCCTGACGCGCAGCCGCACGCTCAACTGGAGCAACGCCGTGACGCTGGGCAACTGGCTGCTTACCGCTGGTGTCGAGTCGCAGCGTCAGTCGGTTGACACGAACGACAGTTACGCCACGCAGCTCAGTCGCGAGCGCGGACTGCTCTCCTTGTTTGCCGGATTCTCTGGCGCGATCGGCGCGCATTCGATGCAGTTGAATCTGCGGCGCGACAACGCCGACGGTCTGGCTGGAGAAACCACTGGCTATGTCGGTTATGGCTTTCAACTGCAACCGGCCTGGAAGCTGATTGCCAGCGCCTCGTCGGCCTTCAATCTGCCGCCGCTGGGCTATCTTTACGACCCGTTTTCTGGCAATCCGGCACTCAAGCCGGAGACCGCCCGGTCAGCCGAACTGGGTCTGCAGTGGGCGCAGGACCGACAGGTGGCGCGTGCGACGCTGTTCAAGACCCGCACAGCGAACCTGATGCTGTACGACTTCGCGACCTGGAGCTTCAACAATGTGACTGATGCCAGCAACCGCGGGCTGGAGCTGAGCTATAGCGGCAGAGTCGCCACAGCGGATCTGCGTGCCAGCCTGACGCTGCAGGACCCGCTCGACGAGAGCACCGGCTTGCGCCTGATCCGCCGTGCCCGCAGCATGGCCTCCATGGGCGCCTCGCTGCCACTGGGTGCATGGACGGTAGGCGGTGACCTGCGCTACACAGCGGAGCGACCCGACATCGTGACGGTACCCGCGCTATCCGCTTACACCCTGCTCAACATCACGACCCGCTATGCCTTGACGCGTGAACTGGCATGGACGGCACGCATCGACAACCTGCTGGATCGCCAGTACCAGACCGCCTACGGTTACCAGCAGTCTGGCCGTGCGCTCTACCTTGGTCTGGTTTGGGCTCAGAAGTAGCCGGGGCACCATGGCACGCGGACGCCTCGTCACCCTGATCCTGACCGGCTGGCTGCTGGCTGCCGGGGCTGTGCAGGCGCTGCAGGTCACCGACGACCGCGGCCTCAGCGTGACCTTTGCCAGATCGCCGCAGCGCATCGTCAGTCTGCTGCCGTCTTTGACGGAAAGCGTTTGCGCGCTCGGCCAGTGCCGGCGTCTGGTCGGCGTGGATCGCTATTCGAACTATCCTGAGAGCGTGCAAGCGCTGCCCCAGGTGGGTGGCGGGCTCGACCCCAATCTGGAGGCTGTGATCGCGCTCAAGCCCGACGTCGTGCTGATGGCCACGTCGGCGCCGGTGGGCGAGCGGCTGCAGTCGCTGGGCATCAAGGTGATTGCGCTGGAGCCAAAAACCCATGCCGATGTGCGCCGGGTGCTGGAGGTCATCGGCCGCTTGCTGGAGGTAAACGATGCAGCGCGTGTCTGGCGCGGCATTGAAGCCGGCGTCCTGACGGCCGTGCGTAGCCTGCCTCCGGGGGCGGACAAGACGCGCGTTTATTTTGAAGTGAACAGCGCACCCTATGCTGCCAGCGAATCGTCTTTTATCGGCGAGACGCTGAGCCGGCTCGGGGTCAAAAACATTGTTCCGGGCAGTCTCGGACCGTTTCCCAAGCTGAACCCGGAGTTTGTCGTGCGTGCCAATCCGGATGTCATCATGGTCGGCGACCGCAGCTACGCCGGCTTGCAGGGTCGCCCCGGATGGCCGGGCATAAGAGCCATTCGCGAGGGGCGGGTCTGCGTCTTCACTGCGGCGCAGGCCGACGTGGTGGTGCGGCCCGGGCCGCGCATGGCGGAAAGCGCGCAGATCATGGCCGGCTGCCTGTCGGGATCAGGCTCATGACAGCCTTGTATCGCCCGCAGCGCCTTGCCTATTTGCTGGGCCTGGGTCTGCTGCTGGCCAGTGCACTGCTGGCCTTGCTGGGAGCCAGCGTTGGCAGCACCGGCTTTGAAAGTGTGATGCAGGTCTGGAACGATCCGCTGGCACTGCAGATCGTTCAGGACATCCGCATGCCGCGCACCCTGGGCGCCTGGCTGGCTGGTGCGCTGCTGGGGCTTGCTGGCGCCGTGGCCCAGGGCTTGTTTCGCAATCCGCTGGCCGACCCCTACCTGCTCGGCAGCGCCTCCGGTGCCTCGCTGGGCGTGGCGCTGGCACTGGTTTTGTTTGGTGTGTCGCCGTTTGCGGCGCAGTGGTTGGTGCGTCTGGGTCTGACCGGCGCGGCCTTTGCCGGAGCCGTCGCTGCGGTGCTGCTGACGCTGCTGCTGGCGCGCGGTGTGCAGCACACCTTGCGCCTGTTGCTGGCTGGCGTGATTGTGGGTGTGGTGCTGGGTGCGATGAGTTCGCTGATCATGATGCTGGCACCCGAGATCATGCAGGCCATGCAGGCATTCATGCTCGGCAGCACCGGGTTTGTTGGCTGGAGCGCGTGCGTGGTGATGGTGGTGGTCTGGATGCTGTGCCTGATGTTGGCCTGGCTGCTCAGCTCGGCGCTGGATGGACTCTCGCTCGGTGAGGCAACAGCGGCCAGTCTGGGCTTGCCCCTGCTGCAGGTGCGCTCCATGCTGATCGGTGTCCTGGCGTTGGCCACTGGCACGGCCGTCGCGCAGACCGGAATGATTGCCTTCGTCGGCTTGGCAGCGCCACATCTGGTGCGCTCGGTCGTCAGAACCACACACCGCAATCTGATTGCGCTTTCGAGTTTGATGGGTGGTGTGTTGCTGCTGGCCGCAGATACGCTGGCGCGTGGCCTGCTGGCGCCGCAGGAACTGCCGGTCGGCGTGCTGACGGCGGTGCTGGGCGGTGGTTATCTCTTGTGGCTGATGAACCGCAGCAGCCGCATTGCGTCGGGCAGCGGCTTGTCATGAGCACGCTGCACGCAACGGCGATCGGAGGCACGTCGATTCGTGCCAGCCTGGGGCAGGTGGAGATTCTGCATGACATCAGCATCGGTTTCCCGGCGGGCTGCTGGAGCAGCATCGTGGGCCCCAACGGTGCCGGCAAATCGACCCTGCTCAAGGTGCTGGCCGGTTTGCTGCCGCACAGCGGCGAGGTCCGGTTGCTGGGTCAGCCACTGCAGCAGGTGTCGGGCCGGTCACGCGCCCAGCAACTGGCCTGGCTCGGTCAGAACGAGGGCACCGGCGATGATCTGACCGTCTGGGATGTTGCCATGCTGGGGCGGCTGCCCTACCAGCGCTGGCTCGACAGCCCTAGTGCCGCCGATCACCGCGCGGTGGAGCAAGCCTTGCGCGCGACCCAGGCCTGGGACTGGCGCGCGCGCGCGCTTGGTCAACTCTCGGGCGGTGAGCGCCAACGGGTACTGCTGGCGCGGGCGCTGGCCGTGCAGGCGCAGGTGCTGCTGATGGACGAGCCGCTGGCCAATCTGGATCCGCCGCATCAGTCAGACTGGCTGGCTGTGGTGCGTGCGCTGGTGCAACAGGGCAAGACGGTGGTCAGCGTGCTGCACGAGATCTCCTTTGCTCTGCACGCCGACCAGATGGTCGTCATGGCACAGGGCAGGGTGGCGCATCAAGGGGCTTGCGCTGACGCAGCCACGCACCGGGCGCTGGAAGCGGTATTTGCCGGCCGCATCGCCATCCATGCGCTCGGTCATCAGTGGGTCGCCTTGCCAGTCGTTACTTGTCCTTGAAATCGCAGTACGGACGCACGCCGCACTGCCAGCACAGGGGTTTCCTGGCCTGGCAGACATAGCGGCCGTGCAGGATCAGCCAGTGGTGCGCATCCACCAGATAGGCCGCCGGTACGCGCTCCAGCAGTTTCAGTTCCACTTCGTAGGGCGTTTTGCCCGGAGCCAGGCCGGTGCGGTTAGCAACTCTAAAAAGATGCGTATCGACCGCCATGGTTGCTTCGCCAAAGGCAACGTTCAGCACCACATTGGCCGTTTTTCTGCCGACACCAGGCAGGGCCTGCAGCGCCTCGCGTGTGCGCGGCACCACACCGCCGTGCTGCTCGATGAGGATCTGGCAAGTCTGCAGCAGGTGTCTTGCTTTAGAGCGAAACAGGCCGATCGTGCGGATGCAGTTCTCCAGGCCTGCCAATCCCAGATCCAGCATCGCCTGGGGCGTATTGGCCAGCGGAAACAGCCGGCGCGTCGCCTTGTTGACGCTGACGTCCGTTGCCTGGGCTGACAGCAGGACGGCACACAGCAATTCAAAGACCGAGCTGTACTCCAGCTCGGTCACGGGCGTCGGGTTGGCCGCCTTCAAAGTGGCAAAAAATCCCTCAATGGCGCTGGCTTGCATGCGTTTCCCGGTGAGCGTGGTCTGAATAATAATAGGAGCATAAGACAATCCTCCAACATCGAAAGACTTTCATGCAATTTGCCGAGCGACTGAACGCGATTGAGACATCAGCCATCCGCGAACTCTTCAAACTGCTGGGCAAGCCCGGCATCATCAGTTTTGCCGGCGGCTTTCCGGATCCGGCGCTGTTCGATGCCGAAGGCATCAGGATGTCCGCCGACGCCGTTCTCTCCAATAATCCAGGTCCGGTGTTGCAATATGGCGCGACCGAGGGTTATCAGCCCTTGCGCGAAGCGGTGAGCCGGTTCTATGCGGCCAAGGGCGGCGTCGGCAGCGCGTCCAACGTCACTGTCAAACCCGAGGGATTGATCGTCACCACCGGCAGCCAGCAAGCGCTCGACCTGATCGGCAAAACCATGATTTCTCCTGGCGACAAGGTGATCGTGGAAGCTCCCACTTTTCTCGCCACGATCCAGTGCTTTCGCCTGTATGGCGCGGACATCATCGGTGCGCCGATTGATGCCGACGGCGTGGATGTGGACCAGTTGGAGAAATTGATTGCCCTGCACAAGCCCAAACTGGTGTACCTGATTCCGACCTTTGGCAACCCGAGTGGTGCCACGTTGAGCCTGGAGCGGCGCCAACGCATTCTGCAGATTGCGGCGCAAACGCAAACCCTGGTGGTGGAAGACGATCCCTATGGCGAGCTCTATTTTGGCAAGCCACCACCACCGAGCATGCTGGCATTGAGTGAAGGCGTTCCGGGCAGCCGTGACTGGCTGGCGCATTGCGGCAGTTTCAGCAAGATTCTGTCACCCGGCTTGCGCGTCGGCTGGATGATTGCACCGACTGCACTGCTGGCCAACGCGACGATGTGCAAGCAGTTCAGCGACGCCCATACCAGCAATCTGACGCAGGCTATCGCCGCTCACTACCTGAGCTTGAACCGGCTCGACGCCGCGGTGGCCGCGGTGCGCAAAACCTACGCCGAAAGGGCACAGGTGATGGCCGAGTCGCTGCGCCGTGAACTCGGCGATGCCATTTCCTTCAACCAGCCGCAGGGGGGTATGTTCTTCTGGGCCCGCCTGACCGGCACCGACGGCAGGATCAGCAATGCGGCGGAGTTTGCCAAACGTGCCATTGAAAAAGGAGTGGCCTTTGTCCCCGGCGCACCGTTCTTTGCGCACGACCCTGACTTGTCAACTCTGCGTCTTAGCTTTGCCACCGCCGGGCTGGAGAAAATCGAAGAGGGAATAGGGCGTCTGGCGCAGGCACTCTGATCGATCGGCCATGGGCAAACGAATCTCTATTGTTGGCGGTGGCATCGGCGGACTGGCGGCGGCGCTGGCGTGCTCGCGCGCGGGATCCACGATCAGGCTGTTTGAATGTTCCCAGCAATTCACCGAGGTCGGTGCCGGCATCCAGATGGGGCCCAACGTCGTGCGCGTACTTCAGGGTTGGGGCCTGAGTGATGCTTTAAGGGATGTTGCCGCTTTTCCCGAGCACTTGCAGGTGCGCAGTGCCAGCTCTGGCGCAGAACTCGGTGTCTTGCGCCTGGGCGCCACGACGGTGCAGCGTTACGGTGCACCTTACGCCACGATTCACCGGGCCGATCTGCATGCCTTGCTGCAGACGGCTTTGAAGTGCAGCAGTGAAGTTGAGTTGAACCTGGACAGCGAACTGGTCGCTTTCGAGCAGGGCGACAGCGGCGTGAAAATGCAGACAGCGAGCGGCCAGCAGGTCGAGTCCGACTTGCTGATCGGTGCTGACGGTCTGTGGAGCCGGGTGCGCCAGCAACTCCTTGACGATGGTGTGCCTGTGGCGACCGGGCATCTCGCGTATCGGGCGATGGTGCCGCAGAAAGTACTGCCGGCGAAACTTCGTTCCCAGCACATCACAGCCTGGCTGGGTCCCTCACTGCACGTGGTGCAATACCCCGTGCGCGGCGGTGACTGGCTTAATGTCGTCGCTGTGGTGCAGGGAGACATGGTGGGTGACATCGAGTATTGGGATCATGCCGCCAATGTTGTCAAGCTGAGACGCAGCATGGCGCAAACCTGTGCCCCCTTGCGTGAACTGATTCATGCCATTGAACACTGGCGTTTGTGGGGCTTGAGCATCCGACCGCCGGCCCGTGGTGCCAATGAGTTTGCGGGCGGTCGCGTTGCCCTGCTGGGTGACGCCGCGCACCCGATGCTGCCGTATCTGGCGCAAGGTGCGGGCATGGCGATCGAGGATGCGCAGACGCTGGCGCAATGTCTGCAAGACGAGCTTCTGCCGGTGCCCGACGCCCTGATACGCTACGCCAACGCCCGTTGGCAGCGCAACGCCCGGGTGCAGGCGCGCGCCACTCGCAACGGACAGATATTTCACGCCACCGGCTTGATACGCTGGGGTCGTGACGCCGCCATGAAACTTCTGGGCGAACGCCTGCTCGACGTGCCCTGGCTTTACCGGGGACCTGGCTTAATCAGTTGAGGATCGCTTGTCATGCCGGACCCCCAGTTTGTCATGCCGGACCCCCAGTTTGTCATCCCGGACCCCCAGTTTGTCATCCCGGACTTGATCCGGGATCCAGTGCCACGCCACCACTGGATTGCGGGTCGTGGCCCGCAATGACAAACCCATCGTCATCCCGTATCTGATCAGTGGACGCAATGACCGCCGCTAGAGTTTGCCCAGCAGCAGGAACTCCATCAGCGCTTTTTGCGCGTGCAGCCGATTTTCGGCCTCATCCCACACCACCGATTGCGGTCCATCGATGACATCGGCCTGAACCTCTTCGCCGCGGTGCGCCGGCAGGCAGTGCATGAAAAGGGCATCCGGCTTGGCGGCGCTCATCATCTCCGAATCCACGCACCAATCGGTAAAGGCCACTTTGCGCGCCTCGTTTTCGGCCTCATAGCCCATGCTGGTCCAGACATCGGTGGTCACCAGGTCGGCGCCGGCGCAGGCCTGCATCGGGTCGTTGAAAACCTGATAGCTCTCGGCAGAACGCAGTCCGGCAATCGACTGGTCGACCTCGTAGCCGCCGGGTGTGCTGACGTGGACCTTGAAGTCCAGGATCTCGCTGGCCTGCAGCCAGGTGTTGGCCATGTTGTTGCCGTCGCCGACCCAGGCCACGGTCTTGCCCTTGATGGAGCCCCGGTGCTCGATGTAGGTGAAGATGTCGGCCAGAATCTGGCATGGGTGAAATTCATTGGTCAAGCCGTTGATCACCGGGACCCGCGAGTGCTCGGCAAAGCGCTCTATCTTGGTCTGCTCGTAGGTGCGGATCATGACCAGATCGACCATCCGGCTGATCACTTTGGCACTGTCGTCGATCGGCTCGGAGCGTCCAAGCTGACTGTCGGTCGTTGTCAGGTGAACGACGCTGCCGCCCATCTGGTACATGCCAGCCTCGAAACTGACGCGGGTCCGTGTTGATGCCTTTTCGAAAATCATGGCCAGTGTGCGATCGATCAGCGGTTGGTGGCGCTCATAGGCTTTGAATTTTTTCTTGATCAGCGCCGCGCGCTCGAACAGGTAGCCATAGTCAGCGGCGCTCAGATCACTGAACTGGAGGTAGTGCCGCAGCGGTGCTCTGGCGCTGCTCAGGGCTTGATTCATGCTTGCTCCGCGATGTGTTTCTTGATCAGCGGACACAGAATGCCCACAATTTCATCGGCCTCGGCACGGCTCAGAATCAGCGGCGGCACAAGGCGGATCACGCTGTCGGCGGTGACGCTGATCAAAAGACCGTTGCTGGCGCACTGACCCACCAGCGCGGCGCAAGGCTTGGCCAACTCAACTCCCAGCATCAGGCCCTGGCCACGAATTTCCTTGACGCTGCCCGCAGCCAGTTCAGTCTTCAGTGCTTGCGCCAGGGCACCGGCCAGATGTGCGCCGACCTGCGCGGCGTTGGCCAGCAAGCCTTCTTCTTCCATGATGCGTATCGTCTCGACGCCTGCGCGCATGGCCAGCGGATTGCCGCCAAAGGTGGTGCCGTGGTTGCCGACCTGGAAGATGTTGGCCGCCTTTGGCCCGGCCACGACGGCACCGATCGGCACGCCGGAACCCAGCCCTTTGGCCAGCGGCATCACATCGGGCGTGATACCCGCCCACTGGTGTGCAAACCACTTTCCGGTGCGCCCCATGCCGCACTGCACCTCGTCGATCATAAGCAGCCAGTCACGTTCGTCGCACAACTGGCGCACGGCCTGAAGGTAATCGAGATGCATGGCGTGAACGCCGCCTTCGCCCTGAATCGCTTCAAAAAAGACAGCGACGACGTTCGGATTGTTGAGCGTTGCCGCCCGAAGACTGTCCATATTGTTCAGCGGTACCCGGATGAAACCCTCCACCAGCGGGCCGAAACCGGCCTGGATCTTGGGGTTGCCGGTGGCGCTCAGGGTGGCGATGGAGCGGCCATGAAACGCCTTCTCGTAGACCACGATCTCGGGTCGCTCTATGCCCTTGTCATGACCGAACTTGCGCGCCAGCTTGAGCGCTGCCTCGTTCGCTTCGAGCCCGGTGGAGCAGAAAAAGACGTTGCTCATGCCGGAGAGCTCCACCAACTTCTTGGCCAGCACTTCCTGATTCGGTATGTGGTAATAGTTGGAGGTGTGAATCAACTTGCTCAATTGGTCCTGCAGCGCCGGCACCAGCTGGGGGTGGTTGTGACCCAGCGTGTTGACCGCGATGCCACCCAGCGCGTCCAGATACTGCTTGCCATTGACGTCCCAGACACGGCAACCCTGGCCATGCGAGAGGGCGATCGGCACGCGCCCGTAGGTGTTCATGACATGGGGCGAAGCTGCTTCAATGAAAGGGGCGGCGCTCATAGGATCTCCAAAAACAGGACGGCCCGTTCAATGGCGGGCCGTTGAAGCGTGATTTTATGCGCTTCGCATCAGCAGCTAAAAACTCCGGTGTTGAGATGCTTCCTGATAGCTTAACCAGTGACCGTGAAGACACAGTGCTGCCGATCACCGATAAAGTTCGTAAGTCAGGTACGCAGCGGTGGGTATTCACGACCGTCGGCTTTAGGGTGCCCCAGTCCGATCCCAGCTATTGGCACTGATTGAGATTGCGCATTGTGCAAAAGCGGTAGTTTTGCATCCGAAATCGAATCTCCGGTCTTGTCGAAAGCAGTCAGCACAGCTTCGATGTGGAAAAGGCTTGCGCCACGCAGCTCATTGCTTATGTCTTGCCTTGGGGGAACTGCTTCCGGCGTGTGCACTGCACCAAGTCACCCATGATTGTCTGATCTTTCGCAAATGAGAGTAATTCGCATTTGCGATATGCTCTCTGTATTCTTTCCACTCTCCTGTGATCGTTATGGCTACTTCCCGATTGGATCAACTTTTCAAAACCGCTGTTCTTTTCGCAGCCGCGCTGGCCTGGCTGCCAGCCGCTTCCGAGAACAGCCACGTGACGGTGTATTCCGCACGCAACGAGCAGTTGCTCAAGCCCTTGCTGGACCAGTTCACCCGCCAGACCGGAACACAAGTGCAATTGCTGACCGCCAGCGAAGCAGCCTTGTTGGCCCGCTTGGGCGCAGAGGGTGCCAGCACCCCGGCCGATGTGCTGATTACCGTGGACGCCGGTAACCTCTGGCAGGCCACGCAGCAAAACTTGTTGCAGCCCCTGCAGTCTCCAGCCTTGGAAAAGGCTATTCCAACCCACCTGCGCGACCCAGGCAACCAGTGGTTTGGCCTTTCAGTGCGGGCGCGCACCATCGTTTACAGCAAGGCGCGCATCAAACCTTCTGATCTGTCCACCTACGAATACCTGGCCGATCCCAAATGGCGCGGCAAACTGTGCCTGCGCACCAGCAAGAAGGTCTACAACCAGTCGCTGGTCGCGATGCTGACGCAGGAATACGGCGAAGCCCGCACCGAGACCATGGTGCGTGGCTGGGTGGCAAACCTGGCCACAGAGGTGTTCCCCGATGACACCGCCTTGCTCAAGGCAATCGCCGCAGGCCAATGCCAGGTGGGCATTGCCAATAGCTACTACCTGGGCCGCCTGCTGGATGCCGATGCCAATTTTCCAGTGGGCCTGTTCTGGGCAAACCAGGCCGGCAGCGGTGTGCATGTCAATGTATCAGGCGCAGGCATCACCCGCCACGCCAAAAACCGTGCGGGTGCGCAGCAGCTCATCGAATTTCTGGCCTCCGATGTTGCCCAGAAGATATACACCGACAAAGACCTGGAATACCCCGCCAACCCCAAGGTGGAAGCCGACTCGGTGATCAAGGCCTGGGGCACGTTCAAGCCCAATGTGATTAACGTATCCAAGGCCGGTGAATTGCAAGCCGCCGCAACCCGGCTCATGGACCGCGCGGGTTACAAATAGGCTCAAGCAAGCTCGGGAGTAGTATGACAAGCAAGCCCTTCGCATGAAACTGCCCGCATGGATTTTGTGGGTGGTGCTCCCCCTGGTAGCGCTCACCCTGGTGCCTTTGCTGGTGGTAGGGGCCAGTTGGGCCGATTCGCAGCCCGAGGTCTGGGACCACCTGCGCGCCTACGTGCTGCCGGGCGTGCTGAAAAGCACGGCCGTGCTTGCGTTGACCGTGGGCCTGGGCGTGGTGGTGCTGGGCGTGGGCCTGGCATGGCTCACGGCCATGTGTGAGTTTCCTGGCCGAGCCCTGTTTGCCCCGGCGCTGGTGTTGCCGCTGGCTTTTCCGGCCTATGTGCTGGCCTTCGTGCATGTGGGGCTGATGGACTACAGCGGCCCCATCCAGACCCTGTGGCGGCACGTGTGGGGGCCCGAGGCGACGCTGCCTTCGGTGCGTTCCACCCCGGGTGCGGCCATTGTGTTTTGCATGGCGCTGTACCCGTACGTTTACCTGCTGGCGCGCCAGGCCTTTTTGACGCAGGGCATGCAGTGTCTGCAGGCCGCGCAGACCCTGGGCCTGTCGCGCGTGCAGGCGTTCTGGCGTGTGGCCATTCCCATGGCACGTCCCTGGGTGGTGGCGGGCCTGAGCCTGGCGCTAATGGAAATGCTGGCTGACTTTGGCACTGTGGCCATCTTCAATGTGGACACCTTCACCACCGCCATTTACAAAACCTGGATTGGCCTGTTCAACCTGAGCGTGGCCTCTCAACTGGCGTCCTTGCTGGCGCTGGCCGTGCTGGTGCTCATGGGTGTGGAGCAAGCCGCCCGCGCACGCAAACGCTACAGCGGCCACCGCAGCAACAGCCAGTTGCGTATTCCCTTGCGCGGCGCGCAGGCGTTACTGGCAACCGCGGCCTGTGGCCTGGTGTTGCTGGCCGCCTTTATCGTGCCGCTGGTGCAACTGCTGGTATGGGCCGTGCAGGTTGCCAAACTGGACATGGACGCCCGCTACTGGGGCTTTGTATGGCATTCCCTTTTGCTGGCTGGCATGACCGCTCTGATCGTGCTTGCTGCCGCCTTGGCACTGGCCTATGCCCAACGTCAGGCCCACGGCAAACGCTGGCCCGGCACCTGGGTGGCGCCGCTGGTGCGCATGGCAAACCTGGGCTACGCCATTCCCGGCATGGTGCTGTCGGTGGGCCTGTATGTGCCCGTGGCCTGGCTGGACAGCCGCTGGCTGGACTGGGCAGCAACTCAGGGTTGGCAGAACGTCCCCACGCTCAAAGGCACGGTGCTGGTATTGGCACTGGCGCTGGCGTTGCGCTTCATGGCCGTGGCCTTTCAACCGCTGTCCAGCGCCATGCAACGCATCACCCCGCACCAGGAGCAGGCCGCGCGCACACTGGGCCTTGGCGCCTGGCAAAGCCTGTGGCAGTTGCATCTGCCCCTGCTGCGCCCCGGTATGCTGGCCGCCATGTTGTTGGTGTTTGTGGAAGTTCTCAAGGAAATGCCCATTACCTTGCTGACCCGCCCCTTTGGCTGGGATACGCTGGCCGTGCGCATTTTTGAAATGACTTCTGAAGGTATGTGGGACCGTGCCGCGCTGCCCGCAGTGTGGGTGGTGGCGGCCAGCCTGCTGCCCATCGTGCTCCTGGTACGAGAAAGTGAAAACGCATGAGCTTCCCTTCGCCCGCGCTATTGCAGTTGGACCACGTATCGGTTACCTACGAGGGGCGCACGCAACCGGTGGTGAATGACATCAGCTTTGCACTTCCCAGTGGCGACATTGCCTGTCTGCTCGGCCCCTCGGGCTGCGGTAAAACCACGGTGCTGCGCGCCATCGCCGGGTTCGCGGCGGTTACCCACGGGCGCATCCACATTGCCGGGCGCGAAGTAGCCAGCGCGCACGTACAAGTGCCCACCGAGCAGCGTCAGGTCGGCATGGTGTTCCAGGACTACGCGCTGTTTCCGCATCTCAACGTGGCTACCAACGTGGGCTTTGGCCTGCATAGGCTGCCCTCGCCTGAGCGTTTGGCGCGCGTAACCGGGATGCTGCAACTGGTGGGATTGGAGGCCTTGGCCAAGCGGCCCATTCATGAGCTCTCGGGTGGTCAGCAACAGCGCGTAGCGCTGGCCAGGGCCTTGGCACCGCGTCCGCAGTTGCTGTTGCTGGATGAACCGTTTTCCAACCTGGACGTGGCCTTGCGCGAGCGCCTGGCCACCGAGGTGCGCGACCTCATAAAAGCCACCGGCACCACTGCGGTGATGGTCACGCACGATCAGCACGAAGCCTTTGCCATGGCCGACCATATTGCGGTGATGGCGGATCACCGAATTCAGCAATGGGGTACACCGTTGGACACTTACCATGAGCCGGTCAACCGCCTGGTGGCAGACTTTTTGGGCGAAGGTGCCTGGATAAGCGCCCGGATTTTGGAGGGGCAGCGCATTGCCTGCGAGTTGGGAAGCTTCACCCTGCCACATGCCGCCCAGGACAAGACGGGTAGCAGCAACGAGTTGCTGATTCGCGCCGACGACATCCTGCACGATGATGACAGCCCCACCCGCGCCCGCGTAGTAGCCAAGACATTTCGCGGTGCCAACTTTCTCTACACCCTGGCCCTGCCTTCGGGGCAAACGGTGTACAGCCTGGTGCCCAGCCACCACGATCACCCGCTTGGCAGTGACATCGGGATTCGGCTGGAACTCAACCATCTGGTGCGTTTTGAAGTTGAGGTAAGTGGTACCACGATCCACCCCTAGCCGACAGAACAGCGGGAGTCCAATGACTGGTTCGGAGCGAGCGGATCGAAAAGTCGTATGACAGGAGTCAGCCCACTGGCGTCGTTCACAGCCAAAACCTCAATGACTGCAACCGCTGCAGACTTCTCCATCGAGAGACTCAATAGGTAATCGGTCCCCGCCGATTGCTGGGCATTTGACAGCATGAGGCGGGAGCCCATGCCCCTATCTCTGCGACCACCCGAAAACAAAAAAGCCGTCTTGCGACGGCTTCCTTGCTTTTTTGCTGACAGCGCACCCGTTACAAACGGCGGATCAAAATTTCCAGAGGACTTGATCCGTGCGATTTGCCTGAAATCAGGCGGCTTTGGCGACCAGGGCTTTCACCTTGGTCGACAGGCGGCTCTTGTCGCGAGCAGCCTTGTTCTTGTGGAAGATGCCCTTGTCGGCCACGGTGTCAACCACGGCCTGCATCTTGCCAAACAATTCGGTTGCCTTGGCTTTGTCGCCAGCGACAACCGCTTTTTCAACGTTCTTCACCGCGGTGCGGTATTTGGAGCGCAGCGAGGTGTTCGCGGCGTTGATCTTGACGTCCTGACGGACGCGCTTGCGGCCCGACGCCAGGCGCGGGTTCTTTTTCTTGGGTTTTCCAGATGCCATATCGATAGTTCCTTGAGTCTGTGGATGTTGTCAGCAAAGCCGAGCATTCTAACAGGCGCCGGCCACGCTGGCTGAGTTCGTCCATCCGCCTTGCGGAGCCGGCTACACTGCGCCCCGTGAGCCTGTTCAAATCCGCCTCTGTGGTCTCCTTGCTGACGCTGGTCTCCCGCGTCACCGGCCTGGCGCGCGAACTGCTGATTGCATCCACCTTTGGCGCCAGCGCGCTGACCGATGCCTTCAACGTCGCTTTTCGCATTCCCAATCTGTTTCGCCGCTTCTTTGCCGAAGGCGCATTCAGCCAGGCCTTTGTTCCCGTGCTGGCTGCCACCAAGGCACAGCATGGCGAGGCCGCGACCCAGTTGCTGATTGACCGCGCCGCCACGGTTCTGGCCTGGGTTCTGCTGCTCATCAGTATTCTGGGAGTGCTGGGAGCACCGGCACTGGTCTGGGCCATGGCCAGCGGCCTGAAGGAGACGCCACGCGGCTTCGAGGTCGCGGTGGTCATGACGCGCTGGATGTTTCCCTACATTGCCTTCATGTCGCTGGTTGCGCTGGCTGCGGGTGTGCTCAACACCTGGAGGCGCTTTGCCGTCCCGGCGGCGACCCCCGTGCTGCTCAATCTGTGCATGATTGGCGCAGCCTGGCTGGGTGCACCCTGGCTCAAGGCGCTGGGGCTGGAGCCGATCTACGCCCTGGCCGGTGGCGTGCTGCTGGGCGGCGTGTTGCAACTCACAGTGCAACTGCTGGCCTTGAAGAAGCTTGGTCTGACACCCCGCATCGGCGTGCGCTGGAGCGCTCTGCGCAGCGCTTGGGCCGACCCGGGCACCAAGAGCATCCTCAAACTGATGGGGCCGGCCTTGCTGGGGGTCAGCGTGGCGCACCTCTCCATGCTGATCAACACCCAGATCGCCTCGCACCTGGCCCCTGGCAGCGTCAGCTGGATCACCTACGCCGACCGCTTGATGGAATTCCCCACCGCTTTGCTCGGTGTTGCCATGGGGGTGGTGCTGATGCCGCAACTGGCAGCAGCGCGCGCCGCCGGTGACGGCGCAAAGTACTCGGCCATGCTGGACTGGGGTTTGCGCCTGGTCGTGCTGCTGGCGCTGCCCTGCGCCGTAGCGCTGGTGGCCTTTGCCAAGCCGCTGGTGGCAGTGCTCTATCACTATGGCGCCATGACCGAGCACGATGTGCAGCAAATCACCTATGCCCTGATGGGCTGGGGTATCGGTCTGATCGGTATTGTTGCCATCAAAGTGCTGGCACCCGGCTACTACGCCAGCCAGGACACCAAGACGCCGGTGCGCGTTGCCATGGCCGTGTTGCTGATCACGCAATTGCTCAATATCGCGCTGGTGCCAGTGTTCCGCCACGCTGCGTTGACGCTCTCCATTGGTCTGGGTGCCATGATCAATGCACTGTGGTTGCTGCTGGGCCTGCTCAAGCGAGGCAGTTACCAGCCCGAGCCGGGCTGGCGCGGCTTTGCCTGGCGTGTCACGGGGGCAAGCCTTTTGCTGCTGGCTTTCCTGCTGTGGGCCAATAGCGCTTTTGCGTGGACTCAGCTGCGCAGCGACAGCGTTGCCCGCATTGGTTTGCTGGCGCTGGTCTTGCTGGGATCCGCCGTGCTCTATTTCTCGGCGTTGTGGGCCACAGGGCTGAAGCTGCGCCAGTTTCTGCGGCGCTGAGCGGGCGGTAGTTCAGTTGCGCGGGCGTGGCTGCAGCAGAATCAGCCCAAGTGCCGCAACGCAAAAGACGATGCCAGCCAGGAAGGTGAACGCGGCGCCCAGTTGCTCCCACAGCAGCCCAGCCAATCCGCTGGCAAGCAGCATCGCCAGACCACACATCAGGTTGAAAAAGCCATAGGCCGTGCCACGCAGATCTGCCGGGGCGCTATCGGCCACCATGGTCGCCAGCAGGCCCTGCGTCATCGCCATGTGCAGGCCCCATAGCGCGATGCCGGCCCAGACCCAGACGCCAGCATTGCTGTAAGCCAGCAGTGCATCGGCGGCGATCAGCAGCAGCAGCCCCCAGGTCAGCAGCGTGCCATGCTGCATACGGTCGGCCAGTTTGCCAAAGGGATAGGCGCAGGCCGCGTAGATCAGGTTCATCGCGATCAGGACCATGGGTGTCCAGGCCAGGCCCAAACCACCTTGCTGCACCCGCAGCAGCAGGAAGGCTTCGCTGAAGCGCGCCAGCGTGAAGACCGCTCCAATCCCCACCACCCACCAGTAGGGAGCGCCCAGGCGCGCCAGATTGACGCGACTGATGGGGTTGCTGCGCGGCAGGCCAGCAGGGCGTTCAGGCTCGTGCACCCCGACAATCAACAAGGCGAGACAAAGAAAAGCCGGCACGGTGGCGACCCAGAACACCGCTCGGAAATCGTTGGCCCAAAGCAGCATCAGTCCCATCGCCAGCAAGGGACCGAGAACGGCGCCGACCGTATCGAGCGACTGGCGCAGACCGAAGGCGGCACCGCGCAAGTCGGGTGGTGTGATGTCGGCTACCAGGGCGTCACGCGGAGCGCCGCGGATGCCTTTGCCAACGCGGTCGAGCAATCGTGCGCTCAGCACCAGACCGGCGCTGCTGGCCAGAGCAAACATCGGTTTGGAAAGCGCCCCCATCCCGTAGCCCAGAATGGCAAGCGGCTTGCGCTTGCCCCAGTAGTCGCTCAAGACACCCGAAAACACCTTGACGATCAGCGCCGTGGCCTCGGCCGCACCTTCCATCAAGCCGACTACAAAAACGCTGGTGCCCAGCGTGGTGACCAGAAACACCGGCAGCAGACTGTGGATCATCTCGCTCGACACGTCCATCAGCAAGCTGACAAAACCGAGCGCCCAGACGCCAGATGGAATGTGTTTCAGGCCCTGCATTGAGGAACGATAGCAGAACCGGCTTGTCATTGCGGGCTTGACCCGCAATCCAGTGTTCGCGTGGCACTGGATCCCGGATCAGAGCTTGCCCCGGGCTTGATCCGGGGTCCGGGATGACAAGCTATCAGCCAACGACGACTGCGGCGGCGTCGCCGCGCTCGGCAATCACACCAATCTGATAGACCTGTTCACCAGCGGCAAGCAGGGTGGCGCTGCACGCGGCACTGTGCTCGGCGGCTATCACGACGACCATGCCAATGCCGTTGTTGAAGGTACGGTTCATCTCGAAGTCGTCAATGCCGGCGGTGGCTTGCAGCCAGGCAAAGAGTTCGGTCTGCGGCCAGCTGCCTTTAACCAGATGAGCTGCCGTGCCCTCGGGCAGCACGCGCGGAATGTTCTCCAGCAGACCGCCGCCCGTGATGTGCGCCAGCGCCTTGATAGGATGCACGGCCAGCGCCGCCAGCACGTTTTTCACGTAGAGGCGGGTCGGCTCCATGATGGCTTCTTTGAACGGCTTACCGTCCAGCGTGGCAGGCAACTGGCCTGCAGCGCGATCCAGACACTTGCGCACCAGGCTGAAGCCGTTCGAGTGCACGCCGCTGGAGCCCAGGCCCAGCACCACATCACCGGGCCTGACCTCGGCGCCACTGAGTATCTTTGACTTCTCCACGGCACCCACACAAAAGCCCGCCAGGTCGTACTCGCCCGCTGGGTACATGCCCGGCATCTCGGCGGTCTCGCCGCCGATCAGGGCGCAGCCCGAGAGCTCGCAACCACGTGCAATGCCGCCCACCACGGCCGCTGCCGTGTCAACATCGAGCTTGCCGCAGGCAAAGTAATCCAAAAAGAACAGGGGCTCAGCGCCTTGCACCAGAACATCGTTGACGCTCATGGCGACCAGGTCAATGCCGACGGTGTCGTGCATCTGCCATTCGAAGGCCAGTTTGAGCTTGGTGCCCACGCCGTCGGTGCCGCTCACCAGCACCGGCTCGCGGTAGCGTTTAGGCACCTCAAACAGCGCGCCAAAGCCGCCAATGCCGGCCAGCACGCCCTCGCGCATGGTTCTTTTGGCCAGCGGCTTGATGCGTTCGACCAGCGCGTCACCGGCGTCCATATCGACCCCCGCGTCTTTGTAGGAAAGGGCAGTAGGGGGCGCAGCGCTGGTCATGTAAATTTCGTGCTCGGTTGAGGCGGGGTGGGGCGAACGCCCTGTCCCTATAGAATTGCCCTCATTTTACGAGGCTTCGCACTGGCCATCCGAATGCAATTTTCATCCACCCAAAAAAGAACCGCCGCCTGGGCAGCAATCGCGCTGCTCATCTGCTTTGTGCTGTGGCTGCTAACGCCGGTTCTGACGCCTTTTGTCGTGGCGGCAGTGCTGGCTTACGCCCTGACGCCACTGGTCGATAGCCTTTGCTCCGCCGGCAGGCTTCGTCTGCCACGCGTGCTGGCGGTGCTGTTGGTGGAACTTGCCTTCATCATCGTTTTGCTCGGGATTGTGCTTTTGATGGTGCCCATTCTGGCCAAGGAACTGCCGCAGCTGCGCGAGCAGATACCCGTGCTGCTGGACGGGTTCAACGCCTGGCTCAAGCCCTTTCTGGCCCAGTTCGGCATCAAGATTTCTCTGGATCTGCCCAGCATCAAGGGCTTTGTACTCAAGTACCTGAGTGCCAACGCCGAGGATACCTTGAGCTCGGTCTTGAATTCCTTGCGGCTGGGCGGCAGTGTCGCGTTTGCCATCTTCAGCAACGCCGTACTCGTGCCGGTCGCCCTGTTTTACCTGTTGATGGACTGGCACCGTCTGGTGGAGCGCACGCTTGAATGGGTGCCGCCACGCGCGCGCCTGGCCTACGACAGTTTTACCAACGAAGCAGACACCGTGCTGGGACAGTACCTGCGCGGTCAGTTGCTCGTGATGCTGGTGCTGGCTGTGTATTACAGCGCTGGCCTGGCGCTCTTTGGCCTTGATCTGGCGCTGCCGATCGGCATCTTTACCGGTCTGGCGGTGTTTGTTCCCTACGTTGGTTTTGGCCTCGGCCTGATTCTGGCGACGCTGGCCGGCTTGCTGGAGTTTGCCGCGACAGCAGGTGTCGCCAAGGCGCTACTGATGGTCGGTGTGGTGTACGGGTTGGGTCAGCTGATCGAGGGCTTCTTTCTGACGCCCCGGTTGGTGGGAGAGCGTATCGGTCTGCACCCGCTGGCGGTGATCTTTGCCTTGCTGGCCTTTGGACAACTGCTGGGCTTTGTTGGCGTCCTGATCGCCCTGCCTTCCAGCGCCGTCCTTCTGGTAGCACTGCGGCGCGCACAAGCCCATTACCGCGCCAGCAAGCTCTATCTGGGCTAGGGAGGCATCTATCGCACCGGGCATGAAGCAAATCGCTCTTGACATTGGCCTGGCCACCGGACCCACGCTCGCGAGCTATTTTCCGGGGCCCAATGAAGCGGCATGGCGACACCTCGAACTTTGGGCTGGCGAGGCCCAGTCGGTGAATCCGGTGCGTTCACCGGTGCCAAGCTATTTGTGGGGTGCGCGGGGCAGCGGCAAGACGCATCTGCTCAAGGCAGCGCAAGCGGCGCTGCGCGAGCAGGGAGCCCGGGTTGGCTGGCTCGATGCCGGCATGCTCGATCCGCCGGAATTTGACGAGCAGTGGGCAGCGGTGATCTTCGATGATGTGCAGCTCTACAGCGCCTCCCAACAGCAGGTCGCCTTCAACTGGTTCGTCAACGCGCAGACGCACCAGCGCGCTGTGCTCGCAGCAGGCGCGCTGCCGCCGGTGGAGCTCAAGTTGCGCGATGACTTGCGAACACGCATGGGCTGGGGTCACGTCTATCAGCTGCAGTTACTCAATGAATCCGAGCGCCGCGCGGTGCTGCGCCAGTCGGCCGATGCGCGTGGTGTTTTCCTGGGCGATGAGGTGATGGACTTCATGCTGACGCGTTTCAGCCGCGACCTGGGCAGCTTGCTGGAACTGCTGGACCTGATTGATGAATACGCTTTGCAGACCAAGCGGGCCATCACCATTCCCCTGATCAAGTCGATGATGGAGGAATCCTGAGTCCATGAAGCTTGCCCTGTTCGACCTGGATCACACGTTGCTGACTATCGATTCCGATTATTCCTGGGGTGTTTTCACCACCACGATAGGCTGGACCGACCCGATTGACTTCAATCGGCGCAACGATGAGTTCTTCGCCCACTACAAGGCCGGGACGCTCGATATTCACGACTATGTGCGTTTTGCCACCGACGCGTTGCGCCAGCAGGGCGCCGTCAAGGCAGCCGCGGCCCACGCGGAGTTCATGCGCAGCGTTGTGCAGCCAGCCATCACTGAGCGTGCGCTAGCGCTGGTGCGTCAACATCGGGAAGCGGGTGATCAACTCGTCATCGTCACCGCGACCAATGATTTTGTGACCCGTCCCATCGCCACGGCGTTCGGCGTGACGGAGTTGATCGCGGTGGAACTGGAGCGCGACCAGAGCGTGGGTGGCACGGGCTGGATTACCGGTGAGATACGTGGCGTGCCCTCGGCACGCGAAGGCAAGGTGACCAGGGTCGAGCAGTGGTTGACTGAGCGCGGCCTGGCCTGGGCTGACGTCGAAAGCACCTTCTACACCGACTCCATCAACGATTTGACCCTGATGGAAAAAGTGACGCATCCGGTCGCCACCAACCCCGATGCAGCGCTGCGGGCCATCGCGCTGGCGCGCGGATGGCGCATACTTGAGCTGTTCTAAACTCGATACTGGTTACTTTGTCATGCCGGACTCGATCCGGCATCCAAGCGTTCTTGGGGCATGGATTGCCGGTGCTGAAATCCCGGACCTGATCCGGGGCCGCAATAACATTCCGTTCCGGAAAGAAGATTGATTTGATTAAGAAATTCATTGAAAAGCTGCTGGGCAAATCGCCTTCAGCGGCAAAAAACAAAAAGCTGCAATTTGGCAAGCGCGAGGAAGTGGGCGTCGCCGCCCACGGCATCGACCCGAACCTGGTCGATGAACGTGCCCAAAACGTGGTGCGCACCCTGAAGAACGCCGGCTTTGAAGCCTATATCGTCGGCGGCGCCGTGCGCGACCTGATGGTCGGCTTGCGGCCCAAGGATTTTGACGTCGCCACCAACGCCACACCGGAGCAGGTCAAAGGCCTGTTTCGGCGCGCTTTCATCATTGGCCGGCGTTTTCGCATCGTGCACGTGGTGTTCGGCCGGGGTCGTGAAAATGATGTGATCGAGGTCTCGACCTTTCGCGCTTACATGGACAACGCGGCGGCCGAGCAGGTCGCCGGCAACGAAAAAACCAGCAGGAATGAACTCGCCGGCATGAAGCACGCGGTGGACTCGACCGGGCGCGTACTGCGTGACAACGTCTGGGGCCCGCAGGAAGAAGACGCGGTGCGGCGCGACTTCACCATCAACGCCATGTACTACGACCCCGAGACGCAGATCGTGGTCGACTATCACAACGGCATCAAGGACGCCAAGAAGCGCGTCATTCGCATGATTGGCGACCCGGCCACGCGTTACCGCGAGGACCCGGTTCGCATCATCCGCGCCGTGCGCTTTGCCGCCAAGCTGAGCGCCCTCGGCTTTGCGCTCGAAGCCAAGACGGCAGCGCCGCTGATCCGCTCGCAGGAACTGCTGGCCGATGTGCCGCAAAGCCGTTTGTTTGACGAGATGCTCAAGCTGCTGCAAACCGGCCACGCCATGGCATCGATAGCGCAACTCCGGGCGCTCGGCATGGCGCGCGGCATCTATCCCTTGCTGGATGTGGTGGTGGAGCGCGCTGATCAGGTTTTCGTCAAGGCGGCGCTGCTTGATACGGATAGACGCGTTGGCGAGGGCAAACCGGTGGCACCGAGCTTCCTGCTGGCCTGCGCCTTGTGGGCCGATGTGCGCGATGGCTGGGCGCGTCGCCTGACCGAGCACCAGCACTCGCACCCCGCCTTGCAGGATGCGATTGACGAGGTTTTCAACGCCCGCATTGGTGACGTTTCAGGTCGCGGCAAACTGGCCGGTGACATGCGGGAGATCTGGATGCTGCAGCCGCGTTTCGAGAAGCGCATTGGCAGCACCCCCTTCGGGCTGGTGGAGCAGCCGCGTTTTCGCGCTGCCTTCGATTTCATGCGCTTGCGTGCCGATGCTGGCGAGATTGACGAGGTGCTGGCAGACTGGTGGCAGGAGTTCAGCATGGCTGACGACACCCTGCGCCAGGATATGGTTGATCAGGTGCGCGAGGAAATGCAGCAGCGGCCCCGGCCGGCGCGCGCGCCGCGCGTGCACAAGGTACCCGCCGCGGTGCAGGGCGGTGCACCGGAAGTGGCGCCTGAGGCACCGGCAGAATCGCTGGATGCACCCCGAAAGCGTCGGCGCAGGCGTCGCAGCAGCGGGCCTCGTGAAGGCAACGAGCCGACGCCCGACGCTGGCATTTGAGCTGATCCGTGCGCGAGAGCGTCACAGCCTATATCGCCCTGGGTGCCAATCTCGGCGATCCTGTGGCTGGCCTGGGCAAGGCGATGGATGACATTGCTGCCATCGATGGAATTGCGCTGCTGAAGCGCTCGTCGTTGTACCGCAGCGCGCCGATGGCATCGAGCGGGCCGGATTACATCAATGCTGTTGTCGAGGTCTCAACCCGCTTGAGCGCACCGGCCTTGCTGTCAGCGCTGCAGCAAATCGAACAGCACGCCGGGCGCGAGCGTCCCTACCCGAACGCTCCGCGCACGCTGGACCTGGACTTGCTGATTTACGGTTCTGCCAGCATGGACAGCGCGACACTGGTGTTGCCGCATCCGCGCATGTTGGAGCGAGCTTTTGTACTGTTGCCACTGTCCGAGATTGCACCTCAGTGCGTCACTGCTGCGCAGCTTCACGCTGTCCAGTCACAGGCGATCGTGCGGATCTGTTGATCTTTCCCAATTGATGGTCTGCCCATCCTGGGCCAGCACGTCGAGGTGGATCAGGCTGTCGGGGCACTCAGCTCCGCGGCTGTCCCCCGGCCTGCGGCCTCCGCCTTTATGCCGCTGCGCTGAGCGCCCCATCAACCAGATCTTTCAAGCACAACTGATGCGCGACCGGCGCGAACTGCCGTGCTCGTTGCCGAGGGTGCTGCAGTGGGTGGCGCAGCGTGGACTTGGGGTTTTGCCAAATAGAGGGGGAGGCCGCAGGCCGGAGGACATTCGCGGAGGCATCCACTGCGGCGCCTTCGGCCCCCCACATGCATGAGAATGGGACTTGCGCAAGCACTAAGTATCAGACAGGCTTGTGCAAAGTGGTGTCACGCAGTCTCAAGAATCCAACTCAGCAATCAGCTCGATTTCAACGCAGGCACCCAGTGGAATCTGGGCGACACCGAAGGCACTGCGGGCATGCGCACCGGCTGCGCCGAAGACCTCACCGAACAATTCACTGGCACCGTTGGTCACCAGATGCTGCTCGGTGAAATCGGCAGTTGAATTCACCAGTGACATCAGCTTGACGATGCGCTTGATGCGGTTCAGGTCGCCCGTTGCTGCGTGCAAGGTACCCAGCAGGTCAACCGCAATGGCGCGGGCTGCGGCCTGACCATCCTGCGTTGTCAGGTTTTTGCCCAGTTGCCCGACCCAGGGCTTGCCGTCCTTCTTGGCAATGTGGCCGCTGACGAAAAGCAGCTTGCCGGTCTGGACAAAGGGAACGTAGGCGGCCGCCGGCACAGCGAGCGGTGGCAGGGTGATCTTGAGTTCTTCAAGTTTGGCGTAAATGTTCATGGTGTTTCCTTTGAAGTCTGGGTTTGGGTTTGAGTTTGGCTTTGGCATTGGCTTTGAGTCTGCCTCTGGGATGTTGTCTGCGACTGCGATTGCATCCCGTCCGGCACGGGCTCCACCGTGACGCCGACGGTCAGCGTGTGGCTGGCCCCGCCATGGATGACGCCGCGCAGCGGTGACACATCCGAAAAGTCGCGCCCGGTAGCCAGCGTCACGTAGTCCTCGCCGGGCGAATGCCAACCGGCGCGGTCGTTCGTTGGGTCAAAGTCGCACCAGCGCTGACCCGCAGGCAAGTCGGGTGCATACACGGCGACCCAGGCGTGCGAGGCATCGCTGCCGCGCAGCTTGACGCTGCCCGGCGCGGCTTCGGTCAGCAGATAGCCACTCACATAGCGCGCCGCCAGGCCCATGCTGCGCAGACAGGCAATCATGATGTGGGCGAAGTCCTGGCACACGCCTTTGCGCTGTGCCAGGGCTTCGAGGGCCGGTGTATTGATGTGGGTGCTCTGGCTCTCATAGATAAAGTCAGTGTGAATGCGCTGCATCAGGTCCTGCGCTGCGGCCAGCACGCTCAGGCCAGGAGTGAAACTCGGTCGCGCATAGGCAAGGAACTCCGGCGCCTTCGGACAAAAAGGCGAGGCAAAGACAAATTCGGTGGCTGCATCAAATGGCACACCGGACTGATAGCGAAACTGCTCCCGCGCCTGCTCCCAACTAACACGGCTCGTGGGCAGGGCCCGGGTCTGGGTGTTGACCACGCTGTGCGCCACCACATCGAGCATGCTGTGCGGTGTTTGCAGAGAAAAGAAGCAGCGCGGATTGCCAAAGACATCGAGCGTCTGCGTCATCTGCGCCGGCGTCGGGCTGATCATGAGCGTGTGGCTGAGCAAGCGCTGGTAGGGGTTGCTGACCGGCTGCAGGTAGGCCATGTGCTGCGCCGTCTCCACCGCTGGAGAATAGTCGTAGCGCGTCTGGTGCGTGATTCTCAGCTTCATCAGGTGCCCAAGCTCTGCTTGGACTCCATCGAGTGGGTGAAATACGTGGTGCTGATCTCATTGGACACCTCGAAGGCGGCACCGGTGCATTGGAGCAGCAGGTCGGTGAGGGCGAACAGATGGGGATCCTCGCACAGTTGAGTCAGACTCCAGGCGGCAGGGTCTGGCACGCGCAGCGAAAGGGCGCACAGTTGATCCGGCGCGCTGCCGGCCAGTTTGGCGAGTCGTCCGCGCAGCGTTTGCACAACCCAGGCCAGGGAGCGCGGATTGTCGCGATCGAGCACCAGCAAGTCCATCAGCGCGGCCAGGTCGCGGCTTTGCTGGTACTGGGCATGAAAGGTGATGGTGCTGTCAAACAGGGCCACCAGGGCTTCAAAGCCGCCACTGGTGTGGACCGAGCCACTCTGAAAACTGCTGAGCAGGGAAGAGGCCAGAAAGCCCAGGCGCTCGATGTGCCGTCCTATGCTGAGCAGACGCCAGCCATCGTCGCGTGTCATGTGATCGGTCTGGGCGCCGGTGATGGCAGCCATGTGCTCACTGGTACTCTTGAGGATCTGCAGGGCTTCAACGGAGGAGTAGTCACCCGCTCTGGCCGGTATCGCAAAACGCGCAAACAGTTCTTCTTCTGCCCGCACCATGACCCGCCAGTGCTCCTGCGAAAGACGCTCGCGGACCTTGGAGCCGGTCATCTTGAGAGCGCGCAGGTAAAAGCCTACGCTGGTGGCGCCATCGACGCTACCCAGACTTGAAATCAGTGAGCGTTCAAAAACGCGGCGCGCCTGCAAGACGGAGGGCACACCCGGCAGCACCAGCGTGTTGGCGATCGCCATCTTTCCCAGCCAGTTCAGCAAGGGCTGGGACGACTGCTCCTCGCCTTGCAGGCACTCCAGCGTCAGGCGCGCCAGGCGGATGGCATTCTCCGTGCGCTCGCTGTAGCGGCCCAGCCAATACAGATTCTCTGCCGCCCGGCTCGTCACCATGCGTTTGCGCTGCGCGACGGCGGCTGGCGTGAGCTGCGGCTGCAGCAGCGTCGTGCTGTCCACCGCGCCGCGTGTCAGTGCCCAGACGTCGGCGCTGCTGCCGCCGCGCTGCATCGACGTGCTGGTGGCGGCGGCGCCCATGATGCGTGCCAGGCCACCAGGCAGCACACGCCAGGACTGCGCGCCGTCGGACACGGCAAACACCCGCAGCATGAAGGAGCGTGCCGCCATCTGCCCAGCCTGGGCGCCAGCAGCACTCTGCCAGGTTGGCATCTGCGACAGCGGCACATAGGCCTGCACGGTGTGGTCTTCGCTCTGGCGCACGATGCGGCCAGCCCATTCGTCGAGCTCGCGCGTGGACAGGCTCTGCCCTTGCACCGACTCAAAACTGCTGTGGATCGGCGTACCCGGGTAAGTTGGCTTGACGACGCTCTCGCGCAGCCGCGGCAGGGCTTCCTGCATAGCCGAACGCTCACCACACCACCAGGTTGCCAGGGCCGGCAGCTTCAGTTCTTCGTTGAGCAGATGACGCGACAGGGCCGGCAAAAAAGCCAGCAGGGCCGGCGACTCAAGGAACGCCGAGCCTGGTGCATTGGCTACCAACACATTGCCGGCGCGGATCGCCTGCAACAGTCCCGGCACGCCCAGGGTGGAGTCAGAGCGCAGTTCGAGTGGGTCAAGGTACTCGTCATCAACGCGTTTGATCAGACCATGAACTGGCACCAGGCCTTTGAGCGTTTTCAGGAAGACGTGCTGGTCGCGCACGATCAGGTCGCAACCCTCGACCAGCGTCAGGCCCAGGTAGCGCGCCAGATAGGCGTGTTCAAAATAGGTTTCGTTGTAAGGGCCAGGCGTCAGCAGCGCCAGATGCGAGTCCGCGCCGGCCGGACTGGCGCGCTTGAGGCTATCCATCAAGGCACGGTAGGTGGCGGCCAGGCGTTGCACCTGCAGCGACTGAAAGGCCAGCGGAAACTGGGCAGAAATCGCGAGCCGGTTTTCCAGCAAATAGCCAAATCCGGATGGCGCCTGGCAACGCTGCCCCTCAACCCACCAGTTGCCGTCGGGTCCGCGCGCCAGATCAAAGGCTGCAATGTGCAAGCGGGTGCCGCCGACCGGCTCGACGCCCCGCATGGCACGCAGGTAACCCGGGTGGCCGTGCACCAGCGCAGCAGGCAGCAGGCCGCGCTCCAGCAATTGCTGCGGGCCGTAAACATCGGCCATGATGCGCTCGAGCAGGCGCACCCGCTGCAAGATGCCCGCTTCGATCTGCTGCCAGCCCTCAGGCTCGATCAACAGGGGAAACAGGTCGAGCGACCAGGGACGTTGCGGACCGCCTTCATCGGCATAAACGTTGTAGGTCACGCCGTTGTCGCGAATCTGGCGCCGCAGCGTGCCGCAGCGCTGGTTCAGATCCGGTCCGCCCTGAGCCGACACTGCCTCAAAAAACTGTTGCCAGAGCACTGTCAGGGGGCGTTCTGCGGCACTGGATTGGCTTGCCGCCGCGCGCAGTTCGTCAAAATGCCCGTGGGCGGCGATACCGGAGCGCGCCAGCGCCTGCAGACCGGGCAGGGCGCTGGTGTTGTCAGCAGAGGGTGAGGAAATAGCGTCTTTCACTGACCCCAAGTATGCCAGCGCTTCGCAGGCCTTGGCCGACCACGGTAAGATGCGCGCCCAGAGCTGACGCAATTTTCAGCATCCCATCACCGCATGCAAAGAGGTAATCCTTGAAGCTCCATCGACTGTTGTTCCCGTTCCTGCTGTTTTTGGGGCTGGTGTTGTCTGCCTGTTCACCGCAGGACGCGGGCACTGCTTCCGTACCGACCAAGCGGGAAATTTCGGTCGCTACCGTTGCGGCACAGGGCAAGGGCTTTGCCGTGGGCTCGCTGATGAGCGCCAACACGGTCTACGTATTTTTTGATACCCAGTGTCCGCACTGCGGCCATCTCTGGGAGGCCTCGCGGGCCTTGCAAGGCAAGGTCAAGTTTGTCTGGATCCCGGTGGGCATGATCAACGCCATCAGTTCCGCGCAGGCTGCTGCCTTGTTGACGGCGCTTGACCCCGGCGCCTTGATGAGTGAGCACGAGGCGTCATTCCTGGCAGGCAAGGGCGGCATCTCGGGCTCCAGCAGTGTTCCGGCAGACATCGAGAAGGCGATCAAGAGCAACACCCAGCTTCTAAACAGTTTTGGCGCTGAATCCGTGCCTTTTGTGGTTGCCAAGAATTTGAAGACCGGGCAGACCGTGAGCCGCGATGGTGCCATGAGCACGCCGGTTCTAGCGGAGTTCTTGGGTCTGGATCTTCCCTGATGACAAACCCCACAGAAAACCCGCTGCTCCCTGAGGCAAGCGCAGCCGTGCCGGATGCGCTTGAAGTTGAAGTTGCAGTCGAGGCTGCGCCAGCTTCCCCCAAAGGAACCAGTCAACGCCTCGCTCGTCGGCCATCCGTGCTGCCGGTGCTGGAAAAGTTGTTTGAACTCTACCCGCAGTTGTTCGGCGCCGAATTCCTGCCGCTCAAACTGGGCATCTTTCAGGAATTGCTGGCCAGGCACCCGGATCAACTGGAACGCAACAGCCTGAAGGCGGCGCTCGGCGTGCACACACGCTCCACGCTTTACCTGCAAAGCGTTGCCGCCGGTAAACCGCGCCACGACCTGCAGGGCTCGCCAGTGGAAGCGGTAGCGCCAGAGCACGTTTATCTGGCCTTGCTGGAGCTCTTTCGGCGTCGGCAGGGGCGCAGTGCACAGGACTTGCGGCCCAAGCTGCGCAAACAGCTGTTGACGGCGTTTGAGTCATCCGGCTTGAGCAGCCAGGACTACCAGGCGCGCATGCATGGCAACGACGAAGACGCCAACGCCCTGTTGGCAGAAGCCTTTGCCGAATACGAGCAGGAGCGTGCCCGGCAAGAGGCACTGCGCCGCGCCTTCGAGGCCAGCGGTAAGACGGTCCCTGAGTTTGCTGCGATGTACGGGCTCGATGCGCGCGATGTGAATCGGGCACTGGCGCGCCAGGCTAGCGAAAGAAATGAAACAAGCCCCAGATCCGCGGGAGCCGATCCTAGCTCCGGCGCAAATCCAGCGTGAACGGAAATTCCCGACTCGCCGCCACGT
>CAITZZ010000224.1 GCA_903897005.1 uncultured beta proteobacterium | reverse complement strand
GGCTTCAAGGCGGTGGAGTTCCTGTTTCCCTACGCCTGGGAGGCGAGTGAAATTGCCATGCGACTGCGGGCGCACGGCTTGCAGCAAGTGCTGTTCAATGCCCCGCCGGGCGACTGGGACGCCGGTGAGCGCGGACTGGCCTGCTTGCCAGGACGTGAGGCCGATTTTCAGGCGGGCGTGCAGCGTGCGCTGGACTATGCCCAAGTGCTGGCGTGCCCGCGCCTGCATGTCATGGCCGGCCTGACCCCCGAGGGTGTCAGCCTCGAATCGCTGCGCGCGGTCTATCTGGGCAATCTGCGTTGGGCTGCGCAGCAGGCCGCCGCCGCCGGCGTTGAACTGTTGATCGAACCCATCAACCCGAGAGACATGCCACGCTACTTCCTGAACCGACAGGACCAGGCCCATGCCCTTGTGGATGAAGTGGGTGCCGCCAACCTGAAGGTGCAGATGGACCTCTATCACTGCCAGATTGTCGAGGGCGACGTGGCCATGAAATTGCGCCACTATCTGCCCATCGGCCGGGTCGGTCACATCCAGATTGCCGGTGTGCCCGCGCGCCATGAGCCCGACCAAGGCGAGCTGAACTACGCCTACCTTTTCGCCCTGCTCGACGAGCTCGCTTACAGCGGCTGGGTTGGCTGTGAGTACCGGCCAGCCAGAGGAATGGAGCCAGGCGGTACTTCGGCCGGGCTGGGCTGGCTCAGACCCTGGCTACAAGAGTGAGAACAGAACATGTCGTCCCCGCAGACTTCCGTTAGTACCAGCAGCGTTGGCCAGAGCAACTCGCTGAGCATCAACTCGCTCCTCGGCGGTGACAAATGGGGCGGTGCCACTGGAACCGGGGCCAGCCTCAGTTACAGCTTCCCCTGGACCAGTTCGAGCACCGCGGTATTTTCCGGTCACGACGGGGTCGGTGATTACTCTTCGCTCAATGAGCAAAATGCAAGTTCCCACTACGGCCTGAGCACGACCCAGCAGGTGGCGGCGCGCGCAGCCCTGCAGGCATGGGCCAATGTTGCCAATATCACATGGAGTGAAGTGGCAGAGAGCAGCTCCAACGTAGGCGATATTCGGTTTGCGTGGACCTCAGCCACCGATACGACCAGCACTGGCAGTGCGGCGTGGGGCTGGTCGACCTTCCCCAACTCCTATTGGCCAAGTGCCGGAGATGTGTGGATCAGCACGATCGCTAGCGGCGCAACCAATCCAAACTGGGCGGTCGGTTCCGACAATTTTGGTTCCCTGATACACGAGCTGGGACACGCACTCGGGCTGAAGCACCCTTTTGAAGGAAGCGTAGTGCTTCCTGCCGCAACCGACTCCACCCAGTATTCGTTGATGTCCTACACGCCGGCGGCGCACAGCCTCTATGTGTCCGTCACCCATAGCGGCAACACCTGGTCATGGTCCTCGTACAACATCGAACCCTCAACGCCGATGCTCTACGACATACAGGCCATGCAATACCTGTATGGCGCCAACACCGGCTACAACACAGGCGACAACACCTACACCTTCGACCCGGCGGTGCCGTTCATCAAGACCCTTTGGGATGCCGGTGGAAAAGACACGATATCGGTGTCCAATTTCACTCTCGGCTGCACGATTGATCTGCGTCCTGGATATTTCTCGAAGATCAGTTATCTGGACGACATTTCTGCACCCGTCACCTGGACGACCGCTCCACCAACACCCACCTTTGATGGCACGGACGACCTGGCCATTGCCTACGGATGTGTGATTGAGAACGCCATCGGCGGCAGTGGCAATGACACACTCACGGGCAACGAGGCCAACAACAGTCTGGACGGTGGCGGCGGCAACGACAGTATCGACGGCGGCGCGGGCACTGACACTGCGGTCTACAGCATGGCGCGCGCCAGTGCTGCTCTGACGAAGACCAGCACCGGTTTCACTTTGACCGACAACAGCAAAGTTGCCGGCACCGATACCTTGCAAGCCATGGAGCGCATCAAGTTCTCCGACGCTGGCATTGCACTGGATGTGGCTAGCACCCAGGCGGCAGGCCAGACCGTCATGCTGCTCGGTGCCGTGCTACCCGGCAGGCTGGTCTTTGATAAGGAAAAGCAGGCGCTGCTTGGCGCGGCCATTGACCTGTTCGACCAGGGCTTCAGCCTGCAAACGCTATCCGGTGCGGTCATGCGGCTGAAGGAAGTATGGGTTCAACTGACCGGGCAGGCCCAGCCCACCAGTACCGACATTGCGAAGTACTTGCTCTACAACGTTAACGGCGTGGATCCGGATCCAACAACACTGGGCAATGCTGTGGCTGCACTGGACAGCGAGAGTCTGGATCTAGCCTATTCCCCAGCGCAAGGCAACTTCCTGTGGCATCTGGCTGAGTCAACGGCCAATCAGACACGGATTGATCTGGTGGGCTTGGCTGCGACGGGGCTGGTGTATACGGTGTAGCCCAGAGCACATCCTCACCACAGAGAAATTGCAAGAATAAACTTGCAAAAAGCTTAGGGAAAGTAGCAAAAAGTCAAATTCACTCTTGAGTTTTCTGCCAAACAGCCATAATAGACGTATTAGTTGTAACCGCTATAAGCCATACACATGATTACTATGACATCCCTGGAAGCCCAGAACCAATTTGGCAACCTGATCGACTCTTCACAGCGAGAGCCTGTCGTTATCACGCGCCGGGGTCGCCCGGTGTCAGTGATGTCGTCGTACCAGGACTATCGATCCATGCCATACCTGGTGGCGAAGTTCATCAACGAAAACTATCCCCTTCGTGGAAAAGAGGCAGGGGATGCTATGCGTGACCTTCTTTCCACATTTGGCAATAAAGCCGCCGAGGACGGACTCACTGAAGACGACGTAATGCAAATTGTTCATGACAACAGAATCTGATCAATACATCGTTGTCGATACCAACGTCATCATCAGCGCGGCACTTTTCCCAAGGTCAACAAGCGCTCATGCGCTAACGTTGGCAATGACGCATTTTCAGTTGGCGCAAACAGAAGCGACGTGGGAAGAATTTCAAAAGAGCTTTGCCCGATCAAAATTTGATGGCTACTTGCGCGACGAGGGTAGGACCTATTTTTCAATCAGGATCGCCCAGCGAATGTCGCTGATCCAGAGCCATACAACTGTCACTGATTGCCGTGACCCGAAGGACAACAAGTTTCTGGCCTTGGCCATTGATGCCGGTGCGAAGACCATCGTCACGGGTGACAAAGACTTGTTGGTTATGCACCCGTACCAAGGCATTACCATTTGTACACCGTCTGAGTTTTTATCCCGTCTACCGACCTGACCGATGGTGAAGCCACCCTTAGAAAATCAAGTGTCAATATCGAGTCTTGACTTTGTAGACAAGATGACTAACATATCTATGTTAGCTAACATGATGAGATGTAACCATGAAAACCTTGTCCTCGGCCGAAGTACAAAACAAGTTCGGCAGCATCGCCAACATCGTCAAGGGCGGCGAACCGGTTGCCGTGACCCAGTACGGCACCCCGACCATGATGATCCTGCCTTACGGCTTGGCGATCGACGCATTGCGTGAGTACAACGCCAGGCGCTTGACGCAGTTCATGGACGCCATGCCAGCCGCGAACGTCGATGCTCCCGAGCTTACGCTGGAGCAAATCAATGAGCTCGTGCATGAACTCCGCCCGTAAGCGCATCGTCTTTGATACCAGTGCGCTGATTCCGATCTGCCTTCACCCCGAGCGCGAACCGGCGCAGATCTTCCGGCAGGCCATTCTCTATCACGACGTTTTTGCCTCCCAGGAGGCGCTTGTCGAATTGCTAGCGGTCTTGTCGCGGCCCAAGTTTGATGCGTGGCGCCCGCTTGGCCAGCGCCTGGCATGGGCAACGCTCTACCAATCAGCGGTGAAGGTGGTTGAAGTTACAGAGAGAGTGCAGGATTGTCGCGACGCAAAGGACAACAAGTTTCTTGAACTGGCGCTGACCGCGAAAGCCGATATTCTGGTGTCGAGCGACATTCACCTACTGGAACTCAATCCGTATCGGGCCATTGGGATTGTGGGATTGCAGGAGTTGAAGCGGTGGGTATGACGACGAATGCAGGTACCTACTCACCAATGTCAACGCTACGGCGCCGGACGCAACAACGCTGGCCAATGCCGTGAAATCACTCAACGCCGAAACCGATTTCGCCACCCAAGGCAACTTCCTGTGGCATCTGGCTGAGTCAGCGGTCAATCAGACACGGATTGATCTGGTCGGCTTGGCTGCGACGGGGCTGCTTTACGGATGGTAGCGTCGGATCAGTGCGTCACATAGCCCATGCTCTGCGGCAGCCAGAGCACGATCTGCGGGAACAGCGTTAGCAGCAGCAGCGCCAGCATCAGCAGCAGGGTGAATGGCCAGCCCTCGCGCACCATGTCCTTGAGCGGGATGCCGGTCAGCGCGTTGGTGACGAACAGCAGCATGCCAAACGGCGGTGTGACCAGGCCGATCATCATGTTGACCACCACCACGACACCGAAGTGAACCAGATCGACGCCGAGCAGTTTGGCAGTGGGGATCAGCATGGGCACAAACACCAGCAGCATTACCGAGACATCCAGAAAGCAGCCCAGTACCAGAAACATGGCGTTGACCAGCAACAGGAACTGCAACTGACTTAAACGCAGGCTGCTCACCCACAGCGCCAGCTGGTTC
>CAITZZ010000223.1 GCA_903897005.1 uncultured beta proteobacterium | reverse complement strand
TCGCGCCATGACGAGATATGCCATGAAGTGCGCTGCATGGTCCGAGCTGCCACGCGCCAGCGTCAGGATCGACTGCGGCGGCTGTTCCCGCAGCCAGGCACCAAATTCCCGGTACAGGCCATCGTTGAGCTTCAGCTGACGCGCCACAGCTTCTGGCGCTTCAAGCGCTTCACGCAGCATCCGGGTGATCAAGCGATCTTCCTTCAACGCAGACGTCGAGCAACTGGAGGTCACGATCAAGCAGCACGGCGTCGCCCCAGCAACCCGCAGTCAGACGCCCGCGCTCCGTCAAGCCAAGGTAGTCGGCGGCATGGGTCGAAACGCGGCTGGAGGCCTCACGCAGGCTCAGGTCGAGTTCACTCACCAGATTGCGCAAGGCCTGGTCCATGGTCAGCGTTGAGCCCGCCAGGGTGCCATCGGCCAGCCGCACCCCCCCCAGACACTTGGTCACGGTATGACTGCCCAGACGGTAGTCGCCGTCGGGCATGCCGGCCGCTGCCGTGGAATCGGTGACGCAGAAAAGCCCTGGAATGGCACGCAGGGCGACGCGAATGGCCCCCGGATGCACATGGATCAGGTCTGGAATGATTTCGGCGTGCTTGGCGTGCGCCAGTGCCGCGCCCACCATGCCGGGCGCACGATGCTGCAGGCCGGTCATCGCATTGAACAAATGGGTGAAGCCGCCAGCACCTTGTGCCAAGGCTTGCACACCGTCTTCATAAGTCCCCAGGGTGTGGCCAAGCTGAACCCGAAAACCCGCCGCGCAGAGCGACCCTATGATTTCCATGTGCCCCGGCACTTCAGGGGCCAGCGTAATCAGGCGAATCGGAAACAGGTCGTTCAGACGCTGCAATTCTGCAAGGTCAAGCGCCCGCGCAAAGTCGGGCTGGGCGCCGAGCTTCTCCCGGCTGATGTAAGGCCCCTCCAGATGCACCCCCAGCACACGCGCGCCAGCAGGGCGGCGCTGCAGCCCGTGCGCTTTCATCGCAGCAAAGGCCTGTTCCAGTTCCGGCGCTGGCGCCGTCATGGTGGTTGCCAGCAAAGCCGTTGTGCCGTGGCGGGCATGCAACTCGCTGACGCGCAGCAAGGCATCGTCGCCCTCCATGATGTCGCGCCCCCCACCCCCATGGACATGCAGGTCGATAAAACCCGGCAGCACCAGCGGCTCCCTGGAATCGCGAACCTGTGCTTCGTCAACCGGTTCGCCGGACACCGCCAGCACCCGCCCCTGATTGTCGAATTCAAGCGCCCCACGGACAAATCCGCCGGGCGTGAGGATGTTGCCGGCGATCCGCTTCATGCTCATAGTGTGTGCGTCCGGTCGCCATGGGAGAACCCGATGGCGTCCCAGGGTTCGCCCTTGAACAGGCCGATCACTTTGAACAGCTCGCCCATTTCGTGTTCCATGATCAATCGCTGAGCATGCACCCGCTCGCCCAGCGAAGCGTTTTCAAGCAGACCAACCAGACCGCAATTGATCAGGAACCGGGCCTGCGTGCAGTAACCCAGCACGCCCAACCCAGCCTCCTGGGCGGCCAGCGCAACGCCGGTGAAATCGACATGGGCCGTGATGTCCTTGAGTCCGACGTACGACAGGGGATCGGCGTCGGATTGATGGTTGCGGTGGCACATCACGGTACCCATGTGGCGCTGCGCATGGTAGTACTCATGCTCGGGAAAACCGTAATCGATCAGGAAGATCGCGCCGCTGTGCAGCTTGTCAGCGAGTGTCCGGATGAAAGAGTGGCCCTGCTCATGAACTTCAGTCAGGAAGTCATGCTCGCCTTCGATCTGGCAGGGTGGGCGCAGATCGGTAG
>CAITZZ010000222.1 GCA_903897005.1 uncultured beta proteobacterium | reverse complement strand
TCTTGAGCCCTTGCTGACCCAGCTGTCGCCTGACATCAAGCTCGCCTGGCATGCCTTGGGCGCCCACTGGAAGCTCGCTCCAGGCGATGGCGATCCTTGCCGCTCGGCCAGCGCACAAGGGCTTCAGTGCTACCGCGCCAATGGCCTCACTCTGCCGCAGCTGCGTCAGCTCAACCGTCCTGGCATTCTGACCTTGCACGCAGACCAGGCACCACCCGTCTACGCACTGCTGGTGGGTCTGGAGGAACAAACCGCCACGCTGCGCCTGGCTGACGGATTGCACAGTGTCCGACTGGTTTCCCTGGGTCGCTGGTGGCGTGGCGATTTCGCAACCTACTGGCAAGCACCCGCAGACTATCGCCCCGAACTGCGTGATGGCAGCAGCGGCGGCGCCATTGAGCATCTTGGCACTCAGCTCGATCGACTGGAAGCTGTGGCTGCGCCTCTTCCTGCGACGGGGCCCCGAATTCTCGATGCTGCCCTGCGCGAACGGGTGCTAAGCTTCCAGCGCTCCCAGGGTCTCAAGGCCGATGGGCAACCCGGCCCGATGACCTTCATGCAACTCGACAGCGCCACCGGCATCAACCCGGTGCGACTGCAAACCGCGCCACGATAAGCCATGTCCTACATCCTCGATGCACTGAAGCGGGCCGACGCCGAACGCGAGCGCGGCGTGGTGCCCGGTCTGTATGCACGCCAGTTGGCGCCTTCCGGTGCCACAACACCTACCCCGGGTCGCAAACTGATCCTGATCGCGGGCGGCGCCGCGCTCCTGCTCGGTGCGATCGCAGTTGCGCTATGGCTAGGGCGAGCAGCGCCGGATCTGACTGCGGCAAAGCCAGCACCAGCACCCGTCGTTCGTCCGCCCGAAGTCGTAGCGACGCTGCAGAGCCCGGTTCAACCGCAGGCGCCAGCACTTGCCGCTACACCCCCGCCAGCGCCTGCGCCAGCCGTCGCAGCAATACCGGCAACGACTGCCCCCGCTTCGGCCACCCCGAAGGCCACAGCCAGCGCGCCGCCCTTGCCTGCCGCTGCCCCGCTGCTGGCTGAACTCGCTGAAGATATTCGCCGTCAGATTCCGGCCCTGACCATCACCGGTGCCGTCTATTCAGACAATCCGGGTCAGCGCCTGCTGCTCGTCAACAACCAGGTCCTGCCACAAGGCAGTTTGGCGGCGCCGGAAGTGACGCTCGAAGAAATCGGTGCCAAGAGTTCCACCTTCAGCTTCCGTGGCAACCGGTTTCGGTTGCAGCATTAACTTCGCCGACCGATCAGCTGACGATCAAGCGCATCCAGTCGGGTAGGGTCTTGGCCTTTTGGTTCGGAAAATCAACCCAGATCGTGGTGGCACCACCAGCGGCATAGATCACGCCGGGTTGATCCGACCGCTCCATCGTGCCCCAGGTCTCGAAGGTGGTGCGCTCCGGGTCGCTCACATACATCTTCATCAGCACCTGGCCCGGGTACTCCAGCTGCTTGTAGAAATTGCAGAAGGCGTTGACGATCACAGGGCCCTCGCCCTGAGTGTCGGGCTTGCAACCGATAGACTGCATCCAGTCGATGCGACAGGTCTCCTGATAACGGAAATAGGTCGTGTTGTTGACATGATTCATGGCATCCATATCGCCCCAGCGAATAGGAATCTGCATCTCGAATACCAGTTTCTTGCGATCCGGAATTTCAATCTTCATCTGGGTAAGTCCTTGTGCCGGAGGTTCTGCTCCACTTCAGGCGGCAAAGCCATCGTCGGCGGCGATCACGGCACCGTTGATGAAGTGGCTTTCGTTGGAACACAGCATCACCAGGAGCGCGTCCAGATCCTTGACCTGGCCAACCCGCTTGCGTGGCAGCATCTGCATCAATTTCTTGCCTTGCTCTGTTTGCCAGTGCCGGTGGTTGATCTCGGTATCAATATACCCGGGGCAAATGGCGTTGACGTTGATGCCAAACTTGCCCCACTCCAGCGCCATCGCCTTGGTCATCTGGATGACTGCCGCCTTGCTCATGCAATAGACGCCAATCTGCGGCAGCACCCGCAGCCCCGCCATGGAGGCGATATTGACGATGCGGCCCCCGGTGTAGGTGCCGGGCGCTGCCCCCTTGGCACGCGCCAGCATGCGCTTGCCAACCTCCTGCGCAACAAAAAACGCCCCCTTGACGTTGGTGTTGAACATGAAGTCATAGTCCTCTTCGCCCACATCCTGGATCCGTTGCGTCGTGCTCACACCCGAGTTGTTGATCAGGATGTCAATCGAGCCGACTTCGGTTTCCGCATGGGCCACTGCCGACTTGATGGAATCCAGGCTTGTCACATCGAGCTCTGTCACATGGGCGTCACCGCCCTCGGCCTCGATCTGGGCGCGCAAGTCCTTGAGCCTGTCGATGCGCCGACTCGCCAGCACAACAGCCGCGCCGGCACTCGACAGCGTACGGGCGAACTGGGCACCCAGGCCACTGGAGGCACCGGTAATAAAGGCCACCCGGCCCGAGAGATCCATGCTGTAAGCCATTTGAAAAGCCTCCAAGAGTAGAAGAAACGATCGTTCGATTATGTCGATTGAACGCATAAAATCAGTCTCGCGTTCGACAATCAACGGCCGTGGACCTGTTGCCAGGACCATGCTGCCATTATCAGATGAGTTAAACCATGACCAATCAGGAAATTCTGAATCAGTTCGGCCCACGTGAAGCGATGGAGTATGACGTTGTCGTTGTCGGTGGCGGCCCCGGTGGACTCTCCACTGCCATTCGTTTGAAGCAACTGGCCGCTGAAAAGGGGCAGGACATCTCGGTGGTCGTGCTGGAAAAAGGCGCGGAACCGGGGGCCCACATTCTGTCCGGCGCGGTGCTCGATCCGAT
>CAITZZ010000221.1 GCA_903897005.1 uncultured beta proteobacterium | reverse complement strand
TTGCGCGGCTGCATCCCGGTCAGCAGCAGGGGCGCGGCGCGTTCGTGCATGGAATGCAGATCAAGCAGCCAGTCGGCCTGCTCGACAAAGGGTCGCAGTGCAGCGGCGCGAACGCGCTCCTGCGTGCCAGCGCTGTGCATGCGCTCAATCAGCCACTGTCGGTTCAGGTCTTCGTCGACAAAACGCGCGCTATCGTGATCCAAAGCGTCAAAGCGGTCGAACGCGGCCAGATTGCACAGCGCGAGCGTCAGCGCGCCACGCTGCGGGCGAATGCCCGCCTCCAGCAGACCCTGGATCGCCCAGGCGCCGCACAACTCGTTGCCATGAACCAGCGCGCTGATCATCACGTGGCGTCCGCTCTGACCCGAGTCGAACTGCCAGACGCCTTCGGTGCCGGTGTTGCCCGCGCGCCAGGCCGTGATGTCCGGCTTCGGCAAGGCAAAGACCAGCGATGCGCCGGCGCTCATTCCTTGATCTTGGCGAAGTCGACAATACGCTGGTACTTGGCGGTCTCTTCGGTCAGAAACTTCGCCATGTCCACGTTCAAGGGGGCGATGGCCGAGCCCGATTCCTCCAGCTTTTTGCGCAGATCAGGCGACTGCAGAGACTCCGCGAGTGCCTTTTTCAGCTTGGCCAGCACCGGTTCTGGCAGATGGGCTGGCCCCATCAGGGCAAACCAGACATTGATGTCGAGGCCCTTGAGCTTGGGGTTCTCGGCCAGCGCCGGGATCTCGGGCGTCACGGCGGAGCGCTTCACCTCGGTCGTGCCCAGGGCGACGACGCGCCCGCTCTTGATATGCGGCAGGCCGCTGGAGAGCACAAAGACACCGAACTCGATGTTGTTACCGAGCAGATCATTGGCCAGCGGTGCCACACCGCGGTAAGGAATGTGGGTCATGAACAGGCCGCCCTGATCCTTGACCATTTCGCCGGCCAGGTGCAGCGCGGTGCCGACGCCCGAACTGCCGTAGCTGTACTTGCCCGGGTTGCTCTTGACCAGGCTGAGGAACTGATCAACGCTCTTGACGCCGCTCTTGTTGGAGGCCACCAGCACCATGGGCTGCGAGGCGATCAGGCCGATCGGCGTGAAATCCTTGAGTTGGTATTTGACGGCAGCCGATACCAGACGGCTGATGGCAATCTCGTTATTGGCGCCGGCCAGCAGCGTGTAACCGTCGGGCGCGGCATTGGCAACCTTCTGCGCCCCGATCGCGCCGCCGGCGCCGCCGATGTTCTCGATCAGCACCGGCACCCCCAAGCGCTTCGACAGTTCCACACCAATGGTGCGCCCGGTCAGATCGGTACTGCCGCCGGGCGGATAGCCGACAACGATGGTGATCGGCTTGCTCGGGTAATTGTCGGACTGCGCCAGCGCTGGCGCGCCCGCCAGCAGCACCTGGCTGGCCAGCAAACTCAGACAAAAGATACGGGTGTTTTGGGTCATGAAATGGCCTTTTGATGTGGACTTGAAGACTCTCATTGTGATGAGCCGGGCAGTCCGGGTCATGCCGTACCGACACAAGTCAGTGCCGTTTCAGCACATCCTTGCGACCTCTGATCCAATGCTCAGCGCGGCTTCGCCG
>CAITZZ010000220.1 GCA_903897005.1 uncultured beta proteobacterium | reverse complement strand
ATGCATCCACAGGCATTTTTCAACATGGTCTGGGCCACCGTGTCGAATCCGGAAGTGGCGAACTTCTACCAACAATCTTTCATTGGCATTCTGGGTTGGCTCGATACTGCCTTACCGAGCATTTTTTACCCACTGCTGTGGCTTGGACTAGGGGTCTGCGCGCTGGTCTCGGTTTCGCTGCCGGCGAGTGCTGCCGACTGGAGTGCTCGGTGCCTGCTGCTGCTGACTGCAATGGCATCCATTGGCCTGATCTTTCTGTCGCAGTTGGTGACCTGGACGGCCCACCCTGCAAGCTTGATTGAGGGAGTGCAAGGCCGTTATTTTGTCATGCCCGTGGTATTGCTCGGCCATGTACTGAGTGGCTTGGCGAAAACACCCACACGGCTTCACAGTCGGCTTGCGGGATTGGCCCTGAGCGGCTTTGCTTTGTGTTCGCTCACAGCGCTGAGTATGACCCTGCTCAGTCGTTATCATTGACGCCCTTGGAAACCGATCTCATCCCCTACAGTGCCAGCCTGTGCCTGCCAGCCCGCTCGGTGCTGGTGTTGGCACCGCATCCGGACGATGAGGTGTTTGGTTGTGGTGGTGCGATTGTCCAGCACGTCAAGAACGGACACCCGGTCTGCGTGCTGATATTGACCGACGGCGCGCTTTATGCCGAGCCCGACGTGCGCCAGCGCGAGAGCATGGCAGCAGCGCAAATTCTGGGCTACGGCACGCCGGAATTCTGGGGTTTTCCGGACGGGGGTTTGCGCTACAGCGATGAGTTGGCACAGCGTCTGGCCGACAGGATTGCACAGCTTGGCGCCGATCTGGTTTATGCACCGTCGCCTTGGGAAGTCCACCCGGACCATCGACAAACCCAGATGCTGGCCGTGGAGGCGGTGCGCCGCTGCGCAGCAGACGTGCGACTGGCTTTTTACGAGGTGGGGGTGCCGCTGCGACCCAATGCGCTACTTGATATCACCACCGTAGGGGAAACCAAACTGGCGGCGATGCGTTGCTTCGCATCGCAGTTACGCCACCAGAGCTATACAGACCACATTCAGGCCCTGAATCGATTCAGAACCTATACCTTGCCCAAGGAAGTGCTGGCAGCTGAGGCGTTTTGGCTGCTGTCCGCAAGGGAACTGGACCCCTCCGGGTGGACAGACTTGTTCAGCAGCATGTCTCTGGGGCTGCGCTCTGCCAAACCGCTCCTGGGCGCAAGTACCGCGAGCGTCAAGCGGCAAACGCCTGCCGACCTGAAGGAGTCAATCGGGCAGACGTCAGATCCAATTTCTCCACTACGAAATCAGGGAGAAAGCACCGCCATCGTCAGCGTTCTGATCAGGACCATGAACCGCCCTTCGCTTCAGGCTGCGATTGCCTCGGTTGTGGCGCAGTCATTCTCTGGTTGGGAAATTATCCTGGTTAACGCAAGCGGTCACCCGTTGACAAGCCTGCCAGGAGGTATCGCTGAGCGTGTGACGCAGACGCTGGAGCCTGGGCGGCCATTGGGGCGAAGTGCTGCAGCCAATGCCCTGCTTGACGCGGCGAGGGGAACCTATGCGGTTTTTCTGGACGATGACGATCAGCTCATGCCTGATCATTTGCACAAGCTGGTAGTCGCACTTGAAGCGGATTTACCCTTGATCGCAGCGTACAGCGATGTACGCGCCACACTCGTTCCAGGCAACGACGATCTGGACACCCGGATCCACGTCTATCAGCGCGAGTTTGATCGGTCCTTGTTGCAGTTTCAGAACTATCTTCCGATCCATTCCATGATGTTTCGAATGGAGGCAGTACGCCGTCCGATTGTCAGTCGCTTTGATGAAGGTCTCGCACTATTCGAAGACTGGGATTTCTGGCTGCAATTGACAGCCAAGGGGGAGTTCAAACGGGTGCCAGGTGTTTCGGCCTTGTACAAATTGGATGCCTCCACAGGCTCCGGCCATGCGGTAGCCAGCGGCGCCCTACGTGAATCGATGCTCGAGCGCTTGAGCGCACGTCAGCTTGCCCGCTGGGAAGCACAGGACGTCGCGAAATTGATTAATTGGCAAGGTCAACGCACTCAGGATCTGGAGCAGGCCGAGCAACAGGCAAGCAGCAATGCACTGCAGTTGGCGCAGGCGAGAGGCGCGATTGCCGAATTAAACCAATCGGTACAGGCGCACCACCTTGAAATTGACAAATTAGGCGAGTTGCGGCTAGAACACTTGCATCAGCTTGAGCAGGCACAAAGTGCCATTGCCGACCTGAATCAATCTGTCCTGTTGCAGCAGTCAGAGATTGACACCTTGGGTCGCTTGCGCCTGGATCATTTACAGCAGCTTGAACAGGCACACAACAGTATTGCCGAATTGAATCAATCGGCGCTCACGCAACAAGAAAAAATTGATGGGCTGGACAGATTGCGGCTGGAACACCTGCAACAAATTGAGCAATCCAAAAGCAACATTGCCGAGTTGATGCAAGCTGTGGTTGATGCTCAAGATGCAACTCTAGAACTGAAAAGGCGTTTGTCAGCTGCCAATGCCAACGAATTTGCACAGCAACTTGAGCTCGAGAAGCTGGCTCGCCTGCGCCTGGAACACTTGAAACAGCTTGAGGCATTGAACGCCCAACTGCTTCAGATTTACCACTCCAGGTCATGGCGTCTGACGCGCCCTTTGCGAGTTACACGGCGTCTGCTGGGCTGGCTAAGCAGTCCCGCGCCACTGCAGCTGCTGCGCAACACCTGGCGCGCGGTGCGGGGCGAAATTCGTCGTCACGATGTGAGCGGCTTCGTGCGTCGGCTGCCACATTACCTGCGCAACAGGAGAACCTATGGCGCGGTGCTGACAAGCCCTGTGCCCCAAGGCAATGAGCAATTATTCAAAGCATCTCCACCGCCAGGACGGGAACTTCGGCTGCACCCCGATTTGACTGACTCAAGAACGCCGATTGACGCCAGTATTTCCGTGGTGATCCCGACGTTCAACGCCGGCCTGGAATTTCGCTGGTTGCTGCGCAAGCTGCGGTCCCAAAAGGGATTGCGGCGGCTGGAAATTGTGATTGTTGATTCGGGATCGCAAGATCAGACAGTGGCCTGGGCCAAGGCAGCAGGCTGCCGTGTTGTTGAGATTTCACAGGCCGAGTTCAGTCACAGCCACGCACGCAACCTGGGCGCCGCCCATGCCAGCAGCGAATATTTGATTTTCATGGTGCAGGACGCTTACCCCATTGGTGAGTACTGGGCCTACGGCATGCTGCGTTACCTGCTGGATCATGCCGAAAGTGGCTTGGTGGCAGCCTCATGCTCTGAATACAGCCGAAGCGACAGCGACATGATGTACGACTCGATGATCGACACTCACTACCGCTTTCTGGGCTGTCATGAGCAGGATCGGATTGGGGACTATCAGGGCTCCGACCATATGGCGCTGCGCTCGCGCGGGCAGCTCAGCGATGTGGCCTGTCTGATCTCTCGGGAAATTTTCGGGAAGTACGGCTATCAGGGCGACTATGCAGAGGATCTGGATCTGGGCATCCGTCTGATCAAGGATGGGCACCGGGTTGCCATGCTGGCTTCGGTCAAGGTTGTGCATTCGCACAATCGGGCCGCTTTTTACTACTTGAAGCGTTCCTATGTTGACGTTATTTTTCTGGTCGGCATGTTTGATGACTTCTTGATCCCGGCGCTGGAATCTGTGCAAGGCCTGGTGCTTGGCATTGTTTCCTGTGCCAGACATGTCTCGGCTTTGCTGCCCGCACTCGACACCAAACAGCCGGGGCTGGTACTGAGTCAGGTGCTTGCCGACTGGATTGTGCTTTGTCGACAGCAGTGTGCCGAGTTGCAGACACAGGGTCATTGCGCTCTCGGAGACAAACGACTGGATCAGTATGTCAACACGCTGAGCAACCGCGTGCAACCCAACGCCATCGATGGTTTGGCGCAGAGTGAAGCACGGCGCTTTACCGACAGCTTTCTGGCCCGGTTAGCGCACTTCAACGCATTTGCCGCGGAGGTTTATGGCGCCCAGGATGCGTTGTTACAGGATGGTTTGCAAGAAGCTGTGCGCAAGACTTTCGCGGCGACGGCCGGCTCGGCACTGGGTTTCATGTACATGCACAGACTGCGCTCTGCAGGACCTGATCAAGCGCTGGTGGACATCATCAACAACGAACTCCGGGCAGGTGTTTGATGCGTATCCTGATCATTCTGCATCAGTTTTATCCGGAATTTTCTGGCGGCACGGAACGGGTTGCATTGAATCTGGCGCGTTCGGCGCAACGGGCTGGGCATTACGTGCGAATCCTCGCTTGCGCAGTGACACCCGATGCAGCAGACCTATCTTGCAGCGCACATTTGGCGGGAGCACAGGAGTCGGTTTACCAGGGTGTCCCGCTAACGCTGCTGCCACGGGCGTTGTTGCCAGCATCAGGTGATTTCAGTCTTGACATCGAAGCATCCCTGATTGAGCCGATTGCGGGCTGGATGAAGCACGAGCGTTTTGATCTTGCCCATGTCATGCATACCATGCGCATGAGTACAGCTGTGCTGGCAGCACAGCACTGTGGCTTGCCGTTGATCCTGACATTGACCGATTTCTTTCTGGCCTGCCCACGCATCAATCTGGTGAATCTGGACAACCAGCTTTGCCAAGGGCCGCAGTTGGGGAAGAAATGTGGCCAGCAATGCCTGACCGCGCCATGGACCGTCGATGCCCTGGCAAGTCGCTACCAGCACGCAGCTGAATTGCTGGCTTCGGCCAGCGTGCGTGTGACACCCTCGGAATTTGTGGCCAATCGTTTTCGGGCGGCGTTTGCGGCGCTCGATTTCAGGGTCATCCCGCACGGTATTGACTTGTTGGCCTTGGCTAATCAGCATGGATTTGAGGGGAGGCAACCAGAAAATCGACTTGGTGTCAGACTGGTTTATGTAGGGGGAATCATTCCACAAAAAGGCCTCGATCTATTGTTGCGCGCCTTGGCACTGGTAAAGGCGTCCAACATTGAATTGAAGATAGTAGGCGGCTTTCACGGCGCAGCCGCCTACCACTCGGAAGTGTTGGCGCTTGGCAAGGCCGATACCAGGGTTGAGTTTCTGGGTCATCTGAAACCGGGCAAGGTATTTGAGGCGATCGCGCAAGCCGATCTGCTGTGCCTGCCCTCACGCGTTCCTGAAACTTTTTCTCTGGCGCTGCATGAAGCGGCAGCCTTGGGAGTGCCAGCGCTGGTGTCCAACCTGGGCGCGCCAGGTGAGCAGGTGTCAAGAAATGGCACCGGACTGGCACTCGCTTGTGACGATGTCAAGGCCTGGGCCAAGGCCATTGGCTCGGTCGCTGTGGACCCAGAACAAATCAAAAGCTGGCAAGCCTGCTTGCCGCTGCCACTGCGGGTCGAAGAGGAGGCTTTCTATTACGACTCCCTCTACCGGACGTTGTTGAGCCCAGCGTGAGAGACCCCGGAGTGCCTTACAGTTTCTTCAGGATGACCGCCGCTACAAGCCCGAAATTTCCGAGCCAGGTCTGGCGATAGACACCTGATCGTCGTAAGGCTGCCAGCCTGATGAAGACGCCTCCATGGCGGGCTTTTGAAAAATCATCTAGTCGCTTCTGATTTTCCACGGTTAGGTGGGGCCGCATCGTTTGCAAAGCAGCAACATTCATCTGGCTCCATTTTCCAAAGCGTCCGCGCAGCAACATGCGCCCGCGTTGCAGGCGGGCGCTCCAGGTGCCATTGGTGCCAATCAGGTTGGCACGATGCTGGCGGTAGCGCACGGTCGGCCGGTTGTCGTAGTAGACGCGCCCGCCGCTGCCGGACACCAGTTGGTAGGTCCACCAATCGTGCGCCGCAACCCCCATCTTGGGGCCTGCTGCGAGCAGCAAGTCGCGCGCCGCATTGTTGAACACCATGGTGTTGCCGCTGGCAATACTTTGCACCAGTGCGTTGGCAAAGCTCGGTGGCTTCGTCCAAAGTTCTGAAAAACCTAGCTCCTGATTGTCTGCATCGACTTTGCGAGTGCGGGCGCAGTAAAGCGCGGCAACGTCGGCAGGCATGCCCACAAGCGACTGCAATGCCCGAGCCAGTTTGTCCGGCTCCCAGATGTCGTCCTGATCGGCGTAGGCGAAATAGTCGGCAGCAATACTGGCATTGCAGGCCAGCGAGAGAAAGTTGGCGGCAAAGCCCTTGGCGGGTCCACGCAAAATGGTGAACCGGGCCTTGCCCAGCTTTGTCTGGTATTCGTCCAGAATGGTGTGTGTGCTGTGATCCGAGCCATCGTCGGAAACCCAGACGGACCACGAGGCGTGAGTCTGATTCACGATGGAGTCGAGTTGTTCACGCAGGTAATCGCGCCCACGCAGGGTGCACAGCAGGATGGCAACGCTTGGGATTGTGCCGACGGACTTGTTATTGGCTTCGGATTGCATCAGAGTCTTGACAACTTAATGTAGCGGATGCATGACCATCTGACCAATCTCAGGCCAGCGCCGGCGCACGTAGATCCAGGCGACCAAGCCGACACACATCATGGCGAGCGATGCCGCTGCCATGGCTACGGTGGAATGCATGATCAGCGGCGCGATCAGCCCGGCGACCAGTCCGTTGGCAGTCGCGCCAATAAAGGACTGTAGGGAAGATGCCATGCCGCGGCGCATCGGGTGCAGGTCAAGTACCAGCAGCGTGACCACCGGCACCATCATGGCCCAGCCGAAGGAGAAGATGGAAATCGGTATCAGCGCCCACGAGGCCTCGGCCTTGAACAGGATATTGGCAGCCAGATTGATGAGTGCAATGAGCAGCATGATGGCAAAGCCGTACTTGATTTGCCGCTTCGGAGCGATCTTGCCCGCCAGGCGACCACTGACCCAGGCGCCGGCCATGATGCCACTGATAGAAAGCACAAAAAACCAGAAGAACTGGGTGGGCGCCAGGCCCAGGTGTTCTCCCAAAAAGACCGGCGCCGACAGCACGTAAAGGAACATGCCGTTAAAGGGTACGCCACTGGCCAGCGCCAGCAGCAAAAAGCGCGGATCCAGGCCCAGTTGCCAATAACCCTGCATCAGGTTGCTCGCGTTGAACGGTTGCCGGTGCGTGATGTGCAGGGTTTCAGGCAGCAATTTGTAGTTGGCGATCCAGAGCGCGATGCCAATGGCGGTCAGAAACCAGAAAATGCTGTGCCAGTCAAGGTGCACGAACAACCAGCCACCGATGATGGGCGCCACCGCCGGCGCAACGCCAAAGTAGATGGTGATCTGGCTCATCACTTTTTGCGCCTGCGCTGGAGCAAACATGTCGCGCACGACTGCGCGTGCCACCACAATGCCAGCGCCCGTGGACAGGCCCTGCATGGCGCGAAAAAAGACCAGCTGCGCGATGTTTTGCGATAAGGCGCAGCCGGCGGACGCCAGCGTGAAAGCGGCCAAGCCCCACAGCACCACCGGGCGACGCCCCAGACTGTCGGAAATAGCGCCATGAAACAGGCTCATGAAAGCAAAACCAAACAGATAAGCCGACAGGGTCTGCTGCATCTGCACCGGTGTCGCCCCAAGCGAACTGGCGATACCGGCAAACGCGGGCAAATAGGTGTCGATGGAGAAGGGACCGAGCATGCCCAGCACGGCCAGCAGGACGGCCAACGCCCAGCGTGGCGCAGACCAGAGTTTCTGGGCATCGGGGTTCATTTTTTGGCTTTGGCGTCATTCATGGGTAGAGCGGCTTATTGTCAGTCAAATGGGAGAGGCTAGACTCACTGTTGTCATGGAAGCTTCAACCATCATTCGCAACGCTGTGCTGCATGTCACGCAACTCAGACAAACCGTTGCCGAAACGCCTGGTCTGGCCAGCGCCGTCAGCGCCGTCAAGCAGTTTCAGGCACGGCGTTTTTCCGGCACCTACCTTGATTTGCTGCAGTCCGAGAACTACCGGTCTGCAGCTCTGTTTTTTCTGCAGGAACTCTATAGTGAGAGAGACTACTCGGAGCGCGATACGCAGTTTGCGCGCATTGCCGGCGCGCTGGAGCGGCTCTTTCCGGAGCAGGTGGTTCAAACCGCGGTATCTCTGGCGCAGTTGCATCGACTGACAGAAGATCTTGATCTGGCGATGGCGCAGCACTGGCTGCACCAGCCTGAGCTTGCTGAAGTTGCACGGTACGTGAAAGCGTGGCGCTCAGTGGGACGCCGTGATGAGCGCAATACTCAATTGAGCACGGTACTTAGCGTCGGTCAGGAACTCGACCGGCTGACGCGGACACGCGGCCTGCGCATGATGCTCAAGATGATGCGCAAGCCCGCCAATCTGGCGGGCATGGGGTCCTTGCAACAGTTTCTGGAGTCTGGCTTTGACACCTTTGCCGAAATGGCGCGCCAGGGTGATGGAGCGCGCCACTTTCTGACGACGGTCAGAGAGCGCGAAGCGGCCTTGATTGATAGCCTGTTTGACGACAGCGCTGTCGCCTGCGAGACGAAAATCGCACCGCTACTGGGGCAAGCCCGGTAGCAGCATCAGCTACTCTGGCCCGAAAATAGGTACAAAGGAATTGCTATGGAAAGAATCTGGCTCAAGAGTTACCCCCCGGGCGTGCCACATGAGGTGAAGCCGGACGAGTATCGGTCTCTGACACATCTTCTGGAGGAGTCTTTTCAGAAAAATGCGGCGAGCCCGTTTGCTGTTTGCATGGAAAGCTGGATGAGTTATGGCGAACTCGACCATCTGTCTGCCGCGCTGGGGTCCTGGTTGCAGAGCAAAGGGCTGGAGCCGGATGCGAGGGTCGCCATCATGCTGCCCAATATTCCGCAGTTTCCGGTCACGATGTCGGCCGTGCTGCGCGCCGGTTACACCTGCGTCAACGTCAACCCGCTCTACACCGCGCGCGAACTGGAGCACCAACTCAAGGACTCTGGCGCCACGGTCATCGTTGTGTTGGAGAATTTTGCTGCAACGCTCGAAGAAGTAATTGGCAACACGCCGATCAAACATGTGGTGGTCGCGTCAATGGGCGACTTACTCGGGTTCTGGTACGGCAGGTGGATTACTTTTGCCGTCAGGCACCTGGCCAAGATGGTGCCCGCCTACAAGCTGACGCTGGCGCCGGGACAGTCTGCCACTTCTTTCAAACAGGCTATTGCACAAGGTGCAGCAAGGCCTTTTAAGTCAGCGCCCACTACGCTTGATTCCATTGCCTTCCTTCAGTATACCGGTGGCACAACGGGACTGAGCAAGGGCGCCGTGCTGACGCATCGCAATATCGTGGCCGCCGTCTTGCAGGCTGAAGCCTGGTTTTCGCCGGCACTGGAACGCATTGGTGACATCCGAAAAAGCAACAGCATTGCCGCCCTGCCGCTGTATCACATCTTTGCGCTGACGCTGTCTTTGTTGTCGATTCGGGCGGGCTCGCTGCTGACGCTGATTCCGAACCCGAGAGACTTTGCCGGCTTTGTGGCGACGCTGAAGAAGCGGCCGTTTCATCTGTTACCGGCGGTCAACACGCTGTTCAATGCGCTGCTGCAACATCCACAGTTCAAGTCGGTGGATTTTTCCAACCTGTGTGTGTCCCAGGCCGGCGGCATGGCGGCACTGGCTGGCACGGCCAAGCACTGGATGGAAGTAACGGGTTGCCCGATGGTGGAGGGTTGGGGCATGAGCGAGACCTGCGCCATCGGAACCAACAACCCGGTCATGACGAAAGAGTTTTCAGGAACCATTGGTCTGCCTCTGCCAAGCATCGACATTGCGATCAAGGATGATGACGGCAACTCGCTGGCACAGGGTGATTCAGGTGAAATCTGCATCCGGGGGCCCAATGTGATGACGGGCTACTACAAGCAGCCCGAAGAGAACAGGAACGCGTTTACCGCCGACGGCTTCATGCGCACCGGTGACATTGGCATCATGGACGCGCGCGGCTACACCACGATTGTCGACCGCAAGAAAGACATGATTCTGGTCAGCGGCTTCAATGTCTTCCCAAGTGAGCTGGAAAATGTGATTTCACTGTGCGAAGGTGTACTGGAGTGCGCTGTGATTGGCGTTCCGGATGCGAAACAGGGGGAGGCGATCAAGGCCTTTGTTGTCAAAGACAGCCAGCATTTGTCGGAAGACGATGTGGCCAAGTACTGCCAGCAGAAGCTGACCGGCTACAAGCGTCCGAAGTACATTGAGTTTCGAGATGAACTGCCAAAGTCGAATGTTGGCAAGGTACTTCGAAGGGAATTGCGAGTCGGGAAATAATAGACCAAAAAAAACGCCCCATCGATTGATGGGGCGTTTTCGGTTTAATAGCCTGACGATGTCCTACTTTCACACGGGAATCCGCACTATCATCGGCGCAGAAGCGTTTCACTGTCCTGTTCGGGATGGGAAGGAGTGGTACCACTTCGCTATGGTCATCAGGCATAACTTTTTGCCACCTTGAACAGGTCAAGGCGACCAATTTATAGAGCTAATCAGCTTGTCGGTTTTACGACACTGCTTGCGCAGTTATTTTGAATGCGTCAACTTGGCATAACTTCCTTGAAGCACAACGAGTTCATTGCTGAACTTGGGTGAATCAAAGTTATAGGGTCAAGCCGCACGAGCAATTAGTATCAGTTAGCTTAACGCATTACTGCGCTTCCACACCTGACCTATCAACGTCCTGGTCTTGAACGACTCTT
>CAITZZ010000219.1 GCA_903897005.1 uncultured beta proteobacterium | reverse complement strand
TTGGAAGGCGTAAGTCTGGGTTGCCAACGCCGTTGAGCCCAGGCCCGCCACCACCGTCACCGACACCAGCATGGCAAGCCGGTAGGCCACGTTCTCGGCCGCCCCCGGCAGTCCGATCTGCAGCACCGGGCGCAGCAGGGAGCGCCGCAGACGCCACCAGTCTGCGCCAGAGGGAATGATCTGCAATCGCCAGCGCCACAGAGCCAGATGAACCAGCAAGCCGAACAACCGACTCCATGCCATGGCCAGCGCAAAGCCAACCAGACCCAGCGCCGGCAAGGCACCAAAGCCGCTCATCAGCGGCAGACACAGCAGCAGATGAACGCCGTGCATGGCCAGGATATTGAACATCGTGTCGCGTGTGCGCAGGTGGGCGCGCATCACCGCCGCCATGCTGGCATTGAAGGCGTCGAGCAGCAGCGCCAAAGCCAGTACCTGCAGATAGGGTTGCCCCAACTGCAAAACCGCCGATGGCGCATTGAGCAAGTTCAGCAAAGCGCCGGCGCCGGCAAACACGAGTAGCGCGGTGGCCAGTCCAAGCCAGCTGCTGGCGCCCAGCGCTGCCTTGGCCGTGGCTTGTGCAGCTGCGCGATTGCCCGCACCCAGATTTTGGGTGATGACAACACTCACACCCATGCCAATGACGCGAAACAACAGGAAGAAAACGGCTTGCAACTGATTGGCCAGCGCGAAGGCGGCCGCGCTAGTATCGGACTCGCGTGAAGCCAACCACAGACCCAGCATGCCAACCGCAAAACCCAGCACCATCTCGGCCAGCATGGGCCAGGCCAGCGCCAGCAAACGCGGTCGCGTCGAAAGCGGATTCATGCCTTGCTGGACAAGCCCAACAGTGCAAACGGAGCGCGCCCACTGGCCGCGCTGATCAGGCCGAGCACCCGACCCGGTTCGCTGCCCACCATGCTCCAGTCAAAACGCCAGACCCAGTTGCTGCCGCCCAGGGTTCCCGGCAGGTTCATCCTGTGCTCACTGCCCAGACCGAGCACGTCCTGCAGCGGAAAAATCGCCATCGCGGCGACCGAGTTGCAAGCGGCCCGGATCATGCCCCAATGGATGTCATGCGCGCCGGCAGCCAGGTAAGCACCGGCATACTGCCGCTCTTTTTGCGGTGCATGGTCCCACCAACCGCGCGCCGTGTCGTTGTCATGGGTGCCGGGGTAGACGACGCAAGCCGTACCATAGTTGTGCGGCAGGAACTCATGCGTCGCGTCGCCGCCAAAGGCGAACTGCAGGATCTTCATGCCGGGAAAACCAAAGTGGTCGCGCAGTTCGATGACGTCGGGGGTGATGAGTCCCAGATCTTCGGCGATGATGGGCACAGTTCCCAGAGCGAGCGCTATCGCTTCAAACAAGGCCTTGCCCGGTGCCGGCACCCAGCGTCCCTGGATCGCCGTCGGGCAAGTCGCCGGAATTTCCCAGTAACCAGCGAAGCCGCGGAAATGGTCAATGCGAAAGACATCGGTCTGCTGCAAGGCCCGGCGCACGCGCGCCGTCCACCAGGCGAAATCTTCGTTGGCCATGCGCTGCCAATCGTACAAAGGGTTGCCCCAGCGCTGACCGAGCGGACCCAGGTCATCCGGCGGTACGCCGGCCACCACGGTGGGCTGATAGTGGGCATCGAGCTGATAGAGATCGGGGCGCGCCCAACAATCGGCGCTGTGGTGGGCGATGAAGATAGGCAGGTCGCCCATGATGGCGACATGGCGCTCATTTGCATAGGCCTTCAGCACATGGAGCTGACTGTCGAAACACCATTGCACAAACTTCCAGAAATCAATTTCTGCCGCATCCCTGCGACGCACCTTGCGCAGGGCCGCAGGCTTGCGCTGACGCAAGGCCAACTCCCACTGCCACCAGGGTTGCCCCGCATGCGCCGTTTCCAGCGCCATGAAAAGTGCGTAATCCTCCAGCCAGTGCGCATGCTCGGCACACCAGGCGCTCATCGCTGCGTGCTCAGCCCGGTCTGCCTTGCGCGCAAAGCCGGCTGCCGCCGAGCGCAGCTGAGCCAGCCGCCAGGGAACCACACGCGCAAAGTCGACCCGGCGACTGTCAAAACCCTCCGTCGGCAGCTCAGGCTGAGCCAGCCAGCCGGCTGCTACCAGCGGCTCCAGCGCCACCATCAGGGGGCTGCCGGCAAACGCCGAGACACTTTGATAGGGCGAGTCGCCCGGACCGATGGGTGTTGTCGGCAGCAGCTGCCAGATGCCTTGACCGGCCGCAGCCAGCCAGTCCACAAAGCGGAAGGCGTCAGGCCCGAAGTCGCCGATGCCGTGCGGCCCGGGCAGGGAGGTAATGTGCAGCAACACGCCGGCGCTGCGCTGTTCAAGGTCAATCATGCTTGGCTTCAGATAATGAAATCACATGGTACTGCGTCGCAGCACCAGGGCCGCATGCGCCGGCACCAGCCAGCAGCTTGAAGCCGACAAGCCTGGCGACAGTTCTGCGCTGCTGTCGAGCAGCAACTGCCATTGTCCGCCCAACGTGAAAGCAGTCGGATTCGACTCCGGGTTGAACAGCAAAAGGACGGGGTCACTTTCACAGGAAAAGGCAGCGCTGCTTGCATCGTGCCAGTCGTACGTCTGCATTTCCTGCCCGGCCGCGGTGCGCCAGATCCGATGCACGGCACCCGGTTCGCCTGGGATGGACGTCGACCACTGGTCGCTGTGCAAGGACGGCTCGGAGCGCCTCAGTGCCAGCAAGTCAGCGACATAGTCGCGCAGACCGTCGTCGGCCTTTGACCAATCGAGCCAGCCCAGCGCGTTG
>CAITZZ010000218.1 GCA_903897005.1 uncultured beta proteobacterium | reverse complement strand
TAGAGAAAACTCATGACCAAGACCTTCAGCGCGAAAGCAGCTGACGTGGTGCACGAGTGGTTTGTGATTGACGCGACCGATAAGGTCCTCGGACGAGTAGCCAGCGAAGTTGCTCTCCGTTTGCGCGGCAAACACAAGGCCATTTACACGCCTCACGTCGATACCGGTGACTTTATTGTCATCATCAACGCAGCCCAGCTGCGCGTCACTGGCGCCAAGCCAACTGACAAGATCTATTACAGCCACTCCGGCTTTCCGGGCGGCATTTCCCAGATCAACTTCCGTGACATGCAAGCCAAACACCCGGGGCGCGCTTTGGAAAAAGCCGTCAAGGGCATGCTGCCCAAAGGGCCGCTTGGCTACGCGATGATCAAGAAGCTCAAGGTGTACGGCGGTGCTGAGCATCCCCACACTGCCCAGCAACCCAAAGTGTTGGAAATCTAAGGAGCCTTGAGATGATTGGTGAATGGAACAATGGAACCGGCCGTCGCAAGTCCAGCGTGGCCCGCGTATTTCTGAAGAAGGGCTCCGGCCAGATCGTGGTGAACGGCAAAGACATCGAAAAGTTTTTCGGTCGTCAAACGTCCATCATGATTTGCAAGCAGCCCCTGATGCTGACCAACCACGCACAGACTTTTGACATCATGGTCAATGTTGCTGGCGGCGGCGAGTCCGGTCAGGCTGGCGCTGTGCGCCATGGCATCACCCGTGCCCTGATCGACTACGATGCGACGCTCAAATCCGAGCTGAGCAAAGCCGGCTTTGTGACGCGTGACGCGCGCGAAGTCGAGCGCAAGAAGGTCGGTTTCCACGGTGCGCGTCGTCGCAAGCAATTCAGCAAGCGCTAATTCGAACGCGAATTTGTCAGCAGATTGCTGCCAAGCCACAGCCGCCGGAATGCAGATTCCGGCGGCTGCTTTCGTTCTGGCTGATAGACTGGCGAGCCGATGCGACTCCGTTTGATCCTTCGCCGCCTGACTGTCAGCGCACCGCGCATGTCGGTGCGCACGGCTTTGCCATGGCCGTTTCGCTGGGCTTTGTTGGCGCTGGTACTGGGTTTTTGCGCTGCCATCAGTCTGTGGGCTTTTGAATTTGGCAAGGATATCGCAGGCCTTGATAGCGATACCAAGGAAGAACTGCGCCAGGCGCGGTCCGAACTGGTTGGCGTGCGCGCCCAGCTGTCGACCTTGAAAGCCGAGCGTGACAAGGCGCAATTGATTGCCAACACTTCTGAGACATTGATGACGTCCGAGAAGGTGGCTAGAGAGAAGTTGTCGGCCGTGGTCAAGCAACTTGAGATCGACAACCAGAGCCTGCGTGATGACCTGGGGTTCTTTGAGAAATTGATACCGACCGCGGGAGGTGAGGGTATTGTGATTCGTGGACTGCAGGCAGAGCTTCGCGGTGGACGTGAAATGAAGTGGCAGGTGCTGGTTATTCAAGCGCGCAAAAACCCGCCAGAATTCAATGGCCGGCTTGAATTGACCCTTGCCGGGGTGCAGAATGGCAAACCCTGGACCGGGGCACTGCCAGGCGGTGCGCTGGCTTTCAGACTGAAACAGTACGGGCGCCTTGAAGGCGTTCTTGAATTGCCCGCTTCGGTGGTGGTCAAGTCCGTTACTGCTAAAGTGATGGACGGTTCTGTGTCCAGGGCGGTGCAGTCGATCAAGTTATAGTTGACCGTGTTTTCGATGTTTTAGCGAGTTCTCCAGATGTTCAACAAAAAGAAACAACCTCCTCTTCGAAGCCTGATTGCAGAGGATAGCGAAATTGACGGCGACCTTAAATTCGCGGACGGTTTGCGAATCGACGGCAAGGTGCGCGGCAATGTCAGTGCCAGGGTCGACGCGGCCAGCATTCTGGTGATTTCGGAGACGGCCACCGTGACCGGTGAACTGATGGCCGACCACATCATCGTCAATGGAACGGTCAGGGGACCGGTTCATGCGCGGGTCATGCTTGAACTGCAACCCAAAGCGCGAATCGAAGGCGATGTTTATTACACCGCTCTGGAGATGCACCAGGGTGCAATCATCGATGGCCAGCTACGTCCGGGCATTGAAGAAGAAAAACCCACACTCAAATTGGCGGCAAACAACAGACAACTCAATGGTTGAGCAAATTGCTGTAGTATTAGGGTATCAAACTTTCCGGAGTAGCCATGAGTGCTGTTGCAGAACACAATGAAGTTGAAATGCCGAGTCCGATTCTTTTTACGGACAGCGCAGCCGCCAAGGTGGCAGACCTGATTGCCGAAGAGGGCAACCCGGACCTGAAATTGCGCGTATTCGTGCAGGGTGGCGGGTGCTCCGGGTTCCAGTATGGTTTTACCTTTGACGAAGTTACCAATGAAGACGATACGACCATGACCAAGAATGGCGTATCGCTGCTGATTGACGCCATGAGCTATCAGTACCTGGTTGGCGCCGAGATTGATTACAAGGAAGACTTGCAGGGCGCGCAGTTCGTCATCAAGAATCCCAATGCCACAACCACCTGTGGTTGCGGATCTAGCTTTTCTTGAGCCTAGAGGGGTAGATCGCCCCGAGCATACGGGCGCCTTGGGCGCCCGTTACAGTTTTCAGGCTGGCTGTTTCGCGCAAAATGGTTTTGCGTGCCAGCCACGCGAACGCGCTTGCTTCTACTTGCAGGGGCGGCAGCCCAAGCGCTTGCGATGACTTGACATGAATCGCCGGCAAATGCCACTGCAGGCGTCGCATCAGGTGGCCGTTGTAGGCGCCACCGCCACAAACGATGAGTTCTGTGCCCTTGGCGCCGTAGTGCTTTACGCTTGCTGCGCAGATGCTGGCAGTCAGTTCCGTCAGTGTTGCCTGGACATCAACCGGCGCCAGTAGACCCGCCTTTTCAAGTTGTCGGGTGAGCCAGTCAGGATTGAACAGGTCGCGCCCCGTGCTTTTCGGGACGGGCAGCGAAAAATAGGGTTCATCGAGAAATATAGCCAGCAAATCGGTGTCAACTTTTCCTGAAGCGGCCCAGGCGCCGTCGGTATCAAACGCCTGACCAAGATGGCGGTGGCACCAGGCGTCCAGCAGGGCGTTGCCGGGACCGCAGTCAAAACCAATCACGTCTTCTGCCAGCGCCGGACCCAGGACGGTCAGGTTGGCGATACCCCCCACATTGAGTGTCAGCACTGTTTCGCCCGCTCGCCCGAACACCGATTGGTGAAAGGCTGGCACCAGCGGGGCCCCCTGCCCACCAGCTGCCACGTCACGGCTGCGAAAATCTGCGATCACATCGATGCCAGTCAACTCGGCCAGCAAGGCCGGGTTGTTCAGCTGTAGCGTATAGCCGGTGCCATCAAATAACTGGGGTCGATGCCGCACCGTTTGCCCATGGGCACCGATGGCCAGCACGGCCGCGCTGTCAAGCCCGGTTTGTCGCAGCAGATCAGCCACCACCTGTGCGTAAACACGCACCAGCGCATTGGCGGCCAGCGCAGCTCTGTGCAACTCGTCACTGCCAGAACTGTTCAGCGCCAGCAATTCTTCCCTCAGAGGGGGTGAAAAAGGTGCACTGCTGTGGGCCAGGACGCTCAGTGTTGGCCCGGAAAAGTCGGCCAGAACGCCGTCAACCCCGTCGAGCGAGGTGCCCGACATCAGACCCAGGTAAATTTCAGACACGCGGTGTGCCCTTGCCAGGAGTCTTACTGAGCGCTGCCCTGTTGCACCACAGCAGCTGCAGCCAGGGCAATCCGGTTTTCTGCTGCCAGTCGCGCAAACGCCCCCTTGGCTGGCGCAGCTACCGGAACGGACTCGCTTTGTCGGGCAATGGTGAGCGGATCACGATGGACGCCGTTGACCCGGAACTCGAAATGCAAATGGGGTCCGGTGGCCCAGCCCGTGGCGCCGACGGCCCCGATGGTCTGACCTTGACTCACCGTGGCCCCGCGCCGCACATTGATGCGGCTCAGGTGGGCGTAAACGGTGCTGTGCTGATTGCGGTGCTTCAGAATGACCATGTTGCCGTAACCATTCTGGACGCCAGCAAACTCGACCGTGCCATCGCCCACGCTGCGCACCGCTGTGCCACTGGGGGCGCCGTAGTCAACGCCCTGATGCGCCCGCCTGGTCTGCAAAATGGGGTGGAAGCGCATTTTGAAACCACTGGTGACGCGTGAAAACTCCATCGGTGACGCCAAGAAGGCGCGGCGCAAGCTCTGACCGTCGAATGTGTAATAGCCGCCTTTGCTGCGGCTTGCTGGTTCCTGGAACCACATGGCCTGGAAGGTCTTGTTGTTGTTGACGAACTCGGCGCTCAGGACGCGTCCGGGTCGCAGGGGCTCGGCATCACCTTCAAGTGCTTCGTAAACCACCGAAAAACGATCTCCCTTGCGCAGCGCGCGGTGAAAATCAATGTCACCGGCAAAAATCTCAGCGAGTTGGGTTGCAATGCTGTCCGGAATTTTGGCCTCGTCCGTCGCTGCAAACAGGGAACTCTGGATGGTGCCGCTGGCTAGCCGGGTGGATGCGGTCAGCGCAGCAACTTCAAGGCGCGACTGAAAACCACTGGCAGTTCGCTCAACGACCAAACGGTTGAAATTGCCATTGTCCTCGGGACTCCAACGCGCAACAAGTTTGAGCAGCTGATTGTTTTCGCTGGTTTCGGCAGTGACGTTGCGGCCGCTGCGGCCGAGCAGGGCCTGACGCGATGTGGTGTCCGAGCGCAAGAACGCTGCAGCCAGGGTGTCGTCAACGCCCAGGCGGCTGAGCAGGGTGTCAGCGGTGTCGCTGGAGCGGCTGATCTCTGAGCGAAAAAGTTTGAAGGACTGCAGTTCCAGATCGGCCGGAACATGGAGTGCCAGAGCGTTGACCGATTCAAGAACCTGCTGCACCGGCAGTTCGGATGCGTCCGGTGCCAAACTCGCCACCGCAAAGGCGCCACCTGTACCCGCCATCAGAAGCGCCGCAAAGCTTGCGGCAACTCGTTTCGGGTATTGCTTCACGGTTCGACTGGTGGAATCCAGCACAGCGTTCGCGGCGCAAAGTAGGCTTTTGATCAAGAGAAGTATTCCAGGGCAGGCGGGTTAGGTCAGATTCCGAACAGGCAAGAGAAGCATGCAGGCTGGGCGAATTAAAATCAAGTGCAAGAGTGAGCGAGGAGTATAACTGCGCTGCACCGTAACGCATCAAGAAAAACCCCTATGAATCAAGCGTCAACATCCCCGTTTTCTGTAACAGACCGTGTTCGTGAGGCCTTGGCGGTGACCCTGCGCGGTTGCGAAGAGCTGATCCCGCAGGACGACTGGGTCAAAAAGCTGGTGCGCTCCGAGGCGAGCGGCACGCCGCTGCGCATCAAACTGGGACTGGATCCGACCGCACCCGATATCCACATCGGGCACACCGTGGTGCTGAACAAGATGCGTCAGTTGCAGGATTTGGGTCACACCGTCATCTTCCTGATCGGCGACTTCACCACGCTGATCGGCGATCCTTCAGGCCGCAACAGCACGCGCCCACCCTTGACACGCGAGCAAATCGAGGTCAACGCTCAGACCTATTACCGCCAGGCATCCATGGTGCTCGATCCATCAAAGACCGAGATTCGCTACAACAGCGAGTGGGGTGATGCGCTGGGCTCGCGCGGCATAATTCAGCTGGCCGCCCGCTACACGGTGGCGCGCATGATGGAGCGCAACGATTTCTCCGACCGTTTCAAGTCCGGAACGCCAATCAGCGTGCACGAATTTCTCTATCCCTTGATGCAGGGCTATGACAGCGTGGCGCTCAAGAGTGATCTTGAGCTCGGTGGCACCGATCAGAAATTTAATTTGTTAGTGGGTCGTCACTTGCAGACTGAGTATGGTCAGGAGCCGCAATGCATTCTGACCATGCCGCTTCTGGAGGGGCTCGACGGCGTGGAGAAGATGTCCAAGAGCAAGAACAACTACATCGGCATCTCGGAAGACGCCAACACCATGTTCGCCAAGGTGCTCAGTATTTCCGATCCGCTGATGTGGCGCTGGTACACCCTGCTGAGTTTCCGCAGCGAGGCCGAAATAACGGCTCTGAAGGCGCAGGTCGAGGCGGGTCGCAACCCGAAGGACGCCAAAGTGGCCCTGGCCCGCGAGATCACGGCCCGCTTTCATTCTGTTGCAGCGGCTGACGCAGCCCAGCAGGATTTCATCAACCGCAGCAAGGGTGGCTTGCCGGACGAAATCGCTGAAGTGTCGCTGCCGCTGGGCGAGGCGGATGGCCCGCTGGGCTTGGGTGCGCTGCTCAAGCTGGCTGGATTGACAAGCTCTGTGGGTGAGGGAAACCGCCTGATCGATGGTGGCGGTGTGCGTCTGGATTCGGTTATGGTCAGCGACAAGGGCTTGAAACTGGGGCGCGGCAGCTACGTCCTGCAGGTGGGCAAGCGCAAGTTTGCCAAGGTCACGCTGGGCTGAGTTGGCATGGTTTCGCTGCTACCGGTTCGATTCCTGACGCCGCAACGCCTGCTTTGGGCTTCCATTGCGGTGGCCATGATCACCATCACGCTCAAGACGCTGGCCTGGTACGTCACGGATTCGGTGGGTTTGCTGTCAGACGCGATGGAGTCTTTTGTGAACCTGGCCAGCGCCATCTTTGCGCTGATGATGGTCACCATCGCCCAGCGCCCGGCCGACGAAGCGCACCCTTATGGACATCACAAGGCGGAGTACTTCTCGTCCGGCTTTGAAGGCGTGCTCATTGTGGGCGTCGCTCTGGGCATTATCTGGGCCGCAGCGTGGCGGCTGTTCGAGCCGCAACCCTTGCAGGACCTGGGCGCGGGCCTGGCCTTGTCGGTACTGAGTTCGGCACTCAACGGCTTGCTGGCCTGGGTGATGTTCAGTTCTGCAAAAATTCATCGATCGATTGCGCTGGAGGCCGATGCCAGACACCTGGTGACCGACGTCTGGACTTCGGTTGGCGTCGTGCTGGGTCTGGTCGGTGTGGCACTGACGGGCTGGGTCTGGCTCGACGCGCTGGCTGCCATCGGCGTTGCTTTGAATATTTTGTGGGAAGGGGCTCACTTGATCTGGCGCTCCTCTCAAGGCTTGATGGATGAGGCCGTGGAGCCCGACGTGATGCAAGAGATCCAGAATACGCTGGCAAACTTCGATCACAACACCATCCGCTTTGATCATGTGGCGACCCGCCGCTCGGGCCAGCGTCGCTTTGTCGACATGCATATGCACATGCCTGCCAGTTGGTCGCTGGGGCGGGCTGCCGCGGTACGCACCAGCGTCGAGCAGGCGTTGATGAGCGCGGTACCGGGCTTGCGGGCCACGATTCAACTTCTGCCCAGCGATGTGGAGGCGCATTTTGACGATGCCCACGATTTGAAATGAAATGCCCTGGCAGAGCGGCATGATTGCCTTGTTGCAGCGCGTCAGTCAAGCACGGGTCGTGATCGATGGCCAGGTGGCAGGCGAGATTGGTGCTGGTTTGCTGGTACTGCTTTGCGCGGAGAACGGTGACAGTGAGCTTGAGAGTGACAAGATGCTGGCCAAGATAGGCAAACTGCGCATCTTCAGCGACGACGCCGGCAAGATGAACCGCAGTGTCCAGGATCTCGACGGCACGGGTCAGACCGGTGCTCTGCTGGTGGTGAGCCAGTTCACCTTGGCCGCCGATACCTCGGGTGGCAACCGGCCAAGCTTCAGCGCCGCGGCCAGGCCCGAGCAGGGGCGCCGGCTGTACGACTATTTTGTGGCGCAAGCCAGGCGCGTTCATGCCAATGTACAAACTGGCCAGTTTGGGGCTGATATGAAGGTGCATCTGGTGAACGACGGGCCGGTGACGATTCCCTTGCGCATAGCGCCTGAGCCACATCAAATGCGGGCCGATTAGCAAGCCCGTTCCAGTGAGGCGATGTCATAATCGCCGGGCGCATCGGGGTCAACCTGCCAAATGCAAAAAAACAGTCTCAAGCTCAAGATCGGCTTTTATTTGATCATCGTCCTGTCAACGGCGATGTTGGCGTTTACGTGGCTGATTCTCAAGCACCGGCAGGAAGACATGCAAGGTGTGGTGGCGCGGCACGTGACCCAGCTCTCCGAAATGGTGGTGGCCAGCACACGCTATACGATGCTCGTCAACAAGCGCGACATTGTCGAGAAGATCATCGAAGACCTGGGCAAGCAGAAGGGCATTGAGCGGATCCGGGTCATCAGCAAGGACGGCACCATCATTCACTCCAACCGGAAGTCCGAAGTGGGTTATTCGGTGGAGCAAAAGGATGAACCCTGCATCAACTGCCACCTGTCGAGTCAGCCTTTGAAGAATATTCCAGACGACAAGCGCTGGAAGATCATCGAGACGGCTGGCGGGCACCGGGTTCTTGGCACCATGCATGCGATCCGCAATGAAGCATCGTGTTCTTCCGCCTCCTGTCATGAGCACCCGGTCAATCAATCGGTGCTGGGTATCGTCGATGTTGCCTATTCGCTTGACGAGATGGACCAGTCGATGCGCTCGCATGCCGTTCATGTGATCAGCATTTCGATCGGTTTCATCCTTCTTTTTGCTCTCACCATCGGTCTGCTGCTGCAGCGTCTGATTTACCTGCCATTGAAGGACCTCGAAGCAGGCGCCAAGGATGTGGCAGGCGGCAAGCTCGGTCAGGCCATTCCGGTGCGCAGCGGCGATGAATTCGGTCTCGTTGCTGGATCCTTTAACCAGATGACAGCCGCACTCCATCAGTCCCGACAGGAGATGCAGGACCTGGTGCAAACACTGGAGCACAAGGTTTCAGAAAGAACGCAGGAACTGCTTGCTGCCAAAGCCGAAGTGGCGCAGGGCGAAAAGCTGGCCTCCATCGGTGTGCTCGCGTCTGGTATTGCACATGAGCTCAACAATCCGCTGACCGGCGTGCTGACTTTCACCTCACTGATGCGCAAGAAAGCGCCCGATGGCAGCGAAGACGCAGAAGACCTGGATCTGGTGATTCGCGAGACCAAACGCTGTGCCAGCATCATCAAACGACTGCTTGATTTTGCCCGCGAGAAAGTGCCGGTCAAGGGCTTCTTCAGCCTGGATCGGGTGATCGAAGACACGGTGCGTTTCGTCGAGCGGCCGGCCTCCCTGCAGCAGATTGAAATCAACACCGATCTTGATCCGGGCTTGCCCCAGATCTGGGGTGACGCCGATCTGATCAAGCAGGTCATCCTGAACCTGCTGGTCAATGCACAGCAGGCCATCGAGGGCAAGGGCAACGTCACGGTTCGCAGCCGGCCCTATGCCGCGTCAGCCAACGCCAAGACGGGTGCCGATGCCATGCCCATGGTTGAAATTGCAGTGATCGACACCGGATGCGGGATTCCGCAGGCCAATTTGCAGCGGATTTTCGATCCATTTTTTACTTCCAAGGAAGTCGGTAAAGGAACCGGCCTGGGCTTGTCGGTAAGCTATGGCATTGTCAAGGCACATGGTGGCAGGATCACTGTCGAAAGCGTTGTCGGGACCGGAACCACCTTCCGCATTTATCTACCGATCATGCCGCCATCCAATGAAACCGAACGCCACGCAGATGAGAGTAAGCCATGAGTGCAAGAATCCTGATCGTTGATGACGAGGAGATTGTGATCCGGAGCTGCCGACGCATTCTGAGCGACGGCGAGTTGTACAGCGTTGATTCGACCCAGGACGGCGCGTCTGCCTTGCGCAAAATCGAGGAGAGTGAATTCGACCTGATGGTGCTCGACATCATGATGCCGGGAATCGACGGTCTGGAGGTTCTGCAGCAGGTCAAGGAGCGCCATCCCGATGTGGATGTGATCATGGTGACCGGGCTGTCCCAGATCCAGACGGCGGTCAAGGCCATGAAGCTCGGCGCCTTTGATTATTTGTCCAAGCCTTTTGATCCGGATGAACTCAAGCACGTGGTCGACCGGGCCCTGGAGCGTCGGCGTCTGCTGCAGGAAAATCGGCACCTCAAAAACGAAGTTGGCTCCAAGTACCGGTTTGAGAATATCGTCGGCTCCAGCGCGCCGATGCAGGCGGTGTACGCGCTGATTGCCAAGTGCGCGCCGACCAATACCACGGTGCTGATCACCGGGGAGAGTGGTACCGGCAAGGAAATGATCGCCCGTGCCATTCATTACAACAGCCTGCGCAAAGATCAGCCCTTTGTCACGGTGGATTGCAATACCCTGAGCGAAAACCTGCTCGAGAGCGAACTGTTCGGGCACACCAAGGGCTCATTTACCGGTGCCGTGGCAAACAAGAGGGGCATGTTCGAGGTTGCCAACAATGGAACGCTGTTTCTCGATGAGTTCGGCAATATTCCACTTTCAACGCAAGCCAAACTGCTGCGCGTGATTCAGGAGCGCGAATTCAGGGCGGTTGGCAGCACCGTCGTCCAGAAGACCAACGTCCGATTGGTCACTGCGACCAACAAGGACCTCAAGGCGATGGTTGCCGAGGGTTCCTTTCGTGAGGATCTCTACTATCGCGTCAACGTCTTCCCGGTTCACGCCCCTGCGTTGAGGGAGCGCCGCGACGATATTCCGGCACTGGCTTTCCATTTCCTGAAGGTCTTTTGCAACGAACTAGAGAAGCCGGTGTCCGAGATCTCGGAGGCGGCCATGAGCACGCTGGTTAACTATGACTGGCCGGGTAACGTGCGGGAGCTCGAAAACACCATGCACCGGGCGGTGATCCTGGCTTCAGACAAATCGATTCACCGCGCCCACCTGGTCAACATCATCGACAACGAGCCGCGCTTGGACCTGGAAGTACCCAGAACCGGCGAGGATCTCAAACGGTTGAAAAAAATCGCCCGGGAGAAGTCGGTCGAGGATGTCGAAAAGCTGTTTATTCAGGAGACGCTCAAGAGAAACGCGTCCAACGTCACCAAGAGTGCCGAAGAAACCGGTATGCAGCGTTCCAATTTCCAGGCGCTGATGAAGAAGTACAACATCCGCGTTCGCGATACCGAATACGACCCCGACGAGCCAGAAGCTTCCTGAGGCTAGGATGCCCTGGCGCGCTGCACCAGGGTATTCAGTCCGGCATCAGGGAGCAGCGTCGTGCTTGGGTTCGTCTTCGACTTCTTCGTAGCCGGTGATCATGGCCTTGAAATGGGCCGAAGCGGTGTGGCCCAGACTGGCCAGGTAGACGTGCACAATCATGAAACCGCAGAAGACGATGAACAGCAGGACGTGTACCGTGTCGACGACCCGAACGCCGCCCAGCGCGTCAACGATCGATGAAAAGCGACCGACATCCCACAACAATAGTCCGGTGAAGAACATGACCGGCACCAGCAGCATCATGATGATCTGGTACAGCATGCTTTGCAGGGCGTTGAATTTCTTGTAGGCGTTCGGGTGGTGCGGATTCGGCTCGCCCCGGAAGATGCCGTAGCCATAGAACTGCATCTGGCGAAAGCTTGCCTGGAAGTATTTTTTCGGACTCAGTTCAGGGTGGTAGACCTTGATCTTGTCGCTCGACAGGTAGTAGCCCAGCCAGACGAAGAAGTTGGCAATCAGAACGAAGCCAATCCAGTTGTGCGCGACGACCGCTGTTCTGAACGGGATCAATTGGAACAGATCAAGGTACCTGATCTGCAACCCGGTGGCGATCAGGAGCACGAAACCGAGGGCGTTGGTCCAGTGCCAGAGTCTGACGGGCAAGGGATGGATATAGAGCTTTTCCATGGCGTTTTCCTGCTATTTGGAGGCGTCGTCAGCACCCTGACGATGACCGGTTGAAGCCTGCTTGCCAAGATCCTGAGCGGCGGCGAGTCGCTCCGCTTCCAGTTTCTGGCGTACCCCTTTGAACAACCGTTTGATCGTCATGTGCACCAGCGGTACGCTGGCCGCGCCAAGCACAACCAGTATCAGCAGGTAGTCGAGTAGCTTGATGCGGGTGCTGCCGATGGCATAGAAGCCGCGCACGGATTGCATCGAGGTCAGCGAATTGAGCACTTCACTCTGCACACCATGGCGCACGGGTCTGCCATCCGGGCCGGCGATCGTCAGCGTGACGCTCTGGAACGCGGCAGCCCCTTGCTTGTGGCAGGTGTCGCAGTCTTTGAGGGCTTTGGACTTCTCACTCAGCTGATGCGCCTCGACGCCGGAGCTAACTTCCAGGCGGCCACGCAACAGCATCTTGCCATCGCCGCCATCCTGGTTGAACTCCTTGAGCAGGCTCCACAAGGCGCGTTCGTCCAGGCCCATATCCTTGCTATCGGCGGTGTCGGTGCGCTTTTCAAATTTCGGGACGCCCAACTTTTCTGTAACCTGGCGCTTTGCCGTGCTGTCATAGAGTCGGAGGTTGACCCGGCGCTTCGCGTCGGGTGCATGGCAGACCGGGCAGGATATCGCTTCAAAGTGACGCACTGTGTTGGGCAGCCATTCATCGTGCTGTTTGACAACCTCCTTGTGACATGCCAGGCAGGTGTCTTTGACGCCCTCGCCCATCGATGCTGCCTTGACGGCGTGCGCCTGGTGACAACCCGCGCACAGCGGGGCGCTGATGCCTTTGGCGATGCGCTCCTGACCGTGGACATCCTTGGCATAGGCCTTGAAGATCGGCTCATGGCACTTTGCACAGGGGGTCTCGGCGATCGGGCCGACGATCTTGCTTGAACGTACCGTGTGTGGATTGTGGCAGTCGGTACAAAGCGGCGCCTTCTTGTTGCCGGCTTTGATCAGTGCCGCATGGACGCTGTCGTCGTATTCGGTGGCCTTCTTCTTGTGGCAGTCACGGCAGGACTCGCGCATGCCGAGCGTGAACTCACGCTTGCTCTTGATGGCGGTCTTGACCTTGCCGTGCGTTTTCGAGTCCAGATTCGAATGGCAGTCCTCGCAATCCGTCTTCTTGTGCATCGACTCGGTGTACGCCTTGGTCGAGACATTCAATGACAGAACTTCCCCGCTTTCAAGCGTCTTGGTCATGACGTCTTTGTCATGGCAGGACAGACAGGCCTTGCTCTCTTTGGACATCTCGCCTTCTGCTGCGTGGGCAGCCAGACCGGCAAATGACAGGAAAAATGCAAGCAGGCCTGCCAGGATCAAACTGGTCGGTGTGCGGGAGCTTTTCATTCGGGTTCCCCAGGGTTTGGTCTTCTCACGGCGAAAACCATCAGGTGACGATTGTCATACCTGATGGGGGCAACTTCTCAGCGCTTGCAGGATTGATTGCCAGATTCGTGATGTAGCTCAATGCTTTGGATCACACTTGCTGGTTTTTCGCCTTGCGGGCTTGCAGGGCAACTTTGGCCAGCATGACCACGCCAACCACCGGAAGCATCACGGCATAGGCCAAACCGATGAAGGGAGCGGCCAGGAACAGGGCAATGTTCTTGATCCGGCTTTCCTTTTCGATCACTTCAACATGGACCTGCTCCATTCGCGCCTGCACTGCTTCGGGGGCGACTTCCGGGGCCGCTTCCCGCAGCGCATGGGCGGCACTTTGTTCAATCATCTCGGGCGAGAGTGGCTTGCGCACAAAGTCTGTAACGCCAGCGGCCTTGGCCCGGCTTTCGTTCTCTGTCGTGCCATAACCGGTGATGATGACCACCGGTGTCCAGGGTTGGCTGGCCTTGACCCGCTCCGCCAATTCAACGCCGTCCATGCCAGGCATCTTGATGTCGGTAAAGACCACATCAAATGACTGCTCGCGCATTTGTTTCAACGCTTCATGGGCATTTTCTACCGTCGTCACAACGTAGCCCTTGTTTTCTGACAGGACACGGTGGAAACTCTTGCCGACAACGGCGTCGTCATCAACAACCAGAACTTTACGCAGTGCACTCATGACTCTCTCCTTCAATAAATCAGATTAATCAGCAAAATTGCTGCAAATACACGTTGCCATTTCCAAAAAAACTTGACTTCTACTGAAGCGTTGCGCATTGAGCCTGCTGGTCGCGCCGCAGAGCCCAGCGCTTGTGCATCATGGCGCCATTGGCAGCATTGATGACATCGTCCGGGCCTATGGGTTTGGCCAGATAGTCGTAGGCGCCCAGGGTTACCGCTTCCTTGGCAGATTCGACTGCCGGGTAGCCCGTGATCATGATCACCTCACTCTCGGGCCATTTTTCCTTGATCGTTTTCAGTACCGACATGCCGTCGAGTCCAGGCATGCGCTGATCGAGCAATACGACGTCAAACGAGCGCGTTCCCATCATCTGCAGGGCATCACGGCCGTTTTTGACCAACTCGACTTTGCAACTCTCGCCAGAGAGCGCTCTGAGATAGCTGAGCCGAACGACTTCTTCGTCGTCCACTACCAGGATCTTGGTTGTTTGGTTCATTTGTGTTACCTCAATTTCTTTGTGTTAGCTGGTTCTTCCTACGCAACGCTTGTGCCAAGCGCTTGTTCAGATCAATTAGCTCTTTCATTTCAACAAGTTACGAAAGAATGGCGAGCCTCCAACTATCCCTGGACCATGATTTCTTGCAGGTCCAAGTACAAAGCGTTTGTACATTTTTCTTGCGAAAACGAGGCCTTGAGTGCCGATTCAGAGGGAGAGCGCGTGGTCGGCGAGAATATTTTTTATGTGCGGCTGGATCCGGACCTGACCTGCCGCCCTGCTGCTTGGGCGCTCGCTTGCCAAGGTGTTTGGAATTCCGTGCCTGTGCCCGCACTTTGACCCAGATCAGAAACCCTGCATATGCCGCCATCTGCGGGCCAGAATCCGAGCACAATCGCGCTGAGTCTGTAAGGGTTATTACCAATAGCAGACTCCTTTCGGTGTCTCAACCGATCGATGAAACTGTTGAAACCAAGAAGGGAACCCTCGCAATGAAATTTTCGATTCCTCAAAAACTGATCACTTTGTCAGTTCTGGGCCTTGCTGCTGCCGCGTTTACCGGTACCTCGTACGCTGCGATCAATGCCGATGCCGCCGCCGCACTGGCAAAAAAGAGCGACTGCCTGAAGTGTCATGCCATTGACAAGGACAAAAAGGCGGCTTCCTACAAGAAGATTGCTGAAAAATACAAAGGCAAGGCTGATGCTGAAGCGAAGCTGATGGATGTTCTGACCAAGTCACCCAAGGTCAAGCAGCAGGACGGCACGGAAGAAGAACACAAGGCCGTCGCCAGCAAGGATGCTGCCGAGATCAAGAATCTCATTGGCTGGATTCTGGCCCAGTAAACCTCAGCGGTCGGACAGCCGCTTCATTCCTGATAGGGGCTGTCAAAGCCGAGTCTGGCAAGGATCAGCGTTTCGCGCTGTTCCATGGCCAGCGCGTCCTGCGCGCTGGTTTCATGATCCCAGCCCTGGGCATGCAGAACGCCGTGCACCAGCAGGTGCGCGTAGTGGGCTTGCAGGCCCTTGCCAAGGGCTAGTGCTTCCTGCGCTATGACGGGCGCGCACAACACCAGATCGGCATGGACGATGGGCTCGTGTGCGTAGTCGAAGGTCAGCACATTGGTGGCATAGTCCTTTTTCCGGTAATCGCGGTTCAGACTGCGCGCTTCATCGGCGTCAACCATGCGCACCGTGATCTCGGCATCGCTATCGAGCGCCTGGCGAATCCATCGTGTCACCTTGTGGCGCGCCAGTGCTGCGCGGTGCAAAGGAGCTTCCTGGAATTTGCCGAACTGCAGTGACAGTGTCAGTTGATGCAGCATGATTCAGACGTCCGATGCGGAGCGTTTGCGCGGCGCATCGTAGGCGTCCACAATGCGTGCCACCAGCGGATGCCGCACCACATCGACGCTGGTGAAACGGCAGATGGCGATGCCATTGACACGCTTGAGCACGCGTTCGGCGTCGATCAGTCCGCTGAGCTGCGTCTTGGGTAGGTCAATCTGGCTGACATCACCCGTCACCACCGCTTTCGAGCCAAAGCCAATGCGTGTCAGGAACATCTTCATCTGCTCGGGTGTGGTGTTTTGTGCTTCGTCCAGTATCACAAACGCGGTATTGAGTGTGCGTCCGCGCATGAAGGCGAGCGGGGCAATCTCAATGGTCTGGCGTTCCAGTGCTTTTTGGACCTGCTCAAAACCCATCAGGTCATAGAGCGCGTCGTACAGGGGGCGCAGGTAAGGGTCTATCTTCTGCGCCAGATCGCCTGGCAGATAGCCCAGTCGTTCACCCGCTTCCACCGCCGGGCGCGTCAACACAATGCGTTGCACTGCGCTGCGCTGCAAGGCATCTACCGCCATGGCGACTGCGAGGTAGGTCTTGCCGGTGCCGGCCGGACCAATGCCAAAGGTAATGTCGTTGCCGGCAATATTGTCCAGGTAGCTGGCCTGGTTGATGGTGCGGGCCTTGAGGTCACTGCGCTTGGTCTTGAGGGCTGGACCGTCGGCCTCATCCATGCTGGCATCACCGGCCAGCATCAGTTGCACGGTGGCGGTCTCGATCGGGCGCGCGGCCATCTCGTAGAGGGCTTGCAGCATCTCCATGCCGCGCTTGGCGTTGGCCTTGGTGCCGTCAACCTTGAACTGTTCGTGCCGGTGCGCAATCTTGACCTGCAAGGCCAGTTCAATGGTGCGCAAATGCTCGTCCATGGGGCCGCACAGGTGCGACAGACGGGTGTTGTTGGGGGGTGAAAACAGGTGTCGCAGAATCAAGTTGATAATTCCTTAATAGGGTTAGCAATGATAGGCATGAAATGATCGGCAAACTGACAGGCACCTTGAGTGACAAAAATCCGCCCCAGGTG
>CAITZZ010000217.1 GCA_903897005.1 uncultured beta proteobacterium | reverse complement strand
CGCCGGATACTCGGTCGAGAACCCGAACGAGCCGTAGATCTTCATGCACTCGTTGGCGGCATGCACCGCCGCCTCCGACGCCGCGAACTTGGCGACCGAAGTCTCGAACTGGTTCGGCTTGCCGTTGTCCTTCAGCCACGCTGCCCTGTACACCAGCATTTGCGCAGCCTGATGTTCGACCGTCATTTCGGCGATCTGCGCCATGACCATCTGATGCTGCGAGATCGGCTTTCCGAACTGGGTGCGTTCGTTAGCGTATTGAATGGCGATGTCCAGCGCACCTCCGGCGACGCCGAGCGCTCCGGCCGCACAGCCGATGCGGGTCTGATTCAACTGCCACATGCAGATGCGAAACCCGTCGCCGGGCTGGCCCAGCACGTTTTCCTTCGGCACTTTCATGCCGTCGAAGGCGAACTCGCCGGTGGGCGCACATTTCAGGCCGAGCTTGGTCTCGATTGCGCGCGCGGTGCACCCTTTCCAGTTCTTCGGCTCAATGATGAAGGCGGTCATGCCCTTGTTGCCCATGGCCCGGTCGGTGTAAGCGTAGAGCAGGCCTGCATCGCCCACATGCGCCTGTGAGATCCACATCTTGGTGCCATGCACTTCCCAGTGGTCGCCCTTGTCGATTGCGTGCGTCTTCATGCTGGCCACGTCGGAGCCGGTGTTCGATTCAGTCATGGCGAAAAAGCCGAGCTGCGTGCCGGCCACCCAGCCGGGCACATACTTCTTCTTCTGCGCGTCGCTGCCGAACTTGGCCACCGTCAGCGCCGGCCCCAGGTTCTGCATGTTGAACGGCAGGCGCCAGGAGGCCGAAATCTTGGCAATCTGCTCCGCCATCAGAACAGACTCCATGTAACCCATGCCGCTGCCGCCTAGTTCCTCCGGAAGCGCGCAGGAGAACATGCCCAGTTCACCCATTTTGGCGACGCGATCGGGGCGGAACTCGTGACCCGCCTCCTCTTGCTCGAGCGTTGGTGCAATTTGCTCGGCGGCGAACCGCCGGGCTGTGTCCTGGATCAGTCGCTGCTGTTCGGAAAGTTCGAAATCCATCGTTACCTCGATTCTGTGTAAGAAAGGGTCATTCGATTACGAGGAGCAGGACCGCGTCCTCGACACTGTCGCCAACTTTCACCTTGATTTCCTTCACCGTGCCGGCACTGGGCGCATACACGTGGTTTTCCATCTTCAGCGCCTCGATAACAAGGAGTTCATCGTCTTCCTCGACCTTGGAGCCGGGTTCGACCAGAAGGGCCAGGATTTTTCCGGCCAGCGGAGCCAATACATCAGTCATGATTTTCCCTTTCGCGATAGATTTCAATTGGGTTTTGGATGGAGCAGCCTATCACAAAGCGCTTTCCCCAAAGCTGATCGAAGTCAATTCCGGAGCAGACGCGGCTGTCGCGTGCAACCAGTTGAGGAAAGTTGCGACGATCGGGCGTTCGTCGGCGTGATCGGGTATCACGACATAGTAGGCAAGGTCACTCGGAACCAGTCGTTCGCACGCCAGCACCAGGTCGCCGCGGGAGAGTTCGGCCTCGATCAACAGGCGCGGCAGCAACGCCAGACCCAGGCCCTGCGCCGCTGCAGCCGCGGTCATCGAAAACAGTTCGTAGCGAGGACCAGCCAAAGCTCTCGGAGCGGCGACACCGAGCGTGTCCAACCATTGGCGCCAGGCGTTGGGGCGCGTGCTTTGATGCAACAGCGGCAATTGCGCCAACGACTCGGGGCTAAGCGCGCGCCGCCCTCCCAGCAATTGAGGGCTGCCAACTGGCACCATTTCCTCGTCGAACAATCGCATGGATCGCGTACCGGGCCAATTGGCAAGTTGCTCCTTGGTGCCGGCGTGCAAGGCCGCGTCGAACCCGGTGTCGGCAAACAAGAAGGGGCGCGTGCGCGTCTCGATGTGCACCGTGATCTCGGGATGCAGCGCGGCGAGTTGTGGCAAGCGCGGTATCAGCCAACGGGTTGCAAAGGTTGGCACTGCGGCCAAATGGACGCTGCCGCCGCTGCCCTGAGCGGACATCACGTCGAGCGTGGTCAGCTCAAGCGCCTCCAGGCGCGGCGCGACTTGCGCTGCGTATTGCGCGCCGCGCACAGTCAGCGCGACACCGTGACGCGTGCGGCGAAACAGCGCGACACCAAGAAACTCCTCCAGACTTGTGATTTGTCGCGACACGGCGCTTTGCGTCATCGCCAATTCCTGAGCTGCGCGCGTGTAGCTCTCGTGGCGCGCTGCGGCTTCAAGGCAGGCGAGGGCCTGCAAGGATGGGATCTTTCTGCGCATGATGTGCGGAATATACACAACATGATCAAAAAAATGGAGGTTTTAACTTAAAACGTAGATTAAGTATGAGCAAATCACATAACTCTGTGTCAATAAGTCGTTTGCTCGACAGGCCCGTGCCACGTTACCATAAGCGCTTACCCTATCGAACTTGTGGACCACCCACGGACCTTATCGGAGATTCTTCATGGCCCACGCGCCCTTCAACTGGCAAGACCCCTTTTTGCTCGATTCCCAGCTCCACGACGACGAGCGCATGGTGCGCGACGCAGCGGCGGCTTACGCCCAGGGCAAATTGCAACCACGGGTGATCGAAGACTTTCGCACCGGCACGATTGATGCGGCAATCTTTCGCGAAATGGGCGAGCTCGGCCTGCTTGGCCCGACCATCCCCGAGGCCTATGGCGGACCTGGCCTCAACTATGTCTCGTACGGGCTGATCGCGCGTGAAGTCGAGCGTGTCGACTCGAGTTATCGCACGGTGATGAGCGTGCAAAGTTCGCTTGTGATGGTGCCTATTTTCGATTTTGGCACCGAAGCGCAGCGGCAGAAATACCTGCCCAAGCTGGCAACGGGTGAGTGGATTGGCTGCTTTGGCCTGACCGAGCCGGACCATGGCTCCGATCCAGGATCCATGGCAACGCGTGCCCACAAGGTGGCTGGCGGCTACAAGCTGTCGGGCTCCAAGATGTGGATCTCCAACAGCCCGATCGCTGATGTGTTTGTGGTCTGGGCCAAAGAAGTTTCGGAATCCGGCAAGGTCGGTCCAATTCGCGGCTTTGTGCTGGACAAGGGCGCCAAAGGCTTGAGCGCGCCGACGATTCACGGCAAGGTGGGCTTGCGCGCCAGCATCACGGGTGAAATCGTGATGGACGGAGTTTTTTGCGCGGAAGAAAATGCCTTCCCCGAAGTGCGGGGTCTGAAAGGCCCCTTCACCTGCCTGAACTCAGCGCGCTACGGCATTGCCTGGGGTGCTCTGGGCGCGGCCGAAGACTGCTGGCTGCGGGCGCGCCAGTACGTGCTGGATCGCAAGCAGTTTGGCCGGCCCCTGGCAGCCAACCAACTGATCCAGAAGAAACTGGCCGACATGCAGACCGAGATTGCACTGGGCCTGCAAGGCTGTCTGCGGCTGGGCCGCATGAAGGACGAGGGCACGGCCTCGGTCGAAATCACTTCCATCCTGAAACGCAACTCCTGCGGCAAGGCGCTCGACGTGGCCCGTCTGGCGCGTGACATGATGGGTGGCAACGGCATTTCAGATGAGTTTGGCGTGGCACGGCATCTGGTGAATCTGGAAGTCGTGAACACCTATGAGGGCACGCACGACATTCATGCCCTGATTCTGGGCCGGGCCCAGACGGGTATTGCGGCGTTTGCCAATTAGGTTCTTGCGCGTCTTGGTCGTGGCAGCGTGTAGGGTATTGGCCCCCGCCTCATACTGCCAAATGCACAGAAATCGGCGGGGACCAACACCCCACACGCTGTTGTGGCGTGGGTGGCGGGTCTCCAAGTCCGTTCAATACGGGTATGCCGCATTTGATTTTTCTGGTCGTATCAACGCACCAAGCACGCCAGACAGGGTCAGGGCGGGGACCGATTTCTGTGCATTTGACAGTATGAGGGACCCGCCCTGACCCTGTCTGGCAGACCAAGAAGCGGCGATTCAACAAACGAAAGAGCATTCATGAACGCAAAACAGTCAGCACTAAGCCACATCAAAGTTCTGGACCTCTCACGGGTTCTGGCTGGCCCCTGGTGCACCCAGATGCTGGCTGACCTGGGTGCGGACGTGGTCAAGGTGGAACGCCCCGGCGTCGGCGACGATACGCGTCACTGGGGCCCGCCGTTTCTGAAAGACGCTCAGGGGCGGGATACCGATCAGGCCAGCTACTTCACTGCCTGCAACCGCAACAAGCGTTCCATCACCATCGACATGGCGCAGGCTGAGGGGCAGAAGCTGATTCGCCAGATGGCCGTGCAAAGCGACATTCTGGTGGAGAACTTCAAGGTCGGCGGCTTGCAGCAGTATGGTCTGGACTACGCCAGTCTGAAGGTGCTCAATCCGCGCCTGGTCTACTGCTCGGTGACCGGATTCGGTCAGGACGGCCCCTATGCCGAGCGGGCTGGCTACGACTTGATGATCCAGGCCATGACCGGCATGATGAGCATCACCGGGCGTTCCGACGATGTCCCCGGTGGCGGGCCGCAGCGCGTTGGCGTTGCCGTGACGGACATCTTCACCGGTGTCTATGCCTGCAGCGCTATTCTGGCCGCGCTTGAAGTGCGGCACCGGACCGGTCTGGGCCAGCACATCGATATGGCGCTGCTTGATGTCGGCATGGCTATTCTGGGCAATCAGGCGGCTGGTTTTCTGAACACGGGGCAAATCCCGCAACGCCAGGGCAACAGCCACCCCAGCCTGGCGCCTTATCAGGACTTTCAGACTTCAGACGGATCCATGCTGCTGGCCATTGGCAACGATGGCCAGTTCGCGCGCTTTTGCCAGGTGGCAGCGCATCCGCAGTGGTCGGCCGACCCGCGCTTTGCCAGCAATACCCTGCGTGTGAAGCATCGCGAGGCGCTGATCACGTTAATGCAGGCAGTGACCCGCACGCGCACAACCCTGGAGTGGATTGCTGCGCTGGAGGACAAGGCTGTGCCCTGTGGCCCGATCAACGATATCGGGCAGGGCTTCGCCGATGCCCAGGTCAAAGCGCGCTCTCTGGTGGTGAATCAGCTTTTGACGCCGGCGGCTTTGGCCAAGACCACGGTGCCATCCATTGCCACGGTTGCGAGTCCACTGCGCCTGATGGAGAACCCGCCAGTGCTGCGCCGCGCGCCGCCCGTGCTGGGCGAACACACGGACGAAGTGTTGGCTGAGCTGGGCCTTGACGCCAGCGCGATTGCGGCTCTGCGGGCACAGGGGACGCTTTAAGCGCCGATTTACGACGCCGGCTTGCGATTGACCAGGATGATGCCGACGGCCACCATGACCAGAGCGGCCAGCAGATTCGACGTAACCGGTTCCTGCAGCCAAAGTGCACCAAACAGCAGGGCGAAGACAGGGGTCAGAAAAACAAAGGCCGAAATCTTGGTGGCCGGGTAGCGCCCGAGCATCCACATCCAGGCCAGGTAGCTGGCAAAGGCACCGACCACGGTCTGTGCCAGCAGCGAGGCCGTGCTGAAGGCGCTGAAGCTCCAGACCCAGCGCTCACCCAGTGCCCCGGACAGCAAGGGCAACGCGATTGCGCTGACGCCGACCTGATAGAACAGCAGCTTTTCGGGGGAAATCCGCGTCAGTTGCGTGCCGCGGATGACGACGGTGGTCAGGCCCCAAAACATGCCAGCCGCCAGTGCCAGCAGGTCGCCACGCCATTGATCGTTGTGACTGGAAGCGTGCAGACCGTCACGCAAGGCAAACACCACGGCTGCAAAGGCCAGGGCCAGGCCCAGCCACTGCAATGGACGGATCTTCTCGGACGGCACAAAAAGCGGCAACAGCACCGCAACCCAGAACGGCGAGGTGTAAAGAAAAACGGTCAGGCGCGAGGCGGCCGAGAATTGCAGGCCAGCATAAAGGCAGGCAAACTCAAGTGCAAACAAAGCGCCGGCCAGGATGCCGGTCCACAGTGAACCATCACGCCCAAACAGCGGTATGCGGCGCCACCAGCACCACAGCCCTAACAGGACGGTCGCTCCGGCAAAGCGCAGCGCCGCCTGAAAGATGGGCGGCAGTTCGGGGATGGTCGCCTTGACCAGCACCTGCTGAAACCCCCAGAACAGGCAACAGCCCAGCAACAGGCTTACGGCCAGCGTGTCAAGATGGTCTTTGCGGGCCGTCATGCGATTCTCTACAGAGCGTGCTCCGCGTAGAACCTGCCACCATGGAAGAGCAGGGGTGAAGCACCGCTGCGGTGCGAGCAGCGCTCTACCTCGCCAACAAAGATCACGTGATCACCCTCGTCGTAACGGCTGCGGTTGAAGCACTCGAACCACGCCGCTGCCCCGGTCAGCAAGGGCGCGCCGCAGGCACTGTCAACATAGGCCAGGTCGGCAAAGCGGTCTACGCCCTTGCTGGCAAAGCGCTGCGCCAATGCTTGCTGGTCGGCGCTCAGGATGTTGATGGCGTAGTGCGATCCAGCGCTGAAAGCCGGCATGGATGCTGCAGAGCGTGCCAGACTCCACAGGACCAGGGGTGGGTTCAGGGACACCGAATTGAAAGAGTTGGCAGTCAATCCAACGGGCTCTCCCGCGGCGCTGCGTGCGGTGACGATGGTCACCCCCGTGGCAAACATGCCCAGTGCAGTTCTGAACTCGGATTGGGAAAAGCCGGGTGGCTGGGCCTTGCGGCTCAAATGGGATAAGGGCATCGGGGCAATCTAATCGACTTTGGCTTTGCTTGCCTGCTGCATCGCAGCCAGCAGGATGGTTGGGTCCTGCGCGCCGGACAAGGTGACCGCCTGATTGAAGATGAAGAAGGGTACGCCGTTGATGCCCAGACTGCGGACGTGGGCGTCAGCCTGCGCCACTTGCGCCAGTTGTTGCGGGTCGGTAACGAAGGCTTGCGCGGCTGATGCACTCAGTCCCGCTTCTTCAGCGATTTCAGCCAACACCAGGGCATCACCGATGAAGCGGTTTTCAACAAAATAGGCCTTCAGCAAACGCTCTTTGATGTCGTTGCCATCCGCGTCACCCTGCTGGGCAAAGGCAATCAGCGCATGTGCCGCCAGTGTGTTGGGCTGACGCGTGATACCGTCGATATTGAGTTGGAGACCCACGGCCTGGCCAGCGGCCCGCACGCGCTCGTAGATTTCAGCGGCGCGTTCTGGTCCGCCAAACTTGTCTTCCAGATACTGCTTTCGCGGCACACCCTGCGCCGGCATATCCGGATTGAGCTGAAATGGATGCCAGCGGACCACCGTCGTCGGCAGGTCGCTGGAGCCGGCGCTCGCCAGGGCAGCTTCAAGTTTACGTTTGCCGATGTAGCACCAGGGGCAGACGACGTCGGAGACGACATCGATGGTGAGGGTGGGGCTGTTCATCGGCAAATTGTAGGCGGCATGTCACGCCGCCGGCGCCGCTGGCTCAGCCCAGCAGACTGTCGGCGCTCACATAGGCGTAGCCCAGGTCACGCGCGACCGCTTCGTAGGTCACATGGCCGTTGGCGACATTGAGTCCGTTCTTCAGGTGTGCATCATCGCGCAGGGCCTGCTTCCAGCCCTTGTTGGCCAGCGCCACGGCGTGGCCGATGGTGGCGTTGTTCAGTGCAAAGGTCGAGGTGCGTGCCACGGCGCCTGGCATATTGGCCACGCAGTAGTGCACCACACCATCGACGACGTAAGTCGGTTCAGCGTGGGTCGTTGCATGCGAGGTTTCGAAGCAGCCACCCTGATCAATGGCCACGTCAACGATGACAGCACCTTTTTTCATGCGCGAGATCATGTCGCGGCTTACCAGTTTGGGCGCTGCGGCGCCTGGCACCAGAACGCCGCCGACGACCAGGTCAGCATCCAGCACGGCTTCTTCCACGCTGTGAGCGTTGGAGTAAACGGTAGTGATGCGGTTGCCAAAAATCAGGTCCAACTGGCGCAGGCGGTCCACACTCTTGTCCAGCACGGTGACGCGCGCGCCCATGCCGACGGCCATTTGCAGGGCGTGCGTGCCAACGACGCCGGCGCCAATGATGGCCACATGGGCGGCTGGCACACCGGGTACTCCACCCAGAAGAATGCCCATGCCGCCTTTGGATTTTTCAAGGTGGGCGGCCCCGGCTTGCACCGCCATGCGACCGGCGACTTCGCTCATCGGCGCCAACAGTGGCAGACCGCCACCAGGTCCGGTGATGGTTTCATAGGCAATGCAGACAGCACCCGACTTGACGAGAGCCGCGGTCTGCTCGGGATCGGGTGCGAGGTGCAGGTAGGTATAGAGAATCTGACCGGCTCGCAGCATGGCGCACTCTTGTGGCTGCGGCTCTTTCACTTTAACGATCATCTCGGCCTTGGCGAAAATCTCTTTAGCGTCCGCTGCCAGCGTGGCACCGGCGGCCTTGTATTGCTCGTCGGACAAGCCGATAGCAGCACCGGCACCGGTTTGGACCAGCACCTGATGCCCATGCGATGTCAGTTCGTGCACACTGGCTGGGGTCAAGCCGACGCGGTATTCGTTGTTCTTGATTTCTTTGGGTAGGCCGATCAGCATGTTGCGCTCCAGATTCAGGGTTGTGAAAGAACGCAGTGTGTTGCAAGTGCCGGTTTTTGAGAACAATAATTAATATAACTATCACTTCATTCGTGTAACTAATGAATAACCAGAGACGATGACAATCGGTATATCGTTTGCTACTTCATGACTTTCAAAACGATATGGGCCAGGACCAGGACACGCTATCGGTAGTCGCCCTTTGCCAGAGTGAACGCGTTCTCTGGATGCCTGACGGCAGCCCGCACAGTCCGCGCTTCAAGGATCGCTACCGTTCGCGCTCCGGTGGGTTGGCGCAGGCCATGACTGTTTTCTTGGCTGGCGCGGGGTTGCCGGTTGGGTGGCGTGGCCGAAACCGCTTTTCGGTGCTTGAAACCGGTTTTGGACTGGGACTGAATTTTCTCTGCACCTGGGCTGCCTGGGAGGCCGACCCGCAACGTTGCGAACGTTTGCAGTTTGCCTCGGTTGAAGCCTTCCCGGTGTCCGCCGCGGACCTGGTTCGCAGTGCCCGCAACGCCGGCCCTGAAGATCAGCCCGAGTGCTCCATCGCTTTGCGTCTACCGGTGCTGGCTGAGCAATTGGCGCAAGTCTGGCAAGGCCTGTCGCCGGGAATTCACCAGTGGCGTTTTGCCGGCGGAAGAGTCCAATTGACGCTGGCCGTGGGTGAGGTGCAGGCCACGCTGCAAGACCTCGATTGTCAGGCCGACGCGGTGTATCTGGATGGCTTCAGCCCTGCGTTGAACCCGCAGATGTGGTCTGCACAGACCCTGCATCTGGTGGCGCAGCATTGCCGACCTGGCGCGACACTGGCGACCTATACGGTGGCCAGAAGCGTTCGTGAGCGCTTGCGGCAACTGGGCTTCTCGGTCGAAAAGTGTCCGGGTTTGCCGCCCAAGCGTGATCGCCTGCAGGCCGTCTTGCGGCCCTGAGCGCGGCTTCAGGGCAGCTGTGCTTTGCCTTTAAAAACAGATTGCTTGGCCAGCCAGAGGCAGACCGCCGCGATCAGCAGCGCGACCAAGGCGGCGCCAGCGTTGGCTGGTGTGCGAGAGATGCTGGCGAAGATCCCCGATCCGACGAGAAGAAACAGGAGGCCGATGGTCAGGTTGACCAGACTGAAGAAATTTTTCATAAGAGTTCCAGGCGTTCAAACGGGACAAGAAAAGTCAAGGTGGCAGAGTGCGCCAGACGACGGTCTGACCCATCCCCTGTGTACTGAAAAATTCCTTGCACTTATTCCAGCCTGCAGCAAGCATTTCTCCCACGGCCTGGCTGCGCTGCTGTCGCGCCTGCTGAACGAGAACTTCCATATCGAGATAACTGGCTTCCATCGTGTCGGACCTTTCTTTTGATGTGTGTTCCTTTTGAGATCACAGCGCTACGATAATCGGGATGCTGCGTCGCAGCAAACGATCAATTCTCATCTGACGCTGAAGAAAATCTCATCCATGTCGTACCGTTTGCCGCCTTTGAACGCCCTGCGTGCCTTCGATGCGGCGGCGCGGCATCTCAGTTTCAAGAAGGCCGCCAACGAACTTTCTGTGACACCGACGGCGGTAAGTCACCAGATCAAGTTGTTGGAGGAATTCCTCGACCTGCCGCTTTTTCGGCGTTTGCCCCGTGCCCTGGAACTCACGCCGCAAGGATTGGCCATGCTGCCCAAAGTGAGAGAAGGCTTGGAGTGCTTTGCTGCGGCGGTCGAAAGTGCACGCGATCAGGTGCCCGGTGGCAGACTGGTCATCGTCGCGCCGCCCTCGTTTGCTGCACGTTGGCTGGTGCCACGCCTGCGCGGTTTGACGCTGGCTCAGCCGGACCTGAACCTGCACATCATCCGGTCCCGCATCGCCATTGACGCCGAGCAGTCGGTGGCGGCGCCTGTTTTTGACAACGTTGACTTGCGCGAAGAGGATTCACAGGTGGTGATCCGCTATGGCTCCGGCAGTTACCCAGGGTTTCAGGTTGACCGTATGTTTGGTTCCGACTACATCGCCGTCTGCAGTCCGAAGCTGCTGCAATCGGCCACACCACTGCGTGAGCCCTCGGATGTGCAGTTTCAGGTGCTGCTGCATGACGATTCGATTGCTGACGAGCGAGCTCGTCCAAGCTGGCAGGAGTGGCTCCGACTGACGGGCGTCACCGGTGTCGACAGCAACGCTGGCCCGCATTTCAGCGATTCCGGTCTGGTCTTTGTGGCTGCGGTCGATGGACTGGGCATGGCACTGGCCTCCAGACCGCTGGTAGGGGTGGCGCTCGCCGAGGGTAGGCTGGTAGCGCCGTTCGACATCGCGGTCGAACAGCACTACGCCTACTACCTGGTAACACCCGAAGCCATTGCTGGCCGGCCCGCCGTCAAAGCCTTCCGGCGCTGGTTGCTCGAAGAGGCCCGCACGGAAGAAAGCATCCGTGTGGGCCCATGAGGCAGCAGATTAGCGGTTGGTCGGGAAACTGAACAGCGCACCTTCACGCACGCCGGCCGACGGCCAGCGCTGGGTGATGGTCTTGCGCTTGGTGTAGAAGCGCACCGCGTCCGGCCCGTAGCCGTGCAGGTCGCCAAACAGGGAGCGCTTCCAGCCACCAAAGGAATGGTAGGCCACGGGCACCGGCAAGGGCACGTTGATGCCCACCATGCCGACCAGGATGTTGTCGCTGAAGTAGCGCGCTGCTTCGCCGTCGCGGGTGAATATGCAGGTGCCGTTACCGTACTCATGGGCGTCGATCAAATCCATCGCCTCCTGCAGTGTCTTGACGCGCATGACACCGAGCACCGGGCCAAAAATCTCTTCCTGGTAAATCTTCATGCCGGGCTTGACGTTGTCGAACAGGCAGGCGCCCAGAAAGTAGCCGCCCTCATGGCCGTTCACCTTGACATTTCGTCCATCGACCACCAAGGTGGCACCTTCAAGCACGCCCTGGTCGACATAGCCTTTGACCTTTTCGAAGTGGGCCTGGGTGACCAGAGGTCCCATGTCGTTGCTGGCATCGGTACCGGGGCCGACCTTCATTTTGGCAATTTCGATCTTGAGGCCAGCCACCACGGCGTCGGCAGTGGCATCGCCCACCGCCACCACCAGCGGAATAGCCATGCAACGCTCGCCACAAGAGCCGTAAGCGGCTCCCATCAGGGCGCTGACGGCGTTCGGGACATCGGCGTCAGGCATCACCACGGCGTGGTTCTTGGCGCCGCCCAGAGCCTGCACCCGCTTGCCGTTGGCGCAGCCGGTCGCGTAGATGTACTGGGCAATCGGCGTTGAGCCCACAAAGCTGATGGCCTGTACACGCGCATCATTGAGCAGAGTGTCCACTGCTTCCTTGTCGCCGTTGACCACGTTGAGAACTCCCGGTGGCAGTCCGGCATCGAGCGCCAGTTGTGCCACCAGCAGCGCGCTGCTGGGGTCGCGCTCGGAGGGCTTGAGCACAAAGGTGTTGCCGCAGGCAATGGCCATCGGCCACATCCACAAGGGAACCATCACGGGGAAATTGAACGGTGTGATGCCGGCGGTGACACCGAGCGCCTGAAATTCGCTCCAGGAATCCATGGCGGGGCCAACGTTCTTGCTGTGCTCGCCTTTGAGCAGTTCGGGCGCGTAGCTGGCGTATTCGACATTCTCGATACCGCGCTGCAACTCACCCAGCGAGTCAGCCAGCACCTTGCCGTGTTCGGCCGTCACCAGGGCGCAGATGCGCTCGGCGTTGGCTTCCAGCAGGACCTTGAGCGTACTCATGACGCGCGCACGTTTCAGCGGTGGTGTGGCGCGCCACGCTGGATAGGCAGCATGCGCATTGGCAATGGCCTGCTCCACCGTGAGTTTGTCGGCCAGCAGCACGCGCTTTTCAGCCTTGCCCGTGGCCGGGTTGAAAACCTCTTGCGAGCGACTGCCGCCAGCGACGATCTGGCCACCAATCAGGTGTTGAATTTCAGGGAGATTTGACATGGAAGCATTTCCTAAGAACTGTCATTGCGGCGAAGGCCGCAATCCAGACGGGTGTAAGTGAATGATAGCCAAGGACAAGATGGATCCCGGCCTGCGCCGGGATGACATGCTTAGGCAGTTTGGTTGATGGTTTCGCCCAGGGCATTGATCAGACTGTCGATCTGCTGTGGCGTCGTGATGAAGGGTGGGGCCAACTGGATGGTATCGCCGCCGTAACGCACGTAAAAACCTTTTTGCAGCATCGCCATGGCGATTTCATAGGGTCTGCGCGCTGGCTCGCCTGGCAGGGCGTCGATGGTCAGCCCGGCAGCCAGGCCGAAATTGCGGATATCGGTGATGTGCTTGGCGCCCTTCAGACTGTGGACGGCTTTCTCGAAATGCGGCGCCAGTGCTTTCACTTTCTCGACCATGTTCTCCTTGACCAGCAGGTCCAGCGTGGCCAGCGCGACGGCGCAGGGCACCGGGTGAGCGGAGTAGGTATAGCCATGGGCGAATTCCAGCATGTAGTCGGGACCGCCCTGCGCCATGAAAATGTCGTAGATGTCCTTCTTCACCAGTACCGCACCCATCGGCTGTGCGCCATTGGTGATCTGCTTGGCGATATTCATGATGTCCGGTGTCACGCCAAAAGCCTCGGCGCCGGTGTAAGCGCCGGCACGGCCAAAACCGGTGATCACTTCGTCAAAAATCAGCAGGATGTTGTTGGCCGTGCAGATGTCACGCAGGCGTTGCAGGTAACCCTTGGGCGGGATCACGACACCGGCGGAACCCGAGAACGGCTCGACAATGACGGCCGCGATGTTGCTCGCGTCGTGCAGCGTGATGAGTTTGAGCAGATCGTCGGCCAGTTCGGCGCCCTTCTCGGGCATGCCGCGTGAAAACGCGTTGCTGGCGAGTTGCGTGTGGGGCAGATGATCGGCCTCGATGCCCTGGCCAAAGGTCTTGCGGTTGCCGCCAATGCCGCCGACCGAGATGCCGCCAAAGTTGACGCCGTGATAGCCTTTTTCGCGTCCGATCAAGCGTGTCTTCTGACCCATTCCCTTGGCGCGCCAGTAGGCGCGTGCCATCTTGAGCGAGGTGTCGGCCGATTCTGAACCAGAGCCGGTAAAGAACACGTAGTCGAGACCGGTGGGGGTCAGTTCCTTGAGCTTGTTGGCCAGTTCAAACGACAAGGGGTGGCCAAATTGAAAGGCTGGTGAATAGTCCAGTGTGGCCAGTTGACGCGTTGCGGCCTCGGTGATCTCACTGCGTCCGTGTCCCAAGCCGCAGCACCACAGGCCCGACAGGCCGTCGAAGATCTTCTTGCCATGGTTGTCGGTGTAGTAACAGCCCTGGGCCGCCACCATCAGCCGTGGCTTGGCCTTGAATTCACGGTTCGCCGTAAAAGGCATCCAGTGCGCGTCCAGCCAGGCAGCATCGGTACGGGCGGCGCTCAGGTGCTTTGCTTCGTTCATTTCCATTTTGGCTCCGGTTTGAGGTTGGGATCGGGCGATTCTCAAGAACTCTGTTACTCTTGTAAATGTATAAGTATCAATCTTTAGTTGTCAATCTATGAAAGTAAAAAGTGGCTCAGCCTTGGGTCAGCTTAGTGACATGGACATCCGCCTGCTGCGCGTGTTCAAGAGCGTGGTCGAGTGCGGCGGCATGGCGGCGGCGGAGTTGGAACTCAATATCGGCAGCTCCACTGTCAGTCGCCACATCAAGGACCTCGAAACCCGGCTTGGCTTGACCCTTTGCCGGCGCGGACGCGCGGGATTCGCCTTGACAGCCGAAGGTCAGCAGATCTATACCGAGACCCTGCGTCTGCTGGCCGGTGCCGACGCCTTTCGCGCCAGCGTCGACGAAATCCACCGCCGCATGGGCGGGCAGCTCAATATTGCCGTCTTTGACAAGACGGCCAGCAACCCGCAAGCCCGGCTCGGCGCGGCGATAGCGCTTTTTTCCGAGTTGGCACCCGAGGTGAATCTGCACCTGTATGTGGCGCCGTTGAACGCGATCGAGCGCGGCGTGATCGATGGCCAGTTTCAGGTCGGCGTGATTCCGGGCCATCGCAATTCCGACAGCTTGAACTACGATGAACTGTTTGACGAAACCATGCAGTTGTACTGCGGTGCACAGCACACGCTGTTCGGGGCCGATCCGCTGAATATGAGCTGGGATGACTTGCGTGAGCACCACTTTGCCGGACTGGGCTACCACTCGCCCAATATGGAGATCAGCCAGCAGCGACGCCTGTCGCGCAAAGCCACTGGCTATGACCAGGAATCCATCGCCACGCTGATTCTCTCGGGTGAGTACCTCGGCTTTCTACCTGACCATTACGCCAAAGCGTTTGTTGAAAGCGGCCAGATGCGAGCGGTCAAGGCCGATTTGTTTCATTACGAATGCAGCTTTTTCAGCATCGTGCGGCGCTCGCCCCAGCCTTCCCGGGCCGCCCGGGCGTTCCAGGATTGCCTGCTGCGTGCCCACTCGGTTTCGCGCGCAGATCGTCTTCCAGCGCTGCAATCTGGTCCGGCAAATATCGAATCTTCTTGTTCATCGTGACTCTCCCTTGGCGAAGCCGGTAGCGCCTATTGTCGGGTCAGCTCACGTCAGCCTTGCCAGAAGGTAGTCAGCCACATCGTCGAGGGAAATCAGTTGAGCGTAGTCCGACTCTGCAATATCGACAGCGAAGCGTTGATGCAGGCTGATCAGAAAATTGAGCCAGTCCATCGAATCGAGATCCAGCTGCTGGCGCAGTGGTCGCTGCGCCAGCAGCGTGTCGGCCTCCAGTTCCGGCGCTACCGACTGCAACAGCGTCACGATCTCTTTCAGCAGCGCCGGCCGGTCTGGTTTCATGGAGTCTGCTCCGGCTTGCCATCTGGCGCAGTGCAAGCATCGGCCAGCGTCTGCGGCTGTTGCAGGCGTTCGGCCAGTTCGACCAGAAACCGGGCGCCCTGGTGTCCGTCTGAAACTCGGTGGTCCGCCGCCAGCGAGGCTGTGACCAGCGGCAGGGCGCGCAACTCGCCATCCTGCACCCAGGGGCGCAGAGCCAGGCTGCCGAAGCCGATCAGGGCAACCTGTGGTGGGTAGATGACACCGAAGACCGCTTCGGCACCCTGGTCGCCCAGGTTGGTGACGGTGACGGTTGGATCCGACATTTCAGAGCTGCGCAGCGATCCGGCGCGGGCGCGGCGCACCAGATCGCTGAGCGCGCCCATCAGCTGCGGCAGTGACAGGGTTTCGACCGCATGGATCGCTGGCGCCACCAGCCCCCCGCCGCGCAGCGAGATTGCCACGCCGGCATGGACGCTGCTGGCCGGCTCGAAGCTGCCGTCGCGAAAGAAGCCGTTGAGCTCAGGCGTGACCCGCAGCGCCAGCGCGGCCGCCTTGAGCAGCAGCGCAGCGGGCAGAATGCGGTCGGTCAGCGCCAGACCCATGTTGCGCTCCTGCAGCCAGGCCAGTGCCAGCCTCATCGAAATGGTCTGGCTCAGGTAGTAATGCGGAATTTCGCGTTTGGAGCGGCTCATGGCAGCCGCGATGGCGCGGCGCATCTCGCGTTGGCGATCCATGGCTGTTGCTGGCGCAACGGCGCTGGCCGCCGGCAGCGACTGCGCCGTCGCCTCGATATCAGCCAGTGTCACCGAGCCCCGCGCACCGGTACCCTGCACCGTGCCCGGATCGATGCCGAGTTCCCTGGCCCGCTGGCGCGCCGAGGGCGAGACCGGCTGTCGTGCCGCGCTGGCAGATGGCGCCGGCTCGGGAACCGGCCGGGCTGCAACGGCCTCGCCGGGCTCACGCAAGGTGGCCAGTACCGTGCCAACCGGAACCTTCTCCCCCGGCGCCACTTTCAATTCACAGACCGTGCCATCGTGCCAGATTTCAACGTCAACAGCGGCCTTGGAGGTGTCGACCACGGCCACCACCTGACCGCGTTTGACGCTGTCACCGGGCTTCACCTGCCAGCGCAAGAGCGTGCCTTCGTCCATGTCGGCGCCGAGCGACGGCAGCTTGAAATCGATCACGGCGAGCGTCCCATCAGCGCCTGCACCGCTGCCACGATCTTGGCCGACTGCGGCAATGCTGCCTCTTCCATGTGGCGCGCATAGGGAATCGGAACCTCCTCGCTGCAAACCCGCGCCAACGGTGCGTCCAGATCAAAGAAGGCCTGCTCGGCGATACGCGCCAGCACTTCGCCGGCCAGGCTGCCCGAGCGCCAGGCCTCGTCGACCACGAGCGCGCGGCGGCACTTGCGGACCGAGGCCATCAATGTGGCGTCGTCGAGCGGGCGCAGCACCCGCAGGTCGATCACCTCGGCCGAAATCCCGATGCCGGCCAGGGCTTCGGCGGCCTGCATTGTCTTGGGCAAGGATCCGCCGTGCGTGATCAGGCTGACGTCGCTGCCGGGGCGACGCACGCGGGCGCTGCAGATGTCGACCTCGAGCGCAGCGTCATCGGGCAGTTCCTGCTCCATGTTGTAAAGCTGCGCGTGCTCGAAAATCAGCACGGGGTCCGGGTCGGCCAGCGCCGGCGCCAGCATGAAGCGCGCGTCTTGCACCGTGGCCGGGCTCAGCACGCGCAGGCCCGGCACATGGGCGTACCAGCCCTCGAAGCTGTTCGAATGCTGCGCCGCCACCTGGCGTCCGGCACCGGTTGCCATGCGGATCACCAGCGGCACCGAAAACTGCCCGCCCGACATGTGGCGCAGCATGGCCGCAGTGTTGACGATCGGATCCAGCGCCAGCAGGCTGAAGTTGACCGTCATCACTTCCACGATCGGGCGCATGCCGCCGAGTGCAGCGCCAATGCCGGCGCCGACAAAGCCGAGTTCGGACAAGGGCGTATCGCGGATGCGCTCGGGCCCGAATTCATCGAGCAGACCCTTGGACACAGCGTAGGTGCCGCCGTAGCGACCGACATCCTCGCCCATCAGGAAGACCCGGGAATCGTTCTTCATTGCCTCACGCAGGGCTTCGCGCATGGCCTCGCGGTAGCTGATCTGCCGGCCCACTAGCTCACCCCCCGGCCGGTGGCGCAAGACTGCGCTTCAGGCGTTGGCGTGGTCACGTCGCGCAGCAGATCCTCGAGCGGCTCCCAACTGCCGGCCTCGGCAAAGGCGACGGCGGCGTCGACTTCGGCCTGGGCCGCGCTGTCGAGCGCGAGGAATTCCTGCTCGGTCAGCGTGCCCTGCGCCTTCAGGCGTGCGCTGAAGGTGTGGATCGGTCCGCGCGTTTTCCAGGCCTCGATCTCGCTCTTGTCGCGGTACAACTCGGGGTCGAACATTGAGTGGGCGCGAAAGCGGTAGGTCGCCAGTTCCAGAAACATCGGGCCGTCGCTGCGCACCTGCTGCGTTGCCTGCTGCACGGCTTGATGAACCGCCACCACATCCATGCCGTCGACCTTGCGCGTGGCCATGCCATAGGAAGCGGCCTTCACGCACAACTCGGTCTGCGATTCGGAGCGCGCCAGCGCTGTGCCCATCGCGTACAGGTTGTTTTCACAGCAAAAGAGCACAGGCAAATGCCATAGCACCGCCAGATTCATGGCCTCATGAAACGCGCCTTCGGCGACAGCGCCCTCGCCGAAGAAGCAGGCGGTCAGCGCCTCGCGTCCCTGCATCCGGTCGGCCAGCGCCAGACCGGCGGCGAGCGGCAGGCCGGCGCCGACGATCGCCTGCCCGCCAAAGAAGCGGCGCTGGCGGTCAAACAGATGCATTGAGCCGCCGCGGCCGCGCGAGCAACCCTGCTGCTTGCCGTACATCTCGGCCATGATCACATCCATCCCAAGCCCCCTGAGCAGTGCGTGGCCGTGCTCGCGGTAGGTTGCGACCACGTTGTCTTGTGCCTGCAGTGCGCGCACCGCGCCGGCCGCCACCGCCTCCTCGCCGATGTACAGATGAAGGAAGCCGCGAATCTTTTGCTGGCCATAGAGTTCGGCCGCCTTTTCTTCCATGCGACGGATGCGCAGCATGTCGGACAGCAAGCCCAGCGCCAACGTCTTGTCCACGGCCCCCACGCTTGCCACTTCGTGTGCTGCGCTGCCCCCCGAGGGGGCTGTTTCGCCTTGGGGCGGCCCGGCGGCGAAACCCGCCCCCACGCTCCTCGGTGTGGCTGCTGCGTTCATGCGCCACTCTCCAGCGTCGAGGTGTCGCCCTCGGGCAGCCCGAGTTCACGCGCCTTGAGCAGCCGGCGCATGATCTTGCCGCTGCGGGTGCGCGGCAGCGTCGGTAGAAACGCAATCTCTTTCGGCGCCACGGCGGCGCCCAGGCGCTTGCGGGCGTGCGCCATGATGTCCAGACGCAGCGTTTCGCTGGCACTCTGGCCGTCCTTGAGCGAGACGAAGGCCTTCACGACCTCGCCCACCAGCGGGTCCGGCTTTCCGATCACGCCGGCCTCCGCCACGGCCGGGTGCTCCATCAGCACGCTTTCGACCTCGAACGGCCCGATCAGATGGCCGGCCGACTTGATCACGTCGTCCGCGCGTCCGATAAACCAGTAGTAGCCATCCGCGTCGCGTCGAGCCAGATCGCCGCTCAGGTACAGGCCGTCGGCAAAGCATTTCCGGTAGCGCGCCTCGTTGTTCAGATAGCCACGAAACATCGAGGGCCAGCCGCTTTTCAGCGCGAGTTCCCCCTCGACATCGGGCGTCTCGATGATGCGTACCCGGGCCGGCTCGCCCTCGGCTTCCAGGTGCTCGACGATGAAGGCGTCGATGCCCGGCAGCGGCCGGCCCATCGAGCCGGGTTTGATGTCGAAAGCCGGCGTGTTCGCGATCATGATGCCGCCGGTCTCGGTCTGCCACCAGTTGTCGTGGATAGGCAATCCCAGCACCTGCTGCCCCCACCAGACAGCCTGCGGGTTCAGCGGCTCGCCAACGCTGGCCACAAAGCGCAGGTCCGGCCAGCAATGCCGACGCGCCAGTTCCGGGCCGGCCTTCATCAGCATCCGGATCGCGGTCGGGGCTGTGTACCAGACGCTGACATGTTCCTGTTCGAGCAGGCTGTACCAGCGCTCGGGATCGAACTCCTCACGGTCGATCAGCGAGGTCACGCCGTGCAGCAAAGGGGCGATGATGCCGTAGGAGGTGCCGGTGACCCAGCCGGGGTCGGCGGTGCACCAGTAGCGATCTGTCTGGTGCAGGTCGAGCGCGTACAGCCCGGTGGCGAAGTGGGTGACGACCGCGCCATGCACATGCAGTGCGCCTTTCGGCGTGCCGGTCGTTCCGCTGGTGAAATGCAGCAGGGCCGGGTCGTCGGGAGTGGTCTCTACGGTGCTGAAATCATCGGTGGCCGCCGCCATCAGGCGGCCCCAATCGAGCGTGTCGGGCTCGTTGGTGCTGTCGCCTTCCTCCGGCACCAGGATGACGTGGCGCAAGGTCGGCATCTGGTGCCGAATCTGCCTCACCTTGCGACGGTAGAGCGCGTCGGTCGTGACCAGCACCTGGCCCGCGCCAAGCTGGATGCGAGTGGCAATCGGCTCGGGGCCGAAGGCCGAGAAAAGCGGTGTGACCACAGTGCCATTTTTCAGCGCGCCGAGTAGCGCAACGTACAGGGCCGGCAAGCGCCCTGCCAGCACGAACAAATGCTCGCCGCGGCCCACACCCAGGCTGCGCAGCACGTTGGCAAAGCGGTTGCTCAGTCGCGCCAGATCGCCGTAGCTGAGATCGATCGCGGGCGCGTTGCGGGCGACAAAGCGCAGCGCGCAATGGTCGCGCCGCGCGCCGCCGGCATGCCGGTCGACCGCCTCGAAGCCGATGTTCAGGCCACCGCCGGGCAGCCCCTGCAGCGCACTTCGTGCCAGGCCCCAGGCATCCTCGTGGCGCGAGCGCTCGTAGTCTGTCCAGTGCGCGGGTGGGCGCAGGGCAGAGCTGGTCTTGCGAATGACAGAGGGTGCGTCCATGGGCGTCTTGCTGCTTGCAATCCGAGGCCGGGTGGTCCGTCAGGCCCGCTCGGTGACTTCCCGATCCCTGGCGCCAGCGACGCCCAGGGTCAGATCGGCAAGCTCGCGTGTCAGCAGTAGCAGCAGATCTTCCATCGTGACGATGCCGGTCAGGCCGCCGCTCTCGTCGGCGATGACCAGACGGCGCAGCCGATGGGTCTTCATCAGTCGCAGCGCCTCCATCGCGTCCATGTCGGGGTGCGCCAGAACCAGATCGACCGACATGATGTCGCCGGCGGTGAAGACTTCGGGGTCCAGGCCCTGGCTCATCAGTTCAAGCACCAGATCGCGGTCGGTCACGATGCCCACCGGACGGTTCTTGCCGCCGGCCTCGACGACGACCAGCGCGCCGATGTGATGCCGGCGCATCAGCTTGGACACCACCAGTGCAGTGGTTTCTGGCTCGACCACGGCGACTGTTGAGACTGCGAAGTCCTGCAGCCGGGTTGCCATCGCTGGTCCTAGGCCTGGACGGTCAACTGATTGTCGACCCGGCTGACACCGGGGGCGGACCAGGTCGCGCCTTCAGCCGCGTTGCGCTCGGCCCACGAGTGGACATGTCCGCGCAACGTCACGACGCTGCCATCGACGGCAATCTCGATGCGTCTGGCCTCACGCGAGGCCTGGCGAGTCAGTGCATCCTGGATCCGCGCCGACAGGTTGGCAGGAATCGGAAGCGACTTCAGCGTGATGTTGTCGGTAATACCCAGCACGCCCTTCAGCGGGCGAATCATGCGTTCGACCGCGCCCCTTTGAAAGTTCCAGTCGAGTTCGCCGCTCAGCGTCACCCAACCTTTTTCCACCGCCACCTTGACCCGGTCCTTGGGCACCGAGGTGTTCCAGCCCAGCGCCTGCTCGGCCGCCATCGCAATCTCGGTGTCGCTGCGTTTGTGGACACCCTGCGGCACCACGTCAATCTCCAGCGCGATGGCCTGTACGCCCGACACCCGCTCGACCGCGCGCTGCGTGGCGATCTTTTCCGCGTAAGTGTCGAGGTGCCCGCTTAGCGTCACCACGCCGTCGCTGACGGCGACTCCGACTTTGGCCTCCGGAACGACAGGATCCCAGGCCAGCTCGGTCAGAATGTCGTGTTTTAGATCTGAATCGGTCTTCATGTCTGCTCCAAAGATGAACCACACAGCACCAGAAATAGGGTTTCAGAATAGTCGCGTAGGCGGCCGCTGTGTTGCGAAAAATCAAGTCATCGAAGGGGCAGTGCACAGACTTGCCGCGCCGTGCCGGTCACGCCGCGCCATAATTCTTGTATGAGTACTCTCGACACCAATGCGCTGGAGTGTCTGGCAGCCATCGTTGAAGAGGGCGGCTTTGAGCGCGCGGCGGTCCGTCTTTCCATCACCCAATCGGCGGTCTCGCAACGCCTGCGCTCACTCGAAGTTCAAGTTGGAACCGTGCTGATCGTGCGCAGCAGACCCTTGCGGGCGACCTCGGCCGGGCGTTTGCTGCTCAAACACGCCATGCAGATGCGTTTGCTGCGCGCTGACCTGGAGCGCGACCTGAAGGACCTGACGCCCGGCGCCTCAGGCAGTAGCCGCAATGCCGAGCGTATTTCGATTGCCATCAACGCCGACAGCATCGCCACCTGGGCCTTGCCGGCACTGGGTCGGCTGGCGCAGCAGGGCCTGGGCCTGGAGATCATCACCGATGACCAGGATTTCACCATCGAATGGTTGCGCGAAGGCCAGGTGCTGGGCTGTGTCACCACCGTCAAACAGGCATTGCGCAGTTGCCGCCTGGTGCCTCTGGGAGCGATGTCCTATGTCGCCGTTGCGGAAACCGGGTGGGCTGCTGAACATTGCCCGGGCGGTTTGTCGCCACAGAATTTTCGCAGCCTGCCCTTCATCGCCTTCAACCGCAAGGACGATCTGCAGTCCGAGTTCGTCGGGCGTGCCCTCAAGCTCAAGCAGATCGCCCTGAGCCAGTTGTACGTGCCCAGTTCGGAGGGGCAGGTCAGGGCGGTGCTGGACGGCTGGGGTGTCAGCGTGGTGCCGCAGTTGCAGGTCAGTGAACTCCTCAGGCAAGGGCGTCTGGTGGACATTGCGCCGGGGCACGCGCTACCGGTGGACCTGTACTGGCATTGCTGGAACCTGGACTCTGCGGTGCTGGACGCGCTGACCGAAGCCCTGACCCGCGCCGCAACGCTATCGCTCACACCCACCAGCGGGTCAACCGCCCTGCGTTAGCGGACCAGCAGCACCGGTACCTTGCAGTGGGCCAGTACTTTGGTCGCAACCGACCCCATCACCAGGTTGACCAGCGTGCCATGACCATGTGAGCCCATCACCAGCAGGTCAAATTTTCCGCTGGCAGCGAGCTTTGCAATGGTCTCGCCAGCCGGCCCGGTCTTCCAACCGCTCTTGGCGTCGATGCCATGGCGCAGCAGGAACTTGGACACCGGGGCCAGCACTTTTTCCGCCTCGGTCGAATGGTAGTTGGCGACAATTTCCTTCCCCACGGCTGCCTTGGCTCTGGGCGGCAGCTCGGGTTGCACCGTGAACACCGTGTACTCGTTGCCCTGGGTGAACAGCTCATCATGCGTGGTCAGGTAAGCCAGCATTTTCTTGGTGTAAACGCTGCCATCGACGGCGAGAAGAATTTTCATTTTTGTTCCTCAGTCAAAACGTCAGTGTACCCAAGGTCATGACTGTTTTCATAGCTCGATGCACTGTGCCGCCTGAAATGCTGTTTGTTCGTTTTTTCTGGCATAGCCCAGCGGATTGGCCATGACGCGACAGCCGTTCTTGACATAGCCGCACGGCGCGTGCAGGTGCCCGTGCAGCCAGTGTTGTGCCTGTGGCAGCAGTGCGTCCAGTGCATTGCAGAATCCGGCAGTGCCCGGTGTGATCCCATAACGGGGATCAGCGCTCATGAGGCTGGGGGCGAAATGGGTTACGACGACCGTGCGACCGGCAAAGGGCAGGCGCAAGGTGGCTTCCAACCAGTCCTGGCAGACAAGCGCTTGGTGCCGCACTTGCTCGGCCAGCATCGGCAGACCGTGCCGTGTCGTAGCGGTCTTCTTCAGATAGTAATTGGCCGCGCGAAAGGCCTTGTCGCGCGCCCTGAGCTGCTGCGCCAACAGGGCAGAGGAGCCGGTCTCGGTTGCCGTGTTGGCCGGACCGAGGGCATCAAAATCACTCCACAGCGTGGTGCCAACGAAGCGCACGGTCTGGCCACTCCTGTCCTGACAGGTGAAGACTTCGCGCTCCAGCCAGACAATGCCCAGTCGCTCGCACGTCTGGCGCAGGCGGATGTGCGCGGCATCGAAGTCGAGCGCATCGTATTCATGGTTGCCGGGGACAAACAGCACCGGCGTTGGCCAGCCGTGCAGCGGAGAGAAGCGCTGCAGACCAAACTCATCGTCTGACAGCAGCGAGCCGGCCTGGTAGGAGCCGATGTCGCCCGCGAGCACCAGCAAGTCGGCGCCTGGCGCCGGGGTGGCGACCCAATGCGGGTGGACCTCAAGGTGCAGGTCTGACAGCAGTTGAATCTTCATTCTGTGATTGTCTGACGGCGAAGGCTGAATTGGCCACCGTTGCAACGGCGCTGCGCAACCACTCGTGAGCACTGACGCGGTGCATGCGGTGGTGCCAGAGGGCGTCAACGTGCACCGGTGGCACGGCAAAAGGCAATTCGCGCAACACCAGTTGATCCGAAAAGCCGGTGCCATTGACGAAGTGACGCGGCAACACTGTCAGCAGATTGGAGTGCGTTACTACCTTGCCTGCGGCAAAAAACTGGTTCACGGTGAGAACGACGCGGCGCTCACGTCCGATCAGTGCCAAAGCCTCGTCCACAAAGCCATAGGGGCGTCCGGAAAAACTGACAAGCAAGTGGCGCGCGGCGCAATAGTGCTCCAGCGTCAGCTCTTGCTCGGCCAAGGGGTGGTCGCGACGCATCACGCAGACGTACTCCCCGCTGTAGAGTCGCCGGTGCGCGAAAGCCACAGCTTCGCCGGCCTGGGCACGGGCTGTCAGATCGGCAAGGGCGGCCGGAAAGTAGCCCACGGCCAGATCGACCGCCTCTTTGTCAAGCAAGCGGCGCGGGTCGCGCGTGGTCAGTGGCACGACGCGAATCGAGACACCGGGGGCATCACGGTCCATGATCTCGACCAGGCCCGGTATCAGCTCGGCGGCGGTCGCGTCAGCCATCGCCAGCACGAAGGTGTTGCCGGCCTGCAACGGCACAAAACCGCTCGGTGTCAACACGTCCTGCAGTTGGCGCAAGGCCTCACGCACGGCCGGCCACAGCGCCAGCGCGCGTGCTGTGGGCGCCATCGCCTGACCCTCTCGTTTGATCAATTCATCACCGACGGTCTCGCGCAAGCGCCGCAGGGCGTTGCTGACGGCTGGCTGGGTCAGCGAGAGATTGTGCGCGGCCCGGGTCAGACTGCGTTCGGACATGACCTCGTCGAAAACCCGCAGCAAATTCAAGTCGAGTGTGCGGAAATTAATGGCGTTCAAGGAGTCAATTAATCACTATTATGAATATATATGATCATATAAATAAACTTGCATCGTACTAGTATAAACCCTAGTATTGCCCTGCTTCCCGGCTCTTCAGCGGGGAATCGAAGCAAGGATCTCTTAATGACAAGTTTTATTCAACCCAGTTTCCCGACCCGTCATCCAGGCGTGGAGCGGCTCGAATCGGCATTCTTCGCGGCGCGTGCGCTGTACCGCAGTCTGGACAGCACCCGGGGTCTGAGCTTGATGCTGCTGGCGGCCATGGTGTCGGCGCTGGTGGTGGTTGCCGACCAACTGGTTGAAACCTGGGCTGACGGGCATTTGTTTGCCGCGTGGGTCGCCATGTGGCTGTTGGGCTTTGTTGCATTGGCGGTGTTTGCCGCGCCGGCGCGCAAGCTGGCCAATGTCGTGATGGTGGCCCTTGATGGCTGGTCCGAGCGTCTGGCCCGGTCCCGTTCTGATGCAAGGCTTTGGGCTCTAGCCAAGGCAGACCCGCGAATCATGACCGACCTTGACGCGGCGCGTTTGCACAGCGAGCGCTGATTTCAAGCACGACTCTTGCGTGTCCCCAGCAGCGCTGCGCCAATGATCAGGGCGGCTGCCAGTGCCGTGTGCCAGGTCAGCGAGCGCCCGGTAACGAGCAGCAGCAGCGTTGTCGAGGCCAGCGGCGTCAGGTAGCTCAGAAGACCAATCTGGCGCACATCCCCCGCTTTCAGTGCCTTGTCCCAGAGAAAAAAGGCGGCACCCAAAGGCCCCAAGCCCAAGATCAGCAAGAGCAGCCAGTCCTGTTGGCTCAGACTGACCGAGGGCTCCAGCGCGACATGGCACAGCAGAGAGGCCAGGCCTGAGAGCAGCCCGAACAGGCCGATGGCGGCCGACGGAAACCCCCGCTTATTGAGTTCACCCCGTTTGGTCTGCAGGGAATAGTTGGCCCAGATGAAGGCGGACGCCAGTGCCAGCAGGTAGCCCGCAAGCGGCTCCCAGCTTGCCTTGGCAGTGCGTGCAGTGTCCAGATCGCCACCACCCAAAATGGCCAGCGCCGCGCCGCTGAAACCCAGCGTGGCAGCGACAAGATGAACGCCGCGCAACTTGACGCCTGCCAGATACAGGGGTGACAAGACCACGATCAACAGCGGCCAGAGGTAGTTGACCAGATTGACCTCAACCGCAGAGGCCAGACGCAGCCCCATGAACAAAAAGAAGTGATAGCCGAAAAGCGTGCAGACACCCAGCGCCAGGGTGCTGGGGCGCACGCTCCAGAGCTGTGGCTTTTTCAGAACGTAGGGCCAGGCCAGCACGCTGCCGGCACACAGGGCGATGCCGGTCAGCAGGAAGGGCGGAACGTGCTTCAGTGCCACACCCAGCGCGGCAAGCGAGGCCCACAAGCCAATGGCGGCAAGCGCGTACAAATTGGCTTTCATGGCCCCATTTTAGATGCCCCCTGCTGTGTAGACAGGTCGTGGGAGTCAAAGTACAATCGTCACACACATCGTTACATTAATCGTTACATATAACGTAATATAAACAGCAACATGGCAGATCGCATCGCCCAAATCCGTACTGCACTGGCTGCTGGTCCTGTACCAGCAGGAAAGTTGTGCGTAGGCCTGGGCGTCACCCGGCCAACCCTTGCGCGCGCATTGGCGTCAATTCCTGGAGAAATCGTTACATTGGGTGCTGCACGTTCAACCCAATACGCGCTGCGGGACACTTTCCGGGGCCTGCCCGACATACCGGTCTACCGCGTCAATGCACGTGGTCAGATTGAACCTCTAGGGCAGCTCAGTCCGGTCAGGCCTGACGGGTTTGTCATGCGGGACTCCGATGGCCAGGCAAGCTATCACGAGGGGCTGCCGTGGTGGTTAACCGACATGCGCCCTCAAGGTTTCCTCGGGCGCGCCTATGCGCGCCAACACGCCAACGGCTTGGGTTTGCCTCCTGACGTCCGGCATTGGAGTGACACTGATGCATTGCGTGCCCTCTTGCTCAACGGGGGCGACGCGGTCGGCAATTTGCTGCTGGGGGATCTCGCTCGAGACCGGTTCGTCAACGCACCGTCACCCTTGGTGGTGCGAGCCAACGCTTACCCTCGGCTTGCCGCAGAGGCCCTCACCGTAGGAGAAGCCTGGTCATCGGCGGGTGGCGAACAGCCCAAGTTCTGCACCTATTGCGACAAAGGCCATGTCTTGGTCAAGTTTTCGGTACCCGATGACAACCCCATTGCCGCGCGCTGGCGCGATTTGCTGCTGGCTGAACACCTTGCTTTGGAAACGCTCGCAGCGGGTGGTGTGTCAGCCGCCCTGTCGCGTGTGGTGGACGTTGGGGCGCAGCGCTTCCTGGAACTTGAACGGTTCGACAGAGAAGCTGCACTTGGCCGACACGCACTGTTGTCATTGGCTTGTCTTGAAGGGGAATTTGTCGGGAACGCAACAGCACCTTGGCCCGTGGTGACGGCTGAGTTGGTAAGACAAAGGGTCATCACCACGCAGGCGCATGCGGGTGTCGCGCTGCTGTTCGCTTTTGGGACCCTGATTGGAAACACCGACATGCACGCCGGGAACCTTTCGTTTGTGAGCGACCGGGGTAGGCCATATGAATTAAGTCCTGCGTATGACATGCTCCCCATGACCTTCAGTCCTACCGCGGGCGGTGTAGTGAGAGATGAGATATCCGCGGCACATCTTCATCCATCGGTTGATGGCGACACTTGGCGAGTTGCACACAAGTTGGCGCAAGAGTATCTAAGCAGGTTAAGAAATGAAACCAGGTTCAGTGCTGCATTTCAACCGTGCATTGAAGCGTTGAGCAGGCAAACAGATGACGCTTCTCGGAAAATCGGCCGGCTAGCAATCGTCGACGTAGGCGCCGGATAGCCGCAATTTACGGATTTGCGCAGTCTTGCCGCCGATGACTGCTAACGGTATGACCCATTTTCAAAGTGGTCGTCTGGTCCCGACCAGTAACGGGTGATCCCAGGTGTCGGCTTTCGGGCATCTTTCGTACCCACGGAGCGTCTTGGCGCAAGTCCCAGCAAGGGCACTTGAGCCTGGGTCAGCTCAAGGTCACGTCGGCCATCGAACAGTGCCGCAGCGCGGCGCTGGGGGGACACCTGTTGCATCGCCCGTCCTATCCGTTCAAGTCGCATCCACAGTCCAGGATGTATTGGACCAATGCAACCCATTGACATACGACCGATCGGTCGCAATAATGACGCATCGTTCGTTTTTGTTTGAAGGAACCACTGATGGCCGTTGTCCATTACTCAATTGAGCAGTCAGTTGCAGAAATCTCAATTACCAATCCACCGGTAAATTGTCTTGGACATCAGGTTCGGCTTGAGCTCTCACAGGCGCTTGAGGCCGCCGATCTGGATCCGGCAGTGGTCGCGGTTGTACTGATGGGAGACGACAAAGCGTTCTCGGCAGGTGCCGATTTGAATGAATTCGACACGCCGCAAGGGTTTGCCGAGCCCACTCTGCAAAAGGCGCTCTTTCAGCAAATTGAAGCCATGGACAAACCCGTTGTCGCGGCCATCAGAGGTTCCGCGCTGGGCGGCGGTTGCGAGCTTGCCCTGGGATGTCACTACCGGATCGCTGATGACTCTGCTCAGATCGGTTTTCCTGAAATAACCCTTGGCCTTATTCCCGGCGCGGGAGGGACACAACGCCTACCACGTGCGGCTGGTTTGGAGCAGGCTTTGAATATGATGCTGAAGGGTAACCCCATCTCTGCCAGGGAAGCCCTTGAAGCCGGGATCGTAGACGAACTCATCGAGGGAGATTTGCGAACTGGTGCACGTGCTTATGCAATAAAGGCGGCAACGCTCCGACCGATGCCTTTGCTCCGGAATAAGAGGATCTCACACAGAAACGCAGCCGGCTTCCTTGATTTTGTGCGGCGTTCCACAAAAAGTGAGCGCAATGGCTCCCCAGGAGCCATCCCGCTTATTGATGCCCTGACGGCGGCTACAACGCTGTCCTTTGACCGGGGTATGGCAGTTGAATCCGATCTGTTCCATAAACTTGCAGCTTCCATGGATGCACAGTCCTATCGCCATCTATTCATGGCATCCCGGATGGCGGGAAGGCTTCCCTGTAATAGTGCGTTTAAAGCATTGCAATCGAGCGCAGTCATCGGTGCGGGTACGATGGGTACGGGTATCGCAATTTGTTTGATCGATGCCGGTTTGTCTGTTCGACTGATGGACGCCAATCCGCAAACCCTAGAGAAAGCTGAAGCATCAATCAGACGGCATTACCAAACTCAGTTTGAAAGAAAAACAATCTCGCCGGACCAGCTGGCCCAATCCTTGAGTTGCCTGCAGATAGTTAGCCGCTACGAGGACATTGCCGACGTTGATATCGCAATCGAGGCAGTATTCGAAGACATGTCTATCAAGTTGGACGTGATCAAGTCTCTCGACGCCGTTCTCAGGATTGACGCTGTCCTGGCTACAAATACATCTGCCCTTGATGTGAACCAGCTGGCCCGGGCAACTTCCAGGCCGGGAAGTTTTCTCGGGCTCCACTTCTTCTCTCCTGCCAATGTGATGAAACTGGTGGAAGTGATTCGCGGCGAACTGACCGATACCAGTGTCCTTGAGGTCTCGCTGTCACTCATTCGGAAAATGAAAAAGGTAGCCGTCATCGCCGGGGTTTGTGACGGATTTATCGGAAACCGTATCGTCAGCCAGTACGTGAGACAGGCGATGCTGCTTCTTGAAGAGGGCGCGCTGCCCTGGGCTGTGGATCAAGCGTTGGAGCGCTGGGGAATGGCCATGGGGCCATTTCGCATGCTTGACCTCGTCGGTAACGAAATCCCTTGGGCGGGTCGAAAACTTCGCTACGAGAAATATCCCGACGAAGTCCGCACGGAACTTGCGGACAAATTGTGTCAGAACGGCTGGTTTGGCCAAAAAACCGGGAAGGGCTGGTATCGGTACGCCACCGGTGCCAAGAATGGCGTGCCCAATCCCGAAGTTGTCACCATGATAGAGGACTTCCTGGCCGCGTCAGGAAGAGTCAAGCGCTCGATTTCTCCCGCAGAAATTGTTGATCGATGCATTTATGCACTTGTGAACGAGGGCGCTTCCGTGCTGAGTGAAGGTGTCGCCGAGCGTGCATCCGATATCGATTTGGTGCTTGTCACCGGCTATGGCTTTCCTCGCAAGAAAGGTGGGCCAATGTTTTATGCGGAGCGAACGGGGATGGTCAATGTCGTGCGGCAAATCCGGCGCTTTGCAGCCGGGGTTTCGGCGGATGCAAAATTCTGGACTCCACATCCGATGTTGATTCAAATGGCCGGTTCGGGTGCCGGCTATCCGAAACCACAAGCAGGAGGTGCCAATTGAAATCAGTGGTTATTGTTTCAACTGCAAGAACGCCTCTGGCAAAGTCCTGGAAAGGCAGCTTCAACATGACCCACTCTGCAACAATGGGAGGGCATGTTGTCAAAGCGGCGATCGAGCGGGCGGGCGTTGACCCGGCTGAAATCGATGACGTCGTCATCGGCTGCGCGAACCCGGAAGGCGCCAACGGTATCAATATCGGACGCCAAATCGCTTTGCGCGCAGAGTGTCCCGTTTCGGTTCCGGGCATGACGGTCACCCGGCTTTGCTCCTCGGGACTGCAGGCAATAGCGCTCTCCGCGCAACGTATTTTGACTGGAGAATGCCATGTTGTGGTTGCCGGCGGCGTCGAGTCGATTTCCTGCGTTCAGGATCACACCAACTGGCACATGATAGAAGAAGAGTGGCTGGCTCAGAACCGGCAGACGCTCTATTGGCCGATGCTGAAGACAGCAGAAGTCGTTGCCGAGCGATACAAGATATCCCGGGAAGACCAGGATCGATTTGGCGTCGAGAGCCAACTGCGTGCTGCTGCTGCTCAAACGGCTGGCAGATTCTCTGATGAGATTGTGCCAATGCTCGCTTTGATGGGTGTCAAAAATCCGGAAAGCGGTCAGTATCGAACCGAGGAGAGAATGGTTTCCACTGACGAGGGGATTCGTCCGGAAACCAACTACGCAGGAATCGCGGCTATTCGGTCAGCAATGCGCGGTGGTGTGGTTTCAGCGGGTAATTCCAGCCAGTTCTCCGACGGCGCATCGGCATGTGTGTTAATGGATGAATCAATCGCGGAAAAAAGGGGCATCCAGCCCATCGGGCGTTTCCTTGGATTTGCGGTGGCAGGTTGCGAACCTGATGAAATGGGCGTGGGCCCGGTGTATGCCGTTCCCAAACTGCTGAATAAAGCCGGTTTGAAGGTCACCGACATTGACTTGTGGGAAATGAACGAAGCCTTTGCGGTCCAGGCGATTTACTGTCGTGACAAGCTGGGAATTCCCGCGGAACTGATGAACGTGAATGGCGGCGCCATTGCACTGGGTCATCCCTATGGCTGCACCGGCTCGCGTCTTACCGGGCATGCCCTGATCGAGGGACGTCGCCGCGGTGCGAAGCATGTCGTTGTGACCATGTGCATTGGCTGCGGACAAGGCGCTGCCGGATTGTTTGAAGTGCTTTGATATGGATATGCTCAGGTCATCCGGAAAAGATGATCAGGTGGCCGCACCCGGGGGAATAAAGTGCAGTTATTACAGCAACTGATAAACGGCATTGCCCAGGGATGCATCTATGGGCTGATCGCCATCGGTTTTGTGCTGATTTACAAAGCGACCGAAACTGTCAGTTTTGTCCAGGGCGAACTGATGATGCTGGGTGCCTTCCTGGGCCTGGTCTTGATCACCGTACTCGGCATTCCCTACTGGCTGGCCGTACCTGCAACATTGGTGGCAATGGTTGTGTTCGGCATTGTGATCGAGCGTGTTGCCATCAGGCCGATCCTGGGTGAGCCGGCTTTTTCGATCGTGATGCTGACTTTGGGAATTGGTTATGTGGCCCGCGGCGCCATCATGATGATTCCCGGCATGGGAACTGATTTTCAAGCGCTCCCCGTACCTTACAGAGACCTGAGTGTCGAGATCGGCGGGCTGATGATAGGTGCAGAGCGCCTCGTGGTGATTGCGGTCACGGCTTTGTTGTGCTTGCTTCTATTCTTGATGTTTCGCTTCACCCGTGTCGGCATCGCGATGCAAGCCGCCTCGCAGAATCAGCGGGCAGCCTACTACATGGGCATTCCCGTGCGGCAACTCAATGGTCTTGTGTGGGGCCTCGCGGCAGGAGTCGCTGCAATCGCAGGACTCCTCCTGGCGCCTATCGTGCTGATTGATAGCAACATGGGTTTTATCGGCCTTAAGGCGTTTCCAGCCGCCGTCGTGGGCGGTATGACCAGCTTGCCCGGAGCACTCCTTGGCGGCGTAATCATCGGTGTCATAGAGTCCCTCGCAGGTTACACACTCCCTGAAGGATTCAAGGATGTTGCGGCATACATCGTTGTTCTGATCATGCTGATGATCAGGCCAAACGGGCTATTCGGCGGCCAGATCCACAAGAAGGTCTGAGAGCGAACCCAAGAAATGCGCTTCATTTTCAAAACATCCTATGACCAGGATATCCGGATTTCCAAGCATTCCGGCCATCTTTTTTGGTACAGCTCACTCTTGGTTTCTTTGATCTTTGCCCCCTCAGTATTACCTGCCTATTGGTCATCGCTACTTACCATGGCGATGATTTATAGCATCGTTGGACTGGGACTAATGCTGCTATCAGGTTTTACCGGCCTCTTCTCTATCGGACACGCCGCGTTTATGGGTGTTGGCGCGTATACGCAAGCTGTACTTACGAGCATGGGCTGGCCGTTTCCTGTCGCGATAGTGTGCTCGATGGCGCTCTCTGCAGCTGTCGGTGCAGTAGTCGGGTTGCCGGCGCTGAGAGTACGCGGGATCTATCTTGCGATAGCCACGCTGGCATTCGCGTTTATTGTTCAGGAAGTTTTTACCCGCTGGGAGAGCGTCACTGGCGGCAACCGGGGACTGACCGTTGGAATGATCAACCTATTCGGTTGGAAGACCAGTTCGCCGATAGTCTTTTATTACATTTGTCTCGTGCTTACCATTCTGACTACGCTGGGTATGCTCAATTTGCTGAGGTCCGCAACCGGTCGAGCATTCGTCGCAATCCGGGATTCCGAGATTTCGGCGCAGAGCATGGGTGTGAATCTTGCCCGATACAAAACGCTTTCCTTTGCCGTATCGGCAGCGCTTGCCGGGCTTGGCGGGGCGTTGAGTGCGCACATGCTGCGTTTCATATCGCCAGATCAGTTCGGCATTGTGCAATCGATAGACTTGTTGCTGATCGTCATTATTGGCGGGTTGGGTTCGGTGCATGGCGCATTTTTCGGGGCCATCTTCCTGATCGCTTCCCCACAGGCAATTTCGTTTGCCAAAAACTTTCTGCCATCCGCGATTGGCGAAACTGTTGGTTTGCAGTCCCTGGTCTATGGCTTGGTCTTGATTGCGTTTGTGCTCTATGAGCCCATGGGGATCTACGGTCGATGGGTGAAAATCCGCACCTGGTTCGAACTGGCGCCTCTGTATCGAAAGGGGCTGTTCAAGCGGCAGAAAAACTTTCAGAAGACCGAGCGTCTCAAGTAATCCGATGAACACCGTCCCCTTACTCTCCGTCCAGAACCTGAGTGTACGCTTCGGCGGTCTTGCTGCTGTCAGCAATGTGAACTTCGATCTGCGTCGGAACGAAGTATTTACTCTGATTGGTCCGAATGGCGCAGGGAAAACGACACTTCTGAATTTGATCAGCCGAATCTACAAACCCACCTCTGGGGAAGTCCATTTTGATGGTCATTGTGTGACCAAGATGAAGCCGGATGCAATAGCCGGATTGGGTATTGCCCGCACCTTCCAGAATATCGAACTTTTTGAGAACGCCACAGTTCTCCAGAACCTTCTGATCGGGCGCCATACAAGAAGCCAAGGCAATTTTTGGCAGCATCTCCTCTTTACCCCTTCGATCTGGGAAGACGAACGCGCAGCCCGCGAAAAAGTCGAGGAAGTCATCGATTTTCTCGACCTGCAGCATCATCGCGACACGGTGATTGCAGGGTTGCCTTATGGCATTCGCAAAGTTGTCGAACTGGGCCGTGCACTTTGTGTGGAACCTAAGCTGTTGTTGCTGGATGAGCCTTCTTCCGGGCTGAATACCGAAGAGACAAACGACATGGCGTTCTGGATTGACGACATACGAGATGATCTCGGTATTCCGATCCTCATGGTCGAGCATGATATGGCTCTGGTTTCGCGGGTCTCGGACCGGGTGCTGGCGATGAACCACGGCGAAGTAGTGGCGTTAGGTACCCCCGCTGAAGTCACGGCTCACCCGGATGTAATCGAGGCCTACCTCGGCAAGAGCCATGACGTTTCGACACTGCGCAGGCCAAGATCATGAGCGAGCCGCTGCTGAAGCTGTCAAATCTCGAAAGCGCCTACGGTCGGGTTAAGGCTATCCGCGGCGTCAGCTTGCAGGTCGCGCCCGGCATGATTGTGGCAGTGCTCGGTTCCAACGGTGCCGGCAAATCGACGATTCTCAAGACCATCTCGGGTGTTGTCGAACCGCAACGCGGCAAGATCGAGTTCCAGTCGCAGGACATCACCAATATGGATCCGGCGAAGATTGTCAGATGCGGCATCTCGCATGTTCCTGAGGGTCGTGACGTTTTCCCGCTGCTGTCCGTGCGCGAAAACCTGCTGATGGGGGCCTATACGCGCAAGGACCACAACGAGGTGGCACGCGACCTGGAGGCTGTGTATGGTTACTTTCCGATTCTTAATGAGCGTCGTGCTCAGTCTGCGCAGTTGCTCTCCGGGGGGCAGCAACAAATGTTGGCAATAGCACGGGCAATGATGGCGGCGCCGTCGCTGATTCTGCTGGATGAGCCAAGCCTCGGCTTATCACCGAAGCTTACCATCGACATATTTGAAATCGTGGTGCGTGTCAATCGGGAGCGCGGTACGACAATATTGCTGGTAGAACAAAATGCCAACGTGGCGCTCAACGTGGCTGATCATGGCTACGTTCTGGAAAACGGCCGGATCGTCGCCGACGACAGTTGCGAGCGTCTCCGCGAGAAGGACGACATCAGGGAGTTCTATCTGGGCATGGGAAGTGCCGGTATCCGCGGTGAACGCCGCTGGAAGAAGAAGAAAACCTGGCGTTAAGCCATGATCAGAGAATCCACTCAAATGCTCTCGAATCTCGCGCGCACAGGTCCGACCAAGGATATTGCCATCCCCGGCGAAACAATGCCCGAAGTCTTCTGGAATTCGGTCATGGCACGCAGTTCGAAAGTGGCTCTGCGGCAGAAGGAACTTGGGATCTGGCGAGCGGCTAAATGGTCCGAATTCGGGGCCGCAGCCCGTGAAATTGCCATGGGTTTGGTGGCAATCGGGTTGCAGCCGGGCGATGTGGTTTCAATCCTCGCCAACACACGCAAGGAGTGGCTGTTCGCGGACATGGGCGCATTGTGCGCCGGGATGGTGACATCCGGGATATATCCGACTGACTCGGCAGTGCAGTGCGAATACCTGTGCAGCGACTCGCGAACCCGTGTGGTTTTTGTGGAAGATGACGAGCAACTCGACAAAATCCTGGAAATTCGTGGCCGCCTGCCGGATCTTCTAAAGATAGTGATTCTTGAGATGGATGGCCTCGCTCGCTTTTCCGACCCCCAGGCACTGAGCCTTCAGGCCCTGCGGAAGCTTGGTCAAGAGTACGACACCGCCCACCCCGGACAGTTCGACCTTCGCCGCAGTTCACGTAAAGCCAGCGACCTCGCAATTCTGGTTTATACGTCAGGCACTACGGGAAAGCCCAAAGGGGCAATGATCAGTCACCGCAATCTTGTCTCTCAATGGCCATGTATAAGCAAAGCGGTTCCCCAAGGCGAAAACGATTCACGGATGGCATTCTTGCCCTTGTGCCACATAGTCGAACGCCAATATGGCGCGTACTACGCGATCTTCACCGGGACAGTGCTAAATTTTGTAGAAAATCCCGACACTGTCCCCGAGAACGTCCGTGAGATCGCTCCAACGATACTTCTCGCTGTTCCACGAATCTGGGAAAAATTCTACTCAAGCGTGGCCATTGCAGTGGATGAAGCCGTGCTCCCGCAGCGGTGGCTATATAGCTGGGCTATCGCCCAAGGCTATTCTGTTGTCGAGCACATGCTGGCTGGAACCCCGGTCCCCTACTCACTGAAATTTCGCTACGGATTGGCACGCTGGTGTGCACTAGACAACTTGCGCAAACTGATCGGCATTCACCGCGCCAGGATTCTCATGACTGGTTCCGCACCAATCTCGCCTGAGTTGATCCGCTGGTACCTTGCGCTCGGTGTTCCGATGATTGAAGGATGGGGGCAGACCGAGAGCGCCGGGATGGGTACTTTAAACCCTCCGGAAGCGATCAGACTGGGATCGATTGGCAAAGCACTTGAAAACGTGGAATTGCGAGTGGCCGAAAGTGGCGAATTGCTACTGCGTGGTCCCTGCGTCTTCATGGGCTATCTGAACCTGCCAGAAAAAACGTCCGAGACTATCGACGCAGACGGATGGCTGCACACCGGCGACATCGGCCGCATCGACGCGGATGGCTACGTCAAGATCATGGACCGGATGAAGGACATTATCATAACTGCAGGTGGGAAAAACATTACACCAAGCGAGATCGAGAACGAGCTGAAATTCTCACCCTACATCACAGACGCAGTTCTAATTGGTGATCGACGACCTTTCGTTACTGCTCTGGTGATGATTGATCAAGAAAACGTCGAGAAATTTGCCCAGGACAATGATGTGGCGTTCTCAGATTATGCAAGTATGACTCGTGCTCCCGAGGTGCTTGAGCTAATTGGGCGGGAAATTGTACGGGTGAACGGAAAGTTTGCCCGCGTCGAACAAATCAAGAAATTCAGACTTATCGAGACACAGCTAACCTCGGAAGACGAAGAACTAACACCGACTATGAAACTGAAACGGAAATTTGTCAGCGAAAAGTATGCAAAGTTGATCGAGTCGATGTATTCCGGTCAATCGGTAAGTTGATCCGGATTTTTATGTTCCACACACAAATTAGGAGAATTTATGCAATGGAAAACTGTAGGGACGGCGGCAGTCGTGATGTTCGGAGTAGGATTTTCTGCAGCCCAGACACAGGGCGTGACTCAGAACGAAATTGTGATTGGAACAATACAGGACTTATCCGGACCAATTGCCGGCCTTGGGAAGGCAAGCCGTAATGGCATGCAAATGCGGTTCGACGAACAAAACGAAAAAGGCGGGGTGCGCGGTCGCAAGATCAAGTTTGTTGTCGAAGACAATGGCTACGATCCAAAGAAGGCGGTCCTAGCTGCGCATAAGCTGCTTGACCAAGAAAAGATCTTTCTAATGCTGGGCCATATTGGCACAGCTCCGAATGAGGCGGTGCTGCCGCTGTTATTCGAGAAAAACATCATCAATCTGTTCCCCTTCAGCCCCGCAAGGCAGATGTTTGATCCGGTACATCGCCTGAAGTTTGCATCTTTGACCCCTTACTACGACCAGGCGCGCCAAGCGGTGCCGATGATTGTCAAGCAGAAGGCTCTAAAGAAGCCTTGCATCATCTACCAGGACGATGACTATGGCGATGAACATTTGAAGGGCACCGAGGACGGACTCAAGACCATCAATATGCAGTTAGCAGAGAAAACGTCCTATAAACGCGGTGCGACCGATTTCTCATCCCAAGTGGCGCGTATGAACCGTGCAGGCTGCGACCTTGTCGTGCTCGGCACGCTCATTCGGGAAACAGTAGGCACAGTCACCGAATCAAGAAGGTCAAACTTTAATCCGGTGTTTCTGGGTACTACCGGCATCTACTTCGATCTGATTCACAAATTGGGTGGGCCGGCAATGGAAGGAATCATAGCAACCCACACCGTGACTGTCCCATATGGAGATAGCGGGTCGGATCAGGTGCGTGCATGGGCTGCACGTTACAAGGCGAAGTTTGGTGAAGACGCCGCAGTTCATTCAGTTTACGGCTATTCCAATGCAGATATGCTAATCACTGCGCTTGACAAAGCAGGCTCAAACCTTACGACCGAGTCCTTGATCGGTGCAATCGAGCAGGCGAAGTTCCCTTCGGACGCCTTTGGCAGCCCAGAAATGACATTCAGTGCCACCAAGCGGCTTGGTTCCAGTCGTGCTCGATTTGCCGAGATACGTAATGGCCGATGGGTAACGACCTCAGGTTACTTCGGCGACAACTAACGGGGCACACCGGCGGTGTAACGCGCATGGGCTCCCCCATACCGTATTCAGACGCTAAAGGCGGGCGAGATCGATCCCAGATTCTCCTCGTCTATCAAGCGTCATGCTGATCATGTCGCTCTCTGAGCTGCAATTAGCATCACCGCCGAGTCAGCACGGTTGACTACTTTTTGCTTTCAATCATTCTCGGGGCAACGCATGGATCTTAATTTCACGCCAGAAGAACAGAAATTTCGGGTCAACGTCCGTGGGTTCATTGAATCCCACTTGCCACCTGATATCGCGTCAAAAGTCAGGAATGGCAGTCGCCTGGGCAAGGACGATTTTGTGCGATGGCAAAAAATTCTTCATGGCCATGGCTGGGGTGCGACCATGTGGCCAAAAGAATTTGGCGGTGCCGGGTGGAATGCAGTACAACTGTACATATTCGACGAGGAATGTTCCGCGGCAGGCGCACCCATGCAATTGCCGTTTGGCCCGAAGATGGTGGCGCCGGTCATCATGGCTTATGGCAACAAGGCACAACAGGAGCGCTTCCTGCCGCGTATTGTCGCAGGCGAAGACTGGTGGTGCCAAGGCTATTCCGAAACAGAAGCTGGGTCTGATCTTGCGTCTTTGAGAACAAAAGCGGAAAAACGGGATGATCATTACATCGTAAATGGTCAGAAGGCTTGGACAACATACGGGCATTTTGCTGACTGGATGTTCTGTCTGGTTCGTACCAGTAGCGAAAGTCGAAAGCAGGAGGGAATTTCGTTTCTTCTGATCGACATGAAGACTTCGGGCGTAACCGTCCGACCAGTGATCATGATCGACGGCGAACATGAAATCAACGAAGTATGGTTTGACAATGTCAAAGTGCCTGTCGAAAACCTGGTGGGCGAAGAAGGCAAGGGTTGGACATATGCCAAATTCCTGCTGGGTCACGAACGGACGGACATCGCGCGTGTCGGACGCTCAAAAGCTGCACTCAAGCGTCTCAAGCTTATCGCTCAGCATGAGTTGGCGAATGGCCGCCCGCTCATTTATGACGCCAGATTTCGCGACAAGATCGCCCTGGCCGAGCTTGAACTGATGGCACTGGAAATTACCAACCTCAGAGTGCTGACTGCGGATGGGAAACAACGGGCGCCAGGGCCGGAAGCTTCAATTCTCAAGATCAAGGGGTCAGAGATCGAGCAGTTGCTAACGGAATTGATGATGCTGGCACTTGGGCACAATTCCCTGCCCCTGACTTTTGACGCCATCGATGTTGGCAAACTGGGTCGATATTCCGACGCTGACTATGCCGCATCACTTTCCAGCAACTACTTCAACTCCCGTAAGGTGTCTATATACGGAGGGTCCAATGAGATCCAAAAAAACATCATCGCGCAGATGATCTTGGGGCTCTGATTTTTCCAGCGAGGCTCGAAATGAATTTTAATTACTCAGAAGAACAATTAGCCCTACAACACACGCTACGTCGTTTTATTGATAAAGAATATGGGTTCGAAAAGCGCCGCACGTTGGCAAAATCCAGTGAAGGCTTTAGTCACGATGTCTGGGCTGAATTCGCCAACATTGGCTTACTCGCCATACCCTTTCCAGAGGAGTTCGATGGGCTGGGTGGCAATGCGGTCGACACCATGCTTGTTATGGAACAACTAGGGCGCGGATTGGTACTGGAACCCTATCTAACCACCGTAATTCTGGCCGGCTCCTTGATCCGTGACTTTGGATCTGCCACCCAGAAAAAATATCTGCTGCCTGCCATTGCTCATGGAGGGTTGCTTATAGCTCTCGCTCACTCTGAGCCAGGTACCCGCTACGAATTATGCAATATCGCATGTTCTGCCAAAGTCAGCAATGAAGGCTATGTCATTAATGGCAACAAGTCCGTCGTGCTCTGCGGAAATAGTGCCGACGAATTGATTGTTTCAGCTCGAACAAGCGGCTCCAGGTGCGACAAGGCGGGAATCTCACTTTTCGTTGTCAGCCGCAACACTCCAGGACTCGCCATGCAAGCGTACTCAACACAGGATGGGGGACGTGCGGCGGAAATACGGTTGAACAATGTGCAAGTCGGCAAGGATGCCTTGCTCGGAACAGTGGATAACGCACTGGCGCATATTGAACGCGCGATCGATTACACCATCGTTGCAATGTGTGCCGAGGCCGTGGGCATATTGGAAGCATTGAACGAAGTGACGCTTGACTACCTGAAAACACGCAAACAGTTCGGTCAGCCCAT
>CAITZZ010000216.1 GCA_903897005.1 uncultured beta proteobacterium | reverse complement strand
GCCGACGCCGCGCTGGAAATCGAAAACGCCAAGTGGTGGGGCACCGTGGACGCGTTGCAGGTGGATCTGTACGACCATGAGGCGGCCACGCCAGTGCTCGACAGCCTGCCGTTCTATGCCGCTTGCCGGCGCTTGCTGACACCCGAGGGCTGCATGACGGTGAATCTTTTTGGCCGCTCCTCGAGCTTTGTACGCACGGTCGAAAAAATTTCTGCTGCCTTCGGCGCACCAGCGGTTTGGGCTTTCAAGCCAACGCGCGAAGGCAATACCGTGGTGCTGGCTCAGCGCACGCCAAGCCGGCCACGGCGGGAAGTATTGATGCCACGCGCCGAAATCATCCAGACGCTGTGGGGCCTGCCCGCGACCAAATGGGTGCGGACTTTCAAACCGATGCTGACATGAGCAACACTGTGCGTTCCAAATCCCCCAGCAGAATCGAGTTCAGCGGACCGCTTGATTGGCGCCGCCTGGTCGAGTGGCTGCAACTCGATCAGGTCATCAGCGCACAGGAAGCGCAACGCATCACGGCGCGTTGCGCGCAGGCCGAGAGCGTGCAGCATCCGCTGCTGCGCCTGGCCAGTGTCTCGGTGCGCCGTGCCAGCGACGACAAGGCGCTCGACATCGAGTTGCTCACGCAGTGGCTGGCCGGGCGCGCCGGACTCGACTACTTGCGCATCGACCCGCTCAAGGTCGATGTCGGCAAGGTGGCTGACGCCATGAGCGCAGCTTTTGCCGAGCGCCACAAAATTTTGCCGGTGCTGGTTAGTACGGCTGAACTGGTGGTGGCTGTGACGGAACCCTTCATCATCGACTGGGTTGCCGAAGTGGAGCGCCAATCGCGCCGCACGGTGCGCCGGGTGCTGGCCAGTCCGCTGGAGATTCAGCGCTACACCGCCGAATTTTTCGCTCTCGCCAAATCGGTCAAGGCCGCTAACAAGGCGGGCGGCAACAGCGGCGGTGCCAGTTTTGAGCAACTGGTGGAACTGGGCAAGAGCAACAAGCAGATCGACGCCAATGACCAGAGCGTGGTGCAGGTGGTGGACTGGCTCTGGCAGTACGCCTTTGACCAGCGCGCCAGCGACATTCACCTGGAGCCGCGGCGCGAGCAGGGCGTGATCCGTTTTCGCATCGACGGCGTGCTGCACCCGGTCTATCAGATGCCGATTGGCGTCCTCAATGCCATGACGGCGCGCATCAAATTGCTGGGACGCATGGATGTGGTGGAGCGGCGCCGCCCGCAAGATGGCCGCATCAAGACGCGCAATCCCAAGGGCGATGAAATCGAGATGCGCATCTCGACCTTGCCCACCGCCTTTGGTGAAAAAATGGTGATGCGTATTTTTGACCCGGAGACCGCGGTCAAGGATCTTGACGCCCTGGGCTTCTCCGGTCACGACGCGCAGCGCTGGGAGGCCCTGGTCAAACGCCCCACCGGCATTATTCTGGTCACCGGCCCGACCGGCTCGGGCAAGACGACGACGCTCTATTCAACCTTGAAGCGCGTAGCGACGGAAGAAGTGAATGTCAGCACAGTGGAAGACCCGATCGAAATGATAGAGCCCGCCTTCAACCAGACCCAGGTGCAAGCGCAGCTTGATTTTGGTTTTCCGGAAGGGCTGCGCGCCCTGATGCGCCAGGACCCCGACATCATCATGGTCGGCGAAATCCGCGACCAGCAAACGGCGGAGATGGCAGTGCAAGCCGCGCTGACCGGGCACCTGGTGTTTTCCACGCTGCATACCAACGACGCGCCGTCGGCAGTGACCCGTTTGCTCGAACTCGGCGTGCCGGCCTATCTGATCAACGCGACCCTGTTGGGTGTGCTGGCGCAACGCCTGGTGCGCACCCTGTGCAAGCAGTGCAAGGCGCCGGATCCGGAGGCGAAGCGCGAAGCGCTGGCCGAGGTGGTCAAACCATGGCAGATCAACGGTGCCTACAAACCCTTCAAGCCGGTCGGCTGTGTGGATTGCCGCATGACCGGCTTCATGGGTCGTATGGGGCTTTATGAACTGCTGGTGGTGAGCGAAGCCTTCAAGGAAAAAGTGAACCACGAACCCAATGCCGACGCGCTCAAGCGTCAGGCCATCAGCGACGGCATGCGTCCGCTGCGACTGGCCGGCGCGCTGCGGGTGGCTGAAGGCTTGACGGTGCTCGAAGAGATTCTCTCGGCCACACCGCCCCTGAGCTGATCCAGCGGCCCGTATGCAGGTCAAGTGGCTTGAAGATCTGGTGGCCCTGGCGCAGACGCGCAGTTTCACCCGCGCAGCAGAATTGCGACACGTCACGCACCCGGCGTTTGGGCGGCGCATCAAGGCGCTGGAGGAGTGGGCTGGCGTGGCGCTACTGGAGCGCGGCAAGACGCCACTGACGCTGACCGCTGCGGGTGAGCGACTACTGGAAGACGCGCGAGACCTGCTGCAAGGCGTGGGCCAGGCACGCGAGGCGCTGCAAGGTGCGGCGGGGCGGCAGGACACCACGGTGACTCTGGCCACGGGACGCACGCTAGCCCGTACGCTGGTGGCCGACTGGCTGGCGCGGTTGCAGCCGCTATTGGAGCGCACCCACGGGCAGTTGCAGATCCGAACCCGCTCGCTGGCTGAAACCGCGCAGATGCTGGACCGCGGCGAGGTCGACTTCATGCTGACCTACCATCACGCGCTGCTTGCGGTGCAACTCAATGCCCGACAGTACAGCTACATCACGATGGCGCAGGATCGGCTGGTACCCGTGACGCGCTGTGAGGCCGGCGGCCTGCGCCGTTTCGATTTTGCGGCTGGCGCTCCGGTACCCTACCTGGCCTATGCGCCTACGTTGGCGCTGGGTCGACTGGTAGCCGACCATCTGGCCAACCACCCGCAGGCACCCCAGTTGCAGCGTGTCGTCGAATGCGATTCCGCCGATGCGCTGCTGGAGTACACCCTGCAGGGTTCAGGCATCGCCTGGTTGCCCTGGTCGCTGGTGGCTGCGGCGTGCAAAGCCGGGCAACTGGCCCTACTGGGTGATACGCGGTTGACGATTGCCTTTGAAGTGCGCCTGTACCGCGCCAAGAAGCGGCTCAGTGAACTGGCCGAGGCGATGTGGAAGACGGCGAAGCCGCGCTGAGCATTGGATCAGAGGTCGCAAGAATGTGCTGAAACGGCACTGACTTGTGTCGGCACGGCACGACCCGGACTGCCCGGCTCATCACAATGAGAGTCTTCAAGTCCACATCCAAAGGCCATTTCATGACCCAAAACACCCGTATCTATTGTCTGAGTCTGCTGGCCAGCCTGGTGCTGCTGGCGGGCGCGCCAGCGTTGGCGCAGTCCGACAATTACCCGATCAAGCCGATCACCATCGTGGTCGGCTATCCGCCCGGCGGCAGTACCGATCTGACCGGTCGTACCATTGGCGTTGAGCTCTCCAAGCGGCTGGGGGTGCCGGTGCTGATCGAGAACATCGGCGGCGCTGGCGGCGCGATCGGGGCGCAGAAGGTCGTCAACGCTGCGCCTGACGGTTACACGCTGCTGGCGGGTGTCAATAACGAGATCGCGATCAGCCGGCTGGTATCGGCCGCGGTCAAGTACCAGATCAAGGATTTCACGCCGATCGGCCTGATCGCCTCGCAGCCCATGGTGCTGGTGGCCTCCAACAAGAGCGGCGTCAAGAGCGTTGATCAGTTCCTCAGCCTGGTCAAGAGCAACCCGGGC
>CAITZZ010000215.1 GCA_903897005.1 uncultured beta proteobacterium | reverse complement strand
TGCACCGAAGCCGGCAAGGGGCACGCCACGGTGAGACTGACCTTGCAGGAGCAGCACCTGAACTTCAACGGCACCTGTCACGGTGGCCTGGTCTTCGCACTGGCCGACAGCGCTTTCGGGCTGGCTTCCAACTCCTATGGCAAGGTGGCGGCCGGCATTGATGCGCACGTCACCTACCAGCAGGCGGCCCGCCTGGGCGACTGCCTGCAGGCTCGCGCCACCGAGGTATCGAGGTCGCGCAAACTGGCGGTCTACAGGGTCGACGTGACACGCGCTGACGGCGTTGTTATATCGAGTTTTACGGGTACTGTTTACATCACCGGTGTTGACATTGCCGCAGCAGCGGCACACCTGACTCAGGAAAGGATGTAGGCGGCGGTTCCGGTGGACAGCAGTTCGCCGTTGGCACCCAGGAACTCCATGCGGGTCGATGCCACGCGCGAACCCAGGCGCAGTACCTCGGCGCGCAGTTCAAAGTGCTCACTGATGGCGGGGCGCAGGTAATCGACTCGCAGGTCGATGGTGCCGAGCTTGGCAAAGCGGTGCAGGCGCTGCATCGGTGCCTCGTCCATGTGGCGCGCACCGATCGCCGCCATCACCGCCAGACCCGCCATCGCGTCCAGTCCCGCGCTGATGACGCCGCCATGCAGCCGGTTGAAGGCGAAATGCCCGATCAGCTCGCGTTTCATGTCGATGCGACCTCTGACCATGGATGGTTTGAGCGAGGTGACCTTCAAACCAATCACCTGGTTGAAGATGATCATTTCCTCGAAGATTTTCTTCAGCCCCGTGACAAATTCAGGCTCGAACTCCAGGTCCGGCGGCGGCGCAGCTTTTTTGATCATGTCGCGATTGTCACAGACCGAGCTGGCGTGAGGCCAGTTCCTTCATGATCTCTTCGGTGCCGCCGCCAATCATCATCACCTTGACCTCGCGGTAGATGCGCTCACAGGCGGTGCCGCGCATAAAGCCCATGCCCCCCAGAATCTGCACCCCCTGGTCAGCGCAAAACTGCATGGTCTGCGTGGCGTGATTCTTGAGCAGACAAACCTCTGCCACCCATGCGGCGCCCTTGATGCCAGCGTCGGCGCGTGCCGACACCGAATCAAGCCAGGCCCGGGTCGATTCGATGCGCATCTTCATGTCCATCAACTTGTGGCGAATTACCTGATGATCGACCAGCGCCGTGCCAAAGGTCTTGCGCTGGCGCGCCCAGGCCAGTGCCTCATCCAGGCAGCATTCAGAAAAACCCAGTGCCAGCGCCGACATGCCCAGACGCTCACCATTGAAGTTGGTCAGAATCATTTTGAAGCCGGTACCCTCTTCGCCCACCAGATAGCGTGCCGGCACCCGCACGCCGTCAAAGCGCAGTTGCGCGGTGTCGGAGCACAGCCAGCCCATTTTTTTGAGCGCTGTGCGCGACAGGCCTGGCGTGTCACCTGGCACCATCAGCATCGAGATGCCCCCCGGCCCTTTGTCCTTGGGATGGGTGCGCACCGCAACGGTCAGCCAGTCAGCGCGCATGCCAGAGGTGATGAAGATCTTGTCACCATCCACCACATACTCGTCACCCTCCAATCGCGCGGTGGTGCGCAGCGCCGATACATCGGTGCCGCCGCCCGGCTCGGAGATGGCGAGTGCCGATATTTTTTCACCACGCAGCACCGGCGGCACCACCTCTTGCTGCAAGGCGGCGCTGCCATGACGCAGCACCGGCGGCAAGCCGATGTTGTGGCTGAACAGGCTGGCCATCAGGCCGCCACTGCCACCCACACGCGCCATCGCCACCGTCATCGCATTGCGCAGAGTCCAACTCGCCGGTGTGCCCCCCAGATGCTCGGGGTAACCCATCGCAAGCCAACCGAGTTCGGCTGCGCGCCCGTACAGGCTGCGCGGAAACTCGCCAGCTTCCTCCCACTCATTGAGGTGCGCGGCAACCTCGGTCTGGATGAAGCGGCGTGCCGCATCGGCCAGCGCAGCTGCGTCCGGGTCAGTATCTGCCATCAGTTCCATGTTCATTCCTTGTTTGTGGGCGTTTCGACTTGAAACACCTTGGGTGTCTGGGCACGGTGAAAACCGTCAAAGGGTTTGATGGCAGCGCGCTGCTGTACCTCTTTGGAGGCTACACGCATGGGCCAACCCATGCGAACCTGTGGCCGTGCGGCATCGATGCGCAAGGTGCTACCGCTGATGAACGACGCGGCCGGACTGAGCAGAAAGACAATTCCGGCCGAGGTTTCAGCCTCGGTGCCAAAACGCCCGATGGGTACCGTCCTGGCCATCTCCCGCAACATCGGCCCGGCCTCCAGCGGGTATTTGTCCATGCCACTGGAGGCAATGTAGCCGGGTGCCACCGCATTGACGCGCACACCGCGGCCCGCCCATTCGATGGCCGCGGTCTCGGTGAAGCTGACCATGCCGGCACGCGCCGCGCCGCTGTGTCCCATGCCCGGCATGGAGCCCCAGATATCGGCCACGATGTTGACGATGGCGCCTCCATGCTTGTTCATGCTTTGCACAAAGCACTCGCGCGCCATCAGGAAGCCACCGGTCAGGTTGGTGCTGATGACCGCATCCCAGCCCTTGGCACTGATCGCCTCCAGCGGCGTCATGTACTGGCCACCCGCGTTGTTCACCAGGCCATCAATGTGCCCATGGCGCTCGACCACGGCACTCACCGTCTGCTTGACGACCTCTTCCTGACGGATGTCGCAGACATGAAAGCTGGCAGCACCGCCGTCCTGCGTGATCTCGTCTGCCACCGCCTGCAGGGTTTCAGCCTTGCGCCCGAGCAGCACGGTGTGCGCACCGAGCGCCGCCAACTCGTGCGCCACACAGCGCCCGATGCCGGAGCCGCCACCGGTGATCAGCACCACCTTGCCGGCAAACAAGCCGCTCGCGAATACAGAACCGTAAGCCATCAGGACTCCTTCAAAAACAAGGCCATGGCGGCATCGGTCAGCTGATCGACCGAAGCGCCCTTCTTTCTGTCAAACCATTGCACCGACCAGTTCAGCGCCCCCAGAATCAGCAGCCGTGAGAGCTTGACCGGCGCGCGCAAATGACCGCTCGCATGCAGCGCCTCCAGCACCGGGGTCCAGGCCGCCTCGTAGTCGACCTGCAGCTTGGCCAGCAATTTGCGCTGCTGGGCATTGAGGGACCGGTGCTCGTAAAGCATCACCGGTACAAAATCATTGCCGGGCCCGAGCAGCGTGTCGAAGTGGGCGCGGATCAGCCGCCGCATTTGCAGCAGCGCTGTGCCAGCTGCCCCGCCGTCCTGCAAGGCACGGGCCTGGCGCTCGATGGCCCGGTGCATGCCCTCTTCCATGACAGCGCAGAGCAGGGCATCCTTGCTCTTGAAATGATAAAAAGGCGAGCCACTGTGCATGCCCACGGCAGCGGCAATGTCACGCGTGCTGGTGGCAGCAAAACCCTGCACCCGAAACAGACGCGCGGCAGCCGCGAGCAAGGCCTGGCGGCGATTGCCATCGTCGCGCTCTTCTTCCGTCTTGCGGGGACGGCCACGCGCGCGCTTGAGCGGGTTGGCAAGTGACAGGGCAGTGGCGATCATGGCCCCGCAGCATACCCAGATTCCGTATTTTTGGCAAGCAAACGCTTTGTATAAATAAAAACACCATGCCGACTGTCTCACCGCTTGGCCGAAGCGGTATTGGCATATCCTATGGGCATGCGATTTTCCCGCCTGTTCCTGAACCGACTTGATAGTCATTCAACCGCAGCCGACACGGTGGTTGTGATCGATGTCCTGCGGTCGTTCACCACTGCGGCGGTGGCCTTGGATCAAGGTGCTTTGGCCGTCTATCCGGTCGAAGACCCCACCTCAGTGAAACCGATCTGCGCAAGGTTGGAACGCGCAGTATCGGTTGGCGCTATCGCCGGTGGAGCCCCGGCAAGGGGCTTCGATTATGGCAATTCACCCTCTGCCCTCAAGCAGGCCGACTTGTCAGGCAAGCATGTTGTACTCAGCACGGCAGCCGGCGTGCGTGGACTCCATCTCTTTCGTCGGGCCAGGCGCCTCTTCGCCGGCAGCATGGTGTGTGCCAGCGCCACCGCCAGGGCTATTCGCGAGGCCGACGCAGAAGACGTTTGTTTTGTCATTACTGGTGAATGGGTTGATCGTGACGGCGACGAAGATATCGCCTGCGCAGACTACATTGAGTCTCTGCTTCGATGCGAGTCAACGGCACCGGAACCGTTCGCCCAACGAGTACGGAAGTCTGATTTTGGCTTGCGCTTCGCAGCAGGAACCTGGCCGGATTTTCCCGCCGCCGATCTTGAGATAGCTTCCCGGATCGACTTGTTCGGGTTTGCCATGCCAGTGCTTCAAGAAGCGGATGAGCTCGTGATACACAGGCGAGGGCAGCGAGTCGTCGGCTGAGTCACCTATCCCTCAATTGGGAATATACGAAGGACGTTCAACCTCAGTGTCTCAGGCTCTCTGTATTGCCCCACGCCGGATCAGGCTTCCAGTTCCTGACCCAGCCCGGCAACTCGACGCCAGGCATCGGGTGAGCAATGCCGTAACCTTGAGCCAGTTCGCAGCCCAGTTGCAGCAACAAGGTGCCATGCGCTACGGTCTCAACGCCCTCCGCGATGACTTGACGCTTGAAGGCCGAAGCCAGGCCGATCACACCCTGCAGGATCGCCAAGTCATCGGGGTCGTCGAGCATGTCCCGCACAAAACTCTGGTCGATCTTGAGCGTGTTGGCGCGCAAACGCTTCAAATAGGTTAGCGACGAATAGCCGGTACCAAAATCATCCAGGGCAAAGCCAATCCCAAGCTGCGCGCAGGACTCGATCAACTGGGACACCTGCGCCACATCTTCGAGCGCGCTGGTCTCCAGAATCTCCAGTTCAAGACACGATGGCAGCAGCTGTCGATGAGCTGCCAGAAGGAGTCGCAGGCGGTCAAGAAAATCTGTCTGCTGCAATTGGCGCGCCCCCACGTTGACGCTGACCGGAATGTCCAGTCCGGTGGCACGCCAGAGTTCGACCTGCGTCAGCGCGGTCTCGATCACCCACTCGCCGATCGCGATGGCCAGTGCATCGTCTTCGATCACTGGCAGAAACAGGGCAGGAACAAGTTGACCTCGCTGCGGATGCTGCCAGCGGATCAAGGCTTCTGCGCCAACAACCTTACCGCTTCGCATGTTGACCTTGGGCTGATAATGAAGGACAAATTCGCGCTCGCTCAAGGCCAGCCGGATGCGCTCCAGGCTCTCAAAATGCACACGCGAGTTGCTGTCCTTCCCGGCGTCAAAGACGTGATAGCGCCTCCTGCCGGTCAGCTTGGCCTGGTACATGGCCTGGTCGGCCTGGCGCAGCAATTGATCGGCTTCGATGGGTTGCGCCTGCGGGTAAAACGTGACCCCGATGCTGGCAGAGACCTGAATAGTCAGGTCGCCCTGTTGCACCGGCTGTGCCGCCGCCGCAAGCAGGCGATTGAGCAGGGGCACACTGGCGTCGCCATCGGCGAGGTCGATCAGAACCGCCACAAATTCGTCGCCGCCGATTCGCGCCAGGGTATCGCCTTCACGCAAGCCCTGCTTCATGCGCGAGGCCAGTGTGATCAGCAACTGGTCCCCGGTCTCGTGCCCATGCACGTCGTTGACGCTCTTGAAGCCGTCGAGGTCAAGATAGGCCAGCGCCAGCGTCTGGGCGCGTCGCTCTGCACTGGCCATGCCCTGGCGCAGGCGATCCGACAGCAACAGTCGATTGGGCAAACCGGTCAAGGCATCAAAGTGCGCCATGTGCTCCAACTGGTTCTGGTGCTCCTTGAGCGCAGTGATGTCGGAAAACAAGGCCACATAGTGCTGCGTCTTTGCGTCACTGCCGTAGACCGCCGTGATGGTCAGCATCTCGGCATAGATTTCACCGTTCTTGCGCTTGTTCCAGATCTCGCCGTACCAATGGCCCTTGTCGCTCAGGTCGCGCCACATGGCGACGTAATAGGCATCGTCCTGGCGTCCCGATTTCAGCAGCCGCGGGTTCTGGCCAAGCACTTCCTCGCGGTCATAGCCGGTAATGCGCGTGAAGGAATCGTTGACATTGAGAATGGTGCCGCTCGTGTCGGTAATGATGATGCCCTCGCGCGCATAGGTAAAGACACTGGCAGCCTGGATGTAACTCTCGGCCTTCTTGCGCTCCGTGACGTCGCGCGCCGCCGCAAAGACACCCAGCACCCGACCCTGCTCGTCACGGTAGACGCTGGCGTTGTAGAGCACATCGGTGATCCGGCCCGAGGTGTGTCGGATCGCCAGCGGGTAGTCGGTCACAAAGCCCTTGGCAAAGGCCTGCTGGTAGCCTTCGCGGGCCTGCACCGGGTCGGTAAAGTAGTCGCCAAAGTCGGTGCCTATCAGTGCCTCGCGCGTTACGCCGGTCACGCTCACGCTGGCCTGGTTGACATCGGTGATCTTGCCCTCGGCGCTGATCGTCACCAGTGGGTCGAGACTGGCTTCGATCAGACTGCGCGTGTACTGGGCTGCTTGACTGATGGTTTCTTCGCGTTGGGCCAGGGTATCCATCATGAGATTGATGGCGCCGGCAATTTCAGAAAACTCGTCGGTGCCCTCACTTACAATCCGGGACTCGATGTTCCCATGGGTGACCCGACTGGCACCTTGATGGAGCAGCGCCAGACGCCGACGGATCAAACCACCGATTTGCACGGCATTGAGGACGATGACCACGGCGAGCAACAGCGCGAGCGCGCCAGAGACCGCGATGAAGCGTTGTTGCGCCTGCTGCACCTTTCTTGAACTCGAATTTTGCAGCGCGTCAATTGAGTTACGAAGATCGCCGGCTTTCAATAGCAACTGGCTGTACAGCCTCTTGTCGAGTTCCTCAAAAACGTTCCGGTTGTCAGTGGCTGAACTTACTGATGCGGTGCTGTCAACGACACGATGAAATATGAGCGCCGTGTCGTCTATGACCCGGCCTATCCGTTCAAGCGTCTTCCTATCGGCCTCGTCGCGGAACTGGGACCTCGCCTGCACAAGCAGTTGATCAGACCGCGCCTTGCTTTCATTCCACAGCAGGCGGACCCGGTCCTCGCGGTGGAGAAAGTACTGATCCCTGAACGAAGCACGTTCGAAGAAGTTGTCGTGGATCGACTTGACAAGAACGTTGTTGTTCTGGGTCTCAACATACGCAGAGAAGTTCCAAACCAGCACCGGCGCCAGAAAGACCACGGCGGCGACAGTCGCCGCCGCGCTGAACCAAAGTCGCCTCGCAATGCGCACAATAGGCCTAGCGCTTCAGCTTGACGGCCTCGGGCTTGACCGCCATGAGACTGTCAACGTGGATGTAGTCCGCGTAATTTGGCATGGCAGTCTTGTCGGTCAGCTTGTTCTTCATGGCCCATCGTGTCTCGTCCTCCAGCGTAATCAGCAGGGTCTGGTCCAGGCTCACGTGATAGCTGAAAGCGTTCCACACTTCCTTGATGAGCGCCAGGTCGACCTTGATGGCCGCAGTCACGATGTCTTGCGCCTGCTCTGGATGTCTTGCAACAAAATCCTCGGCCTGGATCAGAGCGCGCAGAAAGCGCGTGACGGTTTGCGGGTTTTGCCGAACAAAATCCTGCATGGCCGCGATGTTGAAGGTTTCAGTATAGATTTGGGGGTCGTGGAAGACGATGGCCTTCGCTCCAAGCTGGTTTCTGAGTTGGGTTAAGGGGTAGTTCCAGGTAGAGACGGCGTCAACTTTCCCGGCCAGCAGTGCAGCCTGCATTTCATCGGGCTTGAGGGGAACACTTGCTATTTCCTGGCGCGTCAAACCTTGCGCGGTCAAAAATGAATCAAGAAAGAAGTCGGAGGTTGTGCCCGGCGTGAAGCCGATGCGCTTGCCTTTGACGTCGGCGGCCCGGGCGATGCCTGCGTCGGGTCTTGCCAGCACCCCATTGTTCATGTTGCTGGACTCGATGTTGGCAATGACGAAAATCCTGTCACCCTTGAGCACGCTGAACATGACCGGGGTTTCTGCCACCGTAGCAAAGTCCGCCTTGCCATCCAGAACCGATTGCAAAGCCTCTCTGCCAAAAGTGAGCATCAGCGGCTGGACGTCGAGCCCCTCTTTCAGGAAATAGCCCCTGGCTAGCGCGATGTGAACAAGGGTACTTTGCGGCTGGCCGGTGAAGGCCACAGTGATTTTCTGGCGTACGGCGGAGCCGGCGGTATCTGCGGCTGGGAGTGGCGTTTTATCGCAAGCTGTGAGGGCAAAGGCACAACAAATTGCAAGAAACTTTCGCCACATGCTGACTCCTTTGAACGAGCTTACTGCTCCATGGTAAAGCCGGAGGCCTTGATCGGAGTTTCCCAGCGCTTGAGATGCGCAGCCTGCAAATTGGCCAGCGCCTGCGGCCCGGCAAAGGCCGGTGTCAGACCCAGGGCGCGGACTCGCGCCTGAAAGTCCGGATTGTTCAAGGCCTGGGCGACGGCGTCGCTGATCTTCTGGGTTCTGTCTGCCGGCATGTTGGCCGGGCCGTAAAGCCCAAAAAACGCATCGGCCACCACGTTGTAACCCAGTTCCTTGAGCGTCGGCACTTCGGGCAGGGCGGCGGAGCGGCTTTCACCGGTGACGGCCAGGATCCGCAATTTGCCGCTGCGGTGGTGTTCAATCGTCTCCGATGCCGTGTCCACCATCAGCGGGATCTGGCCTCCCAGCAGGTCCTGCGCCGCCGGGGCCCCGCCCTTGTAGGCCACGTGCGTCAGCGGTAGGGAGGTTTCCTGCCCCATCAGCAGTCCCGTGAAATGGGGCACGGTGCCGGCACCGGAAGTGGCGTAATTGGCCTTGGCCGGATTGGCCTTCAGCCAGGCAAACAGCGCCTTGATGTCGCCGGCCGGTGCGCCCGGCCCCACGGTGAGAGCGAAATCAAAACTCGTTGTCCGCGCGATCGGAGTGAAATCGCGCACCGGGTCATAACCAAGATTCTTTAACAGCCAGGGCAGGATCACGAGCGCACCACTGGCAGCCAGCACCAGCGTGTTGCCGTCGGTTGCTGCGCGCTTGACTTCGCCCAGTGCAACGCGGCCTGCAGCGCCGGGCTTGTTGTCAACAATGACGTTCTGGTCCAGTGCCACTTTCATGCGCTCGGCCAGCAGCCGCGCCACCACATCGACCGAGCCGCCGGGCGGGAAACCGACCAGAATCTTCAACACCGGTTTGTCCTGAGCATGCAGCAGTGCAGGAGCCGCCAGCAAACCCAGTGCCGCCGCACTGGCCAGAGTCTGAAATTGTCGTCTTTGCATCTTGAATCCTTGTCGTAAAGTGAGTCGTGGAAAACTGCCTGCCAGTTTGCTTGAACGCCCAAAAAATTCAATTGGGGTTTTCAGCAGCTATTATTCCCCTTAATCCGGAGACAAAGCATGCCTGTCATTGACGTCCACACCCATATGTTCACTCCCAAGTGGCTTGAGTTGCTCAAGAGCGAGGGTGGCATCTACAACATCAAGACCCGACCCGACGGGCAGCAGGAAGTGTTCCGTGGCAACACGCCGGTGGTGATTCCGCAGCGTGGCCATTTCGATTACGACTTGCGCATCAAGCACATGGACGCGGCCGGCATCGACATCTCCATCGTTTCACTGACCTGCCCGAATGTGTACTGGGGCAACGAGGAGATCAGTTGCCGCGCAGCGGTGGAATCGAACGACACCATGGCGCAGGCGCAGACGACTTACCCTGATCGCATTCGATGGTTTACTTCGCTGCCCTGGGAATACCCGCAGCGCGCTGTGGAGGAGTTGGCACGCAGTTGCGACAACGGGGCAGTCGGTGTGATGGTGCTGGCCAATGTGGCGGGGCGCAGTCTGACCGACCCGCTTTTTGCGCCGATCTGGGCCGAGATTGACCGACGTGCCCTGCCGGTACTGGTGCATCCCACCGACCCGCCGGGCGTGGACATGATGGACATGACCAAGTTTGATTTAAGCTGGTCGGTCGGCTTCATGTTTGACACCACGCTGGCCATCACGCGCATGATTTTCGAGGGCTTCTTCGATCAGTATCCGAATCTGAAAATCATCGCCTCCCACGGTGGCGGCACGCTGCCCTACCTGATCGGCCGCTTTGAAAAGGGCGACGAGGTGGAGATACCGCAGCGCCGCCAGATGAAGCGCAAGCCAAGCGACTACCTGCGCCACATCTACTACGACAGCATCACCTACAACCTGGGCGCCTTGCAGTATCTGGTCTCGGTCGTCGGCGCCGAGCATGTGATGCTGGGTACCGACTGGCCGCATCAGGTGCACGACACCAAGGGCGCCTTTGCCAACACAGCGGCCTTGCCGCAAGCCCAGTGCGACGCGATTCGGGGAACGAACGCGCTGCGGGTTTTCAATATCAACGTCTGAGTGCGCTGGAGAGTCGCACTATGACCGCTGCGGCAGCGCGCCCCAACATCATCTTCATCGTTTGCGATGACCTTGGCTTTGCGGACCTGGGCTGCTATGGCGGTCGCGCCGCCACCTTCGGACCGGTCTCACCGGTGCTGGACGAACTCGCCGCCAAGGGTCTGAAGTTCACGCAGGGTTACTCCAACTCACCGGTCTGTTCGCCCACGCGCTTTGCCCTGATGACAGGGCGCTATCAGTACCGTCTGCGTGGCGCAGCGGAAGAGCCGATCAACAGCAAGAGCCGTGACAGTGCGACCCTGGGACTTCCGCCAGCGCACCCGACGCTACCGTCGCTTCTGCGCTCCAGCGGCTACCGCACGGCCTTGATCGGCAAGTGGCACATGGGGTATCCGCCGAGCTTTGGACCTTTGCAGTCCGGTTACGAGGAGTTCTTTGGCCCGATGGCCGGCGGTGTTGACTATTTCACTCACTGCAATTTCACCGGCGCGCACGACCTGTGGCGCAGCCACGAAGGCGTCGAGCAGGAACACGCTGAAGCAGGCTACCTGACGGACCTGATTTCCGAGCACGCGGTGGACTACGTGCAGCGCATGGCCCCTGACGCCAAAGCCGGCAAGCCCTTCTTTCTGAGTCTGCACTACACGGCACCGCACTGGCCGTGGGAGACCCGCGATGACGCTGCGCTGGCACAGGAGATCAGCAGCAACATCATCCATTTGCAGGGTGGCAACATCCACACCTATCAACGCATGATCCACCATATGGACGAGGGGATAGGCAAGCTGATGACGGCGCTGCAGACCCATGGCTTGACCGACAACACGCTGGTCGTTTTTACCAGCGACAACGGCGGCGAGCGTTTTTCAGATAACTGGCCGTTGGTCGGCGGCAAGATGGACTTGACCGAAGGCGGTATTCGTGTTCCATGGATCGCGCACTGGCCGGCAGTGATCGCCCCAGGCAACCGCAGCGAACAGCATTGCATGACCATGGACTGGTCGGCCACGATGCTTGACGTCGCCGGGGTCGCGGCGGACCCGGCCTATCCGCTCGATGGCATTTCGCTGCTGCCGGTGCTGCAGGACGCAAGTCAGAAATTCGCGCGGCCTCTGCATTGGCGCATGAAGCATCGCCATCAGCGCGCGCTGCGCGACGGCGACTGGAAGTACCTGCGCGTTGATGACAACGAGTACCTGTTCAATCTCCCAGCCGATGAACGCGAACGCGCCAATCTCGGGCCGCAGCAGCCAAAGCGACTGGCCGCCATGCGCCAAGCCTGGGAAGAATGGAACGACACCATGCCAGCGATTCCACCGGACGCCACGGTGAGCCTGGGCTATTCAGAAAAAGACATGCCCCAGCGCTAGTCAAAGGCCACTGCGACCCTTGATCAATCGACAAAGAAGTCGGGGATGAAGTGTTTGGTGCCGGGTGTGACTGAATACTTTTCCAGATCCGTGATGCCGTGCTCTGCCAGCACCTCGTCGTCGATGTAGAAGTTGCCGCTGACGGAATTGTCGCGGGTCAGAATCAGGTAGGCGGCGTCGGACAGGATTTCAGGTTTGCGGCACAGGGCAAGATCCACGCCGGGAATCATCTGCATGGCCGCGGTGGCGATAGCGGTGCGCGGCCACAGGCTGTTGACGCCAATGCCGTATTTCTTGAACTCGCCAGCGTGGCCCAGCGTGCACATGCTCATGCCGTACTTGGCCATGCTGTAGGCGGTGTGGCCCTGGAACCAGTGCGTCTTCATCGACAGCGGCGGTGACATGGTCAGCACCTGCGGGTTGCGCCCGGCGGCGCCCGACTTCTTCAGCTCTGCCAGACAGGCCATGGTGCACAGGTAGGTGCCACGCGCGTTGACGCCGTTCATCAGGTCAAAGCGCTTCATTGGCGTGGCCTCGGTGTTGGTCAGGCTGATGGCGCTGGCGTTGTTGACCAGGATGTCGATGCCGCCAAAGGCGGCGACCGCCTTGGCGACAGCGGCAAAGACCGCCTCGTCGTCGCGAATATCCACTGCCAGCGGCAAGGCCTGGCCACCGGCCGCCTCCACTTCCTTGGCGGCGCTGTAAATCGTGCCTGCCAGTTTCGGGTTCGCATCGGTGGTCTTGGCAACGATCACGATGTTGGCGCCGTCCATTGCGGCGCGCTTGGCAATGGCCAGACCGATGCCGCGGGAGGCACCGGTGATGAATAGGGTCTTACCCTGCAAGCCGGTGTTATGACTGTCTGCGCTCATGTGATGCCTTATTGGGGTTCAGAATTTTGAAAAATCGGGTTTGCGCTTTTCCAGGAAAGCGGTAAAGGCCTCGCGCGCGGCCGGTTCCGTCAGTAGCCGGGCGAAGCTGGTACCTTCTTCAAGCAATCTTTCGGCAACGATGGGGGCCTGGCTTTTCTTCAGCAGACGCTTGGTCTCGATCAGAGAACCCAGCGGCTTGGCCGCCAGTTTGCGCGCCTGACGTTGCGCCAGCGCAGAGGCCTCGCTCGGCGGCACGATGCGACTGACCAGCCCCATCTCCAGTGCGGTTTCAGCCAGAAAAGGCTCACCCAGAAGCAGTGCCTCAGCGGCACGCCCGTAGCCCATGAGTTGCGGCGCCAGATAGCTTGAGGCTGCTTCCGGACACAAGCCAAGATTGACAAAGGGCATGGAGAAAGCCGCGTTGTCACCTGCGTAAACCAGATCACAATGGAACAGCATCGTGGTGCCAATACCGACGGCCGGCCCACAAACGGCGGCCAGTAACGGTTTCGAGAAAACACTGATCGCGCGCAGGAACTGGAAGGCGGGCGACTCTTCTCCGCTAGCCAGCCGGTTCAGGAATTCCCCAATGTCGTTACCCGCGCTGAACACCGTCTCGTGCCCCTGAATCACAGCGGCACTCAGCGTCGCATCGGCGTCGGCCTGCGCCAGTGCCTCGGCCATGCCGGCGTACATGGTCCGCGTCAGCGAGTTCTTTTTGTCAAGCCGGTTCAGGGTGATGGTCAGAACACCACTGGACTTGTCTATCAGTAATTCACTCATGCCAGTCCCAGTCAAGCGGCCAGTGCTTCGCGCACAAAATCGAGGCGATCCTGGCCCCAGAACATCTGATCGCCGACAAAGAAGGTGGGGGCGCCAAAGATGCCACGCGCCACCGCCGCTTCGGTGTCAGCCTTCAATTTGTCTTTGACACCCTGTTCGCTGGCCAGTGCCAGCAAGGCCGGCGCGTCAAAGCCGGCCGCCTGCAACACCGTGGCGACGACGGTTGCGTCGTTCATGTTCTGTGCATCCACCCAGATCGCGCGGTACATGGCAGCGCAATAGTCCATGAAGCGTGGATCGTTGCGCAACTGCAGACCGACTGCGATGCGCATCAGGGTGATGGTGTTGATCGGGAAAAACGGGTTGACCTTCAGCGGCACACCGTAGCGTTTGGCAAAGCGGGCAAAGTCGCCAAAGATGTACTTGCCCTTGGCCGGGACGCTGGCCGGAGAGTGGTTGCCCGTGGCAACAAAAACACCACCCAGCAACATCGGACGCCAGACCACCGTGGCACCGGTCTGTGCTGCCAGTGCTGACAGCTGGGTTGACGCCAGGTAGGCAGCGGGGCTGCCGAAGTCAAAGTAATACTCAACGGTCTTGCTCATTTTGTCTCCATTCATAAACATGCAGTCAGAACTTTTCCAGCCAGGGACGCAGATCCAGCTCGTGCGTCCAGGCGTCGCGCGGCTGGCAGTGCAGCATCCAGTACTGGTCCGCAATGTGCTCCGGATTCAGGATGCCGTCCTGCGCCTTCAGGCCATAGCGATCCGGAAAATTATCGCGGATGAATGCGGTGTCGATGGCGCCGTCGATCACCACATGCGCCACATGCACACCCAGCGGTCCGAGCTCACGTGCCATGCTTTGCGCCAGCGCGCGCAGCGCATGCTTGGCGCCGGCAAAGGCGGCAAAATTGGCGCTGCCACGCAGCGATGCCGTGGCACCGGTGAAGAGGATGGTTTGCGCTCGCTGCGGATCTACACGCAGCACCATGCGCTTGGCAACCTCGCGGCCGTTGAGAAAACCGCCGAAGCAGGCCATCTCCCAAATCTTGAAATACTTGCGCGCCGTTTCCTGCAGCACGCTGCTGGGTGCGTTGGCACCAATGTTGAATGCCAGTACCTCGATGGGTCCGATGGTCGATTCGATTTGCTCCACCAGCGCCACCACCTCTTCTTCCTTGCGCGCGTCGCTGGCAAAGCCATGCGCCACGCCCCCCTCGGCGCGGATGGCTTCAAGCAGGGGCTGCAGCTTGTCCAGACTGCGCCGGGTCAGGCAGGCGGTGAAGCCCTCACGCGCAAAGCGCCGGGCGATGGCGCCGCCGGTGGCATCGCCAGCACCGATGACGAGGGCTACTTTGTTCATTCTTTGTAGTAAACAAGCTGATTCGTCGTCGCCAGCAACAGGCCGGCTTCGCTCCACAACTGCGAAGTCTGATCGAAAAAGCCGTTGCGAAAGGTCTGAGCGCGCGCCTGACCGAGCAGGTAACCCGTGCCCGCTTGCCGCAACTGCGCACCATCGGCATGAAAATAGACCGTCATCGACACGGTACCGGCGGGAATGCGCAGGGCGCGACGCAGGTAAACGCGGGGAAAGAAGATGTCGGCCATGGCGGCCAGGGAGCAGAAGTCAAGTCCGCGCGGCGGTATGTCGCGCATCCAGAGCCGTGACAGACTGCTGTCACCGCGGCCATCCCACTCGGTCGGAAAAGCGCCTTCGACAAAGCGCATGTCGTAGCGATGGACCCACTCAACGCCGGTCATCGGCCTTTCTTCCGGCAAACCGGCCGGCCGCGCCACGCTTGGCATCGCTGTGTCTTCGCTGCCCCAGGTCGGTCGCCGCGCGGCCGTCAGCGCGGTGGCCGTCAGCATCACCTCTTGCACACCCGACGCGTTGGCTTGCGTCATTTCGATCGTCCAGTGCTGGGTCGAGCGGTTCGTGCGTTGCGCTGTGGCTTGGATCCTGAAGGCACCTGCGAGCAAGGCGCCCGCATAGTTCACCGTCAGGGAAACGGGCTCACCCAGCAGCGAGGGATGCTGCAACACGGCGTTCAGTGCCGTGGCGGCAGTGACACCGCCAAAGGGCCCGACCATGTTCCAGTAGGCATCGGAGGTAGTGCCGACGTAAACGCCTGGCTCCAGCGGTGTGAGCTGCAGTGCCAGGTCAAACGGGTGATTCTTCATCACCACAGTATGCCCGCACCGCCAGCCCGCTGCAGTCCGGTGCGTGACGCGCCTCAGACGCGCTCAAAAATACCGGCGGCGCCCTGCCCCATGCCAACGCACATCGACACCATGCTGTAGCGCAGCTTGTGACGATGCAGTGCGTGGATCGCGGTGGCGGAGCGGATCGCGCCGGTGGCACCGAGCGGATGACCCAGGGCGATGGCACCGCCCATAGGATTCACTTTGGCCGGGT
>CAITZZ010000214.1 GCA_903897005.1 uncultured beta proteobacterium | reverse complement strand
TGTCGGCGCTGTAGTCGCTCCAGCCATAGGCTTGTGCCACGGCCAGGTCAAGCTGTTGGTGCGCCATCACGAGCCACTGCGGGCGCAGGTTGTACAGGTTGGTGAGCGTGCGTTTTTGCAGCGCCTTCAGATCGTCCTGACTGATGCCGGGTTTGGGTTCAACACGATCAGGGTAGGGTGACTGGCTCATGCCCAGCGGCGTGACCTCCGGCACCCTGTGCGTCCACTCCCTGGGGTTGAGCCAGGCTTCGCGCAGGTCGTTGAGCTTCTTCGCTGCTGTGGCTATCTGGATGGCTGCCGTTCGCAGTGTTCCGTTTCGTTGGTCCTCGGACGGCGGGGGTGGGGCAGATGCCGGGGGCTCATACGCTTCGCTTTTTGAAATCGCCCCCAACACCTGCCCCACTCCCGCCTCGCGCGGTTGGTCATCGGACAGCCTGGCCGGAATCAGGGCACCGCCTTCGACCTGCTCCGTCTGCTGATGCGCCGCGTCGGCGGGTGTCAGGCCGGTGGGGAAGGGGAAGGTTTCGAAGCAGGACTTTGCGTTGTAGGTCGGATCATTACCGACGCCGTGCATTGACGCTTGCGCCAGCGACCAGACTTCGTGCATGCGTGAACTGAGAATGCCGAAGGTGTTGTCGTCGACACGGGCGACAACAAGCAGTCTTGAGTCTGCGGAAACTGATGCAGGTAGCCACGAAAAATACCGATGCTTCGCCACCCGAGGCGTCACAACAAACCGGGAGAGTCCAGCAATACCTTGCCGCATATCGGCGCCGTTGCGCCCGAAACGCCACCAGTTTTCACGACGGCCACGGTCGTTGTTCTTCATGCGCTCGGGCTTGACTGTCAGCGTGATGTGACTGAACGGTTCTTGATACATTGCCGCATCGTGTACCGACATATTGACGCCGTAGTCGATCACCCAATGATCTTTCGTCCGGTCAGACAAATCCGAACCATTGCGCCATGGCAAAAGAACTTCACCGTTCGACCTGCCATGCGGGTTTGGGCAAGACAACCACTGCCTTGCCAAGGCGCCATCGATTTCAAATGAGCCCGATTTTTCCGCACCTTTGAAGGCTGCCTCTTGGTTATCAGTCAGCGACTTTGCAAGCGTCAAATCAAGCCCACTTCCGCCTGTCAGATCGGCGTGAATGCGGGCCACGACTTGTCCATTGAGCGTCGCTGTCGGTGAGTCGGCGCCAAAACACACAAGCGAAACCCGAACGGCAGCGCCTTCGTTTACCCAGGACTCGTCTGCCCAGGCATTGAAGATGGTGGTGCTCGCACAGATGGCTGACAGCACCGAGCGGTTCGATCCGGCGCGAATGGATTGCGTCGCGACCAGTCCCGCAGCGACAAGGTTGCCAGATTCAATTTGCTGGCGCGCCTTCTCGAACCAGTAGCAGACCAGATCGACTCCCGCAGGGATGTGACCAACAAACACTTTGTCCAGCGCTTCAAAATAGTCGTCACCTAATTCCTTGCGCTTCTTGCTTCCGCCCAAAAACGGCGGATTGCCGATCACGACGTCGGCTTTGGGCCAGGTGGCTTCGACCGCTTGCAGGGCTCCTGCTGCACCGGAAACCGGGGTCATAGCCGAATTTCCAACCAAGGTAGCCGCTTTCGGCGACGCATCACGCATGAATTCGGATCTGACCCCGCTTTCCTGCGTGGCTTCGACACCCGTTCCTGAAGCGCTCAGGGGTGCGGGTGGTGCGGATGTCGGGGCCGATTTCAAAAAGCGAAGCGTATGAGGCTCCGGCGTCCGCGCCGCCCACGCCCCGGGTTCAATCACGCGAACAACCAACGACAGCAGCGCATCGCGGCACTCGATGTGGTCCAGCGACTCCAGCACCGGGTTGGTCTTGAACTCGTAGCCGTGCGCGGTGCGCCATTGCAGTTCTCCGATCCATACCGTGACGCGGGCCAGCTCTGCGGCGTATTCATTGAGTTCGATGCCAAGTACGTTGTGCGGACCGGTCACCAGATCGTTCTGCCGGTCCAGCCCAAGTGCGGCGGCTTCCAGATGACTCTTGAGCTCAATGTCTTTCAGGCACTTGAGGCCAAGGTACAAGAAGTTTCCGCTGCCGCATGCCGGGTCCAGTACCCGGTAGTTCTTCAAAGATTCGAGCCAGTCGTGAAAAATTGCCTCGGTTTTCTGGAATGACGCATCGCCCGCTGTGGCTTTGAAGTGACGACGTCCGGCCGTGTACGCAGCGCGTCTTCTGAGCTTGCTCTTGGCCATAAGTCGGCGCATTTCCTGTGCAATCAACTCCCATTTTCCCAGCAAGGGTCGCCTCAGTACGGGGTCGATCAGGCGGTCAATCGTCGCCGTGTCGGTGTAGTGCGCGCCGAGCTGACTGCGCTTGTCGGGGTCGAGGCCACGTTCAAACAGTGTGCCAATGATCGAGACATCGATCGCGCTCCAGTTCAGACTGGCAGCCTTGCGCAGTTCGGCGACGTCGACGGTGCTGAGCTGCGGGACGTCAATCGTCATGAACAGGTTGCCGTTGAAACGGGGAATGTCGTCCACGCCGTAAAGGCCACCCTTGCCCATGGTTGCAAACAACTCAGTCAGACCTTGCGTTAAACGCTCTGGCGAAATCTGCTTGTTCTTGACCAATCTTTCAAACATTCTCCCAGGCAGTAGCCCTACGTCCTCGGCAAAGAAGCAAAACAGACATTGCGTCAGAAAATGGGCGACTTGTTTGGCACGATTTCGCGAATCCTGAGCGGCTTCAACCGACCCTGTTGGGCGCGACTGCAGACTTTTTGCGAGGTCGGCAAAGTTGCGAGCCGCAGCTTCCGTGATGTCACGACTGGTTTCCCTCGGCTTGAAGCTCTCGGGCTCGTTCCATATTCTTCTAAGCAGGGCCAGTTTGTCGGGTTGATCAAGCTCTTCAAGTCTGATCAAGTGAGTCTGCGTTGGATGCCCTGTGAACTGCGTGTGAATACGGATCGTGAGCCGATCCGAGACCACGAGAATGGGCGGACTCGACATGGCAAAGCTGTAGGCCAGCAATTGCCTGAACGCTGCATCCAGATTGCCTCCCGGCGCCTTGTTCTCCCAGACAAAGACACCGCGCATGAAGACATCGGCATAGCCGGTGCGCCCGCCGATGACGGCGCCCTTTTCCTCAAACAGATAGTCCTTGGCGCTGCCCGGCTTGGGTACACCCAGCAGTTCGCACAGGTCCAGAAAATGGCTTTGCGCACCTTGCTCTTCGTTGAGCGCAAAGGCCGGACCCGGCACACCGTCGGGCGCGCCCCACTTGGCGATGAAGTCTTGCGGGCTCATCGCCGCATTGTCCACGAAGAGCCCACAGGATAGTAAGGACTGCTTCTGGCAGTGCAGAATGCTGCTGAACGGGACCAACGGGTCGGCAAAGAAAGTGAAATCCAGTCAATGAAAATTTTCGGTATCGCCGGACATTCCGGCATGGGCAAGACCACGCTGCTGGAGCGGCTGGTGCCTGTGCTCACCAAGAGCGGCCTGCGCGTGTCCTTGATAAAGCACAGCCACAAGAACATCGACATCGACCGCCCCGGCAAGGATTCCTACCGTCTGCGCGAATCGGGTTGCAAGGAAGTGCTGCTGCTGGGCAACGACCGCTGGGCTTTGATGCACGAGTTGCGCGGTGCCAGCGAGCCCTCGCTGGACTACCTGCTGGACCGCATGATGGACTGTGATCTGGTGCTGATCGAAGGTTTCAAGCACGGCAGTTTTCCGAAGATGGAAGTCTGGCGTGCTGAAGTCGGCAGCAAGACCCTGTGGCCCGACTGGCCCGGCATTCTGGCCATTGCCAGCGACACGCCGCCGAAGGCCGAAGTGCAGCACAGCGTGACGCCCGGCCTGGCGCAGCTGGATCTGGCCGATACGGTGGCCATCGCTGCTTTTGTGCTGGCGCACGCGGTGGTGCGCTGAGGCGTTCAGGTCGCAGCCGCCACCTGCACCAGACAGTCGTAATAGGTTGGCGCGCGACCGATGTCGGTCAGGGCCTGGCTGGTCAGCTGGTTCACATTGGTCCCATCGAGTCCGAGCTTGCGCCACCAGACGCCCAGGCCATTGACCACGCCAACGCGCGCCCGCCGGGAGATCTTGAGCTTGCAGCGATACACGCCGCGCTGGTTGAAGACGCGCACCGTGTCGCCGTTTTGCAGGCCGCGCGCGGCAGCGTCATCGGCGTGCATCTCCAGCAGCGGCTCGCCTTCGAGCTCGCGCAGGCTCTCCACGTTGACAAAGCTGGAGTTCAAAAAGTTGCGCGCCGGTGGCGAGATCATGGCCAGCGGATAGTCGACCGACGAGTTGAAAGGCTCGTGATTCGGCACATGGTCAGGCAGTCCGTCCAGACCCATTGCGGCGAGCCGGGCACTGAAGAACTCACATTTTCCCGAGGGCGTCGGATAAGCCCCCTGGGCAAACGGTGCATCGAGCAATTTCAGAGTAACGAAACCCTTCTCCAGCAGTTCATCAAAATCGACGGCCGCGCCGTACGCCATGCGGCACAGCGTCAGGTCGTCGTCGGCAAAGCAGGGGTCATCAAAGCCCATGTGCTGCGCCAGTTCCCGAAAGATCTGCGCGTTCGGCTTGGCCTGTCCCAGCGGCGCAATCGCCGGCCGATTGAGCAGCACATCGGTGTGGCCGTAGCTCATGTGCACGTCCCAGTGTTCCAGTTGCGTGGTGGCGGGCAGGATGTAATCGGCGTAGTCGGCGGTGTCGGTCTGGAAGTGTTCCAGCACCACCGTGAACAGATCGTCGCGCTCAAAACCCTGCACCACCCTGGCAGAGTCCGGGGCAATCGCGACAGGGTTGCTGTTGTAAACGATCAGTGCTTTGACGGCGGGGCCGAAGCCCGTGCTGGTGGGGCGCAGCAGGTCGTTGCCGATGGTGCTCATGTTGATCGTGCGCGGGGTTCTGGAGCCAAGCAGGTCGGGCCGCTGCAATGCGGCGCGCTGGATCGGGAAGCTGCTGGAGCTTGACAGCAGAACACCACCCGCAGGCTGGCGCCAGGCACCGATCAGCGCTGGCAGCGCAGCGATCAGGCGCACCGCGTTGCCGCCACCATGCGCGCGCTGCATGCCGTAGTTCAGACGGATGGCAGCGGGCTCACCGCTGGCAGCGCAGGCGCCGTAGTCTTTGGCCAGTGCGCGAATCTGCTCGGGTGCAATGCCGCAGACAAGGGCTGCGCGCTCGGGTGGCCACTGCAGGGCGCGGCTGCGTAGCAAGTCCCAGCCCAGTGTGTAGCGGGTCAGGTAGTCATGATCAAGCCAGTCGTGCTGAATCAGTTCGTGCATGAGTGACAAGGCCAGCGCACCGTCGGTGCCGGGTAACAGCGCGATGTGTTCGTCGCACTTGTCGGCCGTTTCACTCTTGCGCGGGTCGATGCAGATCAGTTTGGCGCCCTGGTTCTTCGCCTTCTGCGCGTAGCGCCAGAAGTGCAGGTTGCTGGTGATCGAGTTGCTGCCCCAGATCAGTATCAGTCTGGATTCGGCAAAGAACTTCAGGTGCATGCCGAGCTTGCCACCGAGTGTTTGCGTCAGCGCTTCGGCGCCGGCGGAGGAGCAGACCGTGCGGTCCAGCAAGGAGGCGCCCAGTTTGTGAAAGAAGCGTGCGGCCATGCCCTCGCCTTGCACCAGTCCCATGGTGCCGGCGTAGCTATAGGGCAGGATGGCCTGCGCGCCGTCGGGGCCATCCGCAGCGATGGCTTGGAGGCGAGTCGCAATATCGCTCAGCGCTGCTTCCCAACTAACGGGCTCAAACTGGCCCGAGCCTTTGGGTCCGACGCGCTTGAGCGGCTGCAGGATGCGATCCCGGTGGTAAGTGCGCTCGGGGTAGCGCGACACCTTGGTACACAGTGCGCCACCGGTGTGCGGATGCTCCGGGTTGCCACCCACCTTGATGGCAACGCCGTCGCGCACCGTGGTCAACAGCGAACAGGTGTCGGGGCAGTCGTGCGGGCAGGCGCCCAGGATTTGGGTGGTCATAGGGACTTCAGGTGAAGAGTGTGTGCTCACGAATTAATGGCCCGAAATGCTGCTTGTACGGCGCGCACCAGCGAGGGGTGCAGTGTGCCAAGCTTTGGCGTTTGTCCATGCGGAGCGGCAGGGGGAACCGAAAACCACTCGGTCGTGTACGGCAGGTCAAGCGCCTGTTTCAAATCGAACTTGGTATCAAAGCTAAGCCCTGCGGACTCAAAAGCAGACGGATTGGTTTGTCGTGCGATGGCGAACTCGCCCCGATGCAATGAGCTGGTGCGTTGGCTGGTCCCGTAAGCGACGCGTACATGAAACTGCGGTGCATCGTCGTCAAAGACCGCAAGAACCAACGCGGGTCGAGGCTTGGGACGTGGGGTGATGTCATCGGGAAAATGGCACCAAACGATCTCGCCTGCTGTGGGCTCCTCCCACCAGCGGACCATCACGCCGTCTCTGCTTCAAACAGGCTGGAGCGCACGGAACGCTTCTTGTCCGGCGGCACGCGCTTCTTGATCTGGCGAACCTGCGACGCAGTAAGCGGGCCGTCATCAGCTTCATACTGCGGCAGCAACTTGACAGCCATGTTGTGCAATGCAATGTGGATGGCCTGCGTCTCATCGACACCCAGGCACTCAGCCAGGCGTTTGGCAGTTTCGCGTGTTACGCCGGTGTTGCTGTCAAGGGTGCGGTAGCGGAACGCAATTTGTTCAGAGGTGGTGCGTGGGATCATGAGGAGGACGTTTATGAAATTGGATATCTCAAAGATATCCGTAGATTGTCAACATGTCAAGTGCGTCAAGCGCTGCCTTCCAACAGCGCAACATGGTAATGCTTTACGTCCAAAGCATGGACTTGCGGTTGGCGCTAGACTTGGAATACTAGGAGTACCCATGAAAGTAATCGATTCCATCGTCACCCAGGCGGCCGGCATTGCTGCCATTCGCCGCGACATCCACGCCCATCCCGAACTGTGTTTTGAAGAAGCCCGCACCGCTGACCTGGTGGCCAGCAAGCTGACCGAATGGGGCATCCCGATCCATCGGGGCATGGGCACCACTGGTGTGGTTGGCATCATCAAGAACGGTACGTCTTCGCG
>CAITZZ010000213.1 GCA_903897005.1 uncultured beta proteobacterium | reverse complement strand
GTGCTGATTGAAGTGCCGGTGATGCTGCTGGTGGTTTACATCGTCAACCACAGCAGGCAGTGGTACGAGCGAGGCTGAGCGTCCACACCGGGCTCATGCGCTTGCTTGGCATGGCGCGATTTGTCATTCCGGATGTGAGTTGTCATTCCGGACTCGCGACTTGTCATCCCGGACTCGCAATTCGTCATCCCGGACTCGCGACTTGTCATCCCGGACTTGATCCGGGATCCAGTGCTACTCGAACACTGGATTGCGGATCAGGTCCGCAATGACAAGAGGCTACCGCAATGACAAAAGGCTGCCGCAATGACAAAAGGCTGCCGCAGTGACAAGAGGCTACCGCAGGGTTGAATCGGCCCGCCAGCCAGCGACCCAGTCAGGCAGTTCGGTGCCAGCCATGGGTTGCGCAACTCCAAAACCCTGCGCCAGATCGCAACCGAGCTGCAGCAGCATCTGGCTTTGCTCGGCCGACTCGACACCTTCGGCCAGCAGTTCGAGGTCAAAGGCGCGGGCCAGCCCGAGAATGCTTTTCAGAATCGCCAGCTCATCCGGGTCTTCGAGCATGTGCAGGACGATGCTGCGGTCCAGCTTGAGCCGGGCAAGCTGCAGGTGTTTGAGATAGCTCAGCGAGGAGCCACCCCAGCCAAAGCCATCCAGCGCAAAGCGCACACCCATCTGGCGGCACTCGGCGATGATTTGTGCGACATGTTCCAGATCACCCACAACGCTGGTCTCGAACAGTTCGAGTTCCAGGCAGGAGGGCGCCAGCGTCGGGTGCGCCACCAGGGTCTGGCGCAGTTGCGCTACAAAATCAGGCTGTTGCAGATGGCGTGCGCCGATGTTGACACTGACCGGCATCGCCAGGCCTGCCTCCTGCCATAGCTCGACCTGTTGCAGGGCGCTTTCCAGTACCCACTGACCCACTTCGATGGCCAGCGGGTGGTCCTTGATCAGCGGCAGAAAATGAGCCGGTTCCAGCAGGCCTTTGTCTGGATGGCGCCAACGAATCAGCGCTTCGGCACCGATCACCTGCGCTGTGCGAAGGTTCACCTGGGGCTGATAGTGCAGCGTAAATTCGCCATCGAGCAGGGCGCGCCCAATGTCGTCCCGCACCGCATGACGGGCGCGCACGCTGCGGTCTTGCGCTGCATCAAAGAAGTGGAAACGGTTCTTGCCGGCCAGCTTGGCCTGGTACATGGCTTGATCGGCCTGGCGCATCAATTGGTCGGCATCAATATCCTGCGCCTGCGGGAAATAAGTGACGCCCAGGCTGGCCGAGACCTGTAGCGTGAAGCTGCCAAACAGCACGGGCTGCGAGGCGGCGGCCAGCAGACGATTGAGCATCGGTGTACTGCTGGCGCTGTCGGCCAGGTCCAGCAACACGGCAACAAACTCGTCGCCACCGATGCGCGCCAGCGTGTCGCCGTCGCGCAGCGCGAGCTTCATGCGGTCGGCCACGCTGACCAGCAAGAAGTCTCCGGCATCGTGCCCATGGCTGTCGTTGACGGCCTTGAAGCCGTCCAGATCGAGAAACACCACCGCCAACTGCTGGCCACGGCGTTGCGCTTGCGTCATGGCTTGGCTCATGCGGTCGGCCAGCAGGGCGCGGTTGGGTAGCTTGGTCAGCGGGTCGTAATGCGCAATGCGCTCGAGTTCCTGCTGTTGACTCTTGGTCACCGTGATGTCGGCCGACAGCGCAATATAGTGCTGCAGCTTGCCCTGGGCGTCGCGCACCGCGCTGATGTGTTGGGTGGCGGCATAGACCTCGCCATTCTTGCGCCGGTTCCAGATTTCGCCGTACCAGTTGCCGTGTTCGTTCAACTGCTGCCACATGGCCTGGAAGAAGTCCTTGCCCTGCAGCCCTGAATTGAGCAGGCGCGGGTTCTGGCCCAGCACTTCTGCGCGGCTGTAACCGGTAATGCGGCTGAAGGCGGCGTTGACATCGATGATGCGGCTGTCCGGGGAGGTAATCACGATGGCTTCCATCGCATGCTTGAAGACACTGGCGGCGAGTTGCAGGTTTTCTTCTGCCTCCTTGCGCAGGCTGATGTCGGCGTGCGTGCCTATCATGCGCATCGGTGTGCCGTCGGGGCCGCGGCTGACGATCATGCCGCGGCTCAGAATCCATTTGTAGCGCTCGTCCTTGCAGCGCAGACGAAACTCGGCCTCGTAAATCTCTGACTGGCCATCCAGGTAGGCCTGATCGCGGCGTACCACTTCGGCGCGGTCGTCCGGATGAATCCGGTTCAACCATTCGCTCTCGGCCGGCAAGCGGTCATGTTCCGCGTAGCCCAGCATCGCTTTCCAGCGCGTGCTGTAGTTCGACGTGCCGGTCTGGAAATTCTTGTCCCAGACACCCTCGGCGCTACCTTCAAGCGCAAATTTCCAACGGAATTCGTTCTCCTGCAAGTCCGCTTGCTGCTTCTCCAGCGTAACCATCAGAGCGCTCTTCTCGTCCACCAGGCGCGCCAGCCTGGCATTGACACGACGCTCCTGCGCGGTCTCGAGCTCGGTCTGGTTGGCGTGCGCCAACAACTGGCGGCGTTCCAGATGCATGCTGCGCAGACGCACCGCCAGCGCCGCTTGCATCGACAGGGTGACCAGCAGCAGCGTCCATTGTTGCGAGGACAGCATGTAGGCAAACAGTTCGCCCGGCATCAGACCAAGCAGGAACATGACCGCGCTGACGCCGCTCACCAAGGTCAAGGCGGTTCCCAGCAAGAGATAAGGAGATTCGTGCCGGCCTGCGCGCCAGAGCTTGAAGGAGAGGTACAGAACCAATGCCGCTGCCATCCCGGCATAGCCCATGACAAGGCTTGCCGCCTCGGTGAAGTGCCCGGTGTAGAGCGTGACCACTAGCAGGCAGGGCAGCACGACCATGACCCGAAAGACATTGAAATAGATTTTCTGATCGCGCTCAATGTGCAGCATGCGTCGGTAAAAAGGCGCAGTGCCGGCCAGGAAAAGCAGCACGCCAGCGCCGACCGATGCGTCAGCCCATAGCGGTGCCTGGGGCAGCAGGTACTGAGCTGTCAGACCGTTGAGGCTGACGTAAAGCAACAGATTGGCGCCAACAAACAGGCTGAACCAGCCATAGAGCGATTCGCGCAGGCCCAGCCACAGGATCAGGTTGAGCAGCAGCACCAGCACGTAAAACCCGAACAGCACGCCCAGGCCGGCGTACTCCACATTTTTGGCGGCGTGAAATTGCTCAGGGCGCCAGAGTTGCAAGCTCAGGAACGAGGAACTGCTGGTCTGCAAGCGCAGGTAAAAAGTGCGCGGCGCGCTGTCGGGCACGGCGAGTTTGAAGACAAAGCCGCGGTAGTTTTCTTCGCGGCTGGCAAAGGGCAGGCGGTCGCCGCTGCGGCGCTGGTTGAAGCCGCCGCTGACGGCGTCAGGCTGGTACAGGCGCAAATCGTCCAGGAAGGGTGGTTCGACTTCCAGCCACCAGGCGCCTGCGCTGGGCGTCTGTACGGTAAAGCGAAGCCAGTGGACATGGCGCGTGTAGCCGGCGCTGAGCACGGCGTCGAGTCGCTTGAAGTGCGCTTGCGCCTCTGGCGCGCTAACGCTGGCAATGGTTTTCGAGCCATCCGGATCGACCAGCACGGCCAGATCCCGCACATCGAGCGGCTGGCTGCTCACTGCCAAGGGCAGGTAAAAAGTGAGCAGCAGCAGGATGCCGAGAATGTATCTAAAACCAGGTCGCATATTTGATGTATCTTAAAGGCATCCCCTGACCTTACCGATTGATGCTCGACAACGACTTCACCCCACGCACCGCCACCGACCATTTCGGCGAACGCCGCTACAACGCCTGGAACCAACATGTGAAGCGGCGCTACGGCGCCCGGGTGCAGAAGGTGTCGGTTGAAGCCGGCTTTACCTGCCCGAACCGCGACGGCCTGGTTGCCAGTGGCGGCTGCACTTTTTGCAACAACGACGGCTTCACTCCGCTTTACCTGGAACGGCGCCAGAGTGTGACGCAGCAGATCGACGCGGGGCTGGATTTTCTGCAACGCCGCTACCCCGGAACGAACCGCTTCATCGCCTATTTTCAGAGCTACAGCAACACCTATGGCGAACTGGAGCGGCTGCGCGCGCTGTATCAGGAGGCGCTGGCGCATCCGCAAATCAGCGGCCTGGCCATAGGCACGCGGCCCGATTGTCTGGGTCAACCGGTGTTGCAGTACCTGGCTGAACTGGCCCGGGAGCACATCATCGAACTGGAAATTGGCGTCGAGTCCTGCAACGATGCGGTGCTCGCCAGCGTGAACCGGGGGCACGACTTTGCCGCCAGTGTCGACGCCATCGAGCGCGCCGCCGCGCTCGGGCTGGACGTGACGGCGCACATGCTGCTGGGCCTGCCCGGCGAGTCGCGCGCCAGCATGCTCGACGGCGCGCGCAAGATGTCGGCGCTGCCGATCCGCGCGCTCAAACTGCATCAGTTGCAACTGGTGCGTGGCACGGCACTGGCGCGCCAGTGGCAGAGCGACCCGGCCAGCGTGCCTTTGTTCGACGAGCAGGAATGCATTGCCCTGCTGTGTGATTTCATCGAGCGCCTGGCGCCACACATCCTGCTGCAGCGTGTCGGCAGCGAAGTGCCACCCTCGATGAAGCTGGCCCCGGTGTGGAACGTGCGCCTGTCAGAACTGGCGCCGCGCATCTCACAGGAACTGACACGGCGCGGTAGCTGGCAGGGTAGCCACTACGCAAGCATGAAGACATGAGCACCAGTCTTTGTCATCCCGGACT
>CAITZZ010000212.1 GCA_903897005.1 uncultured beta proteobacterium | reverse complement strand
GAAGGCTGACAGCAAGCCAATCGGGATGTTGATATAGAAAATCCAGGACCAGCTGACGCTGTCGGTAATCCAGCCGCCCAGCAGCGGACCCATCACGGGCGCCACCAGGGTCGTGATGGCCCACAAGCCCATCGCCAGCCCGGCCAGTGCCGGCGGATAGCTCGACAGCAGCAAGCCTTGCGACAGCGGAATCATGGGACCGGCAACGAATCCCTGCATGGCGCGAAACACGATCAGCATGGTCATGTTGGGCGCCAGACCGCAGAGCCAGGAGGTCAGTACGAACAGCAGCACGCTGGTGATAAACAGGCGCACCTGACCGAAGCGCTCGGACAGCCAGCCGGTCAGGGGCAAGGCAATCGCATTGGCAACGCCAAAGCTGGTAATGACCCAGGTGCCCTGGTTCGTGCTGACGCCCAGATCACCCGCAATCGCCGGCAGCGAAACGTTGGCAATCGATGAATCGAGCACGTTCATAAAGGTCGCCAGCGACAGGGCCAGCGTGCCCCAAAGGCGCGCCGAGCCTTGCAGCGGCGGGTGGACCGCGACGGAGAGTGCAGTAGCCATGGCAGGCGCGACTCAGTGCTGACCCATGTTGGCGGCGATGATTCTGCGCGCCTCTTCGGCAGCGCCAGCGTCCAGCGCTTCATAGACCTTGGTTTGTACCAGTGCCGAGGCGCGCGGCGCATCGGCCAGCATTTTTCCGTCCTGTTTGCTGACATCCACCGTGGCCAGCATCGACAAGCCGACACGCAGAGGGTTCTGCGCCAGTTGCGCTGCATCCAGCGTCACGCGCACCGGCACACGCTGCACCACCTTGATCCAGTTGCCGGTGGCGTTCTGCGCCGGCAGCAGGGCAAACGCAGCCCCGGTGCCCATGCCCAGACCGGCGACCAGGCCCGTGTACTCGACCTTCTTGCCGTACAGATCTGCCGTCAGTTTGACGCTCTGCCCGATGCGGATGTTACGCAACTGGACTTCCTTGAAATTGGCATCGACCCACAACTGATTCAGCGGCACGATCGCCATCAGCGGCGTACCGGCGGCCACACGCTGGCCGAGTTGCACCGTGCGCCGCGCCACGAAACCATCAACCGGTGCCGGCAAGGCGGCACGCTGCGCCGCCAGCCAGACCTCGCGCAGTTTGACTGCTGCCGCCTGCACACTGGGGTGCTTGTCAATCGCGGTGCCATCGGTCAGCGTCTGGTTGCTGATGAGTTGTTGTTTGGCAGCGGCCACACCGGCCAGCGCCGAATTCAGCGCGTTCTTGCCGTTGCTGAGCTGCGTTTGCGCGTGGCTTAGTTCTTCTTTGGAAATGGCACCGTTTTGAATCAAGGACTGACGCCGGTTCAAATCGTCGGTGGCGCGTGCGATTTCGGTCTGTGCCTTCACCACATCGGCCTCGCGCACCGCAACTTGCGCGCTCAGGCTGGCATTGTTCGCGTACAAGGTGCGCACCTGGCGCACCGTCTGTGCCAGCGCGGCCCGGGTCTGGTCCAGCGCCACCTGGGTGTCGGTCGGGTCCAGCTTGACCAGCGGGTCGCCAGCTTTGACGTAATCGGTGTCATCGGCCAGGATCGCCATCACCGTGCCACCGATCTGCGGCGTAATCTGGATCACATTGCCCTGCACGTAGGCGTTGTCCGTCGACTCGTAATGGCTGGCCACCAGCCATTCGTAGGCGGTCCAGGCAAGCCCCGCGAGTACGACCACGGCAGTCAGGGTGAGCAAGGCCTTCTTGCGCGCCGGGTT
>CAITZZ010000211.1 GCA_903897005.1 uncultured beta proteobacterium | reverse complement strand
TCAGTCGAACTGCGGCGATGAACCAGTTTCTGGCCGCCTTGCGACTGCAGGGCTTCACCATGGTGGAGTCGGCGGGTCTGTACAAAGTAGTGCCAGAAGCCGACGCCAAACTGCAAAGCGCGGGTGTCACGGTCAGCGACAACGCCGCCAGCAGTGCTGACCTGGCAAGCGGTAACCAGATCAGCACGCAGATTTTTCGCCTCAATTTTGAGTCTGCCAATAATCTGGTGGCGGTGCTGCGCCCATTGATCAGCCCGAACAACACCATCAACGCCAACCCGGGCAACAATTCGCTGGTCATCACCGACTATTCGGATAACCTGCGGCGTCTGGCGCGCATCATTGCCGCCATGGATGTGGCCAACGCCACGGGTGTCGATGTGATTGCGCTCAAGCATGCGATTGCCGCGGATCTGGCGCCCCTGGTGCTGCGTTTGATCGAGTCGTCGGGTACGGCAACGGTGGGTGGCGACACCTCGTTCAAGACCACGCTGATTGCTGAGCCGCGCTCCAATACGCTGATTCTGCGGGCTGCCAATCCGGCCCGCGTTGCGCTGGTGAAGTCACTGGTAGAAAAACTGGATCAACCGGTGGCCAGCAGCGGCAATGGTGCGGCCGGCAACATCTATGTGGTGTATCTGAAGAATGCCGATGCCACCAAGCTGGCGGTCACCTTGCGTGCGGCCATGACCGGTCAAACGCCAGCAGTGGCCACTGCACCAGTGGCCGGCGCCGCCGCCGCACCGGCGGCCAGTGTGTCGGCAACGGGTGGGCAGGTGCAGGCCGATGCCACGACCAATTCGCTCATCATCACGGCACCTGAGCCGCAATACCGGCAATTGCGCGCGGTCATTGACCGGCTCGATGGACGTCGCGCCCAGGTGTTGGTGGAGAGCCTGATTGTTGAAGTCAACACCGACAAGGCGGCGGAATTCGGCATCCAGTGGCAGGGGGCCGTCGGCAGTTCGGGTAGTTCCAATATCGGCCTGCTCGGAACCAATTTCACCGCCAACAACATCATCACGCTGGCAACCCAGGCTGCCACCGGCGCCGCCGTGCCGGGCACCGGCATCAACCTCGGTGTGGCGCACAAGACCAATGGCGTATACGTGCTTGGTTTTCTGGCCAATTTCCTCGAGACCAGCAACAGCGGCAACGTGCTGTCGACACCCAATCTGCTGACGCTCGACAACGAAGAAGCCAAGATCGTGATCGGTGAGAACGTGCCATTCGTCACCGGTTCCTACTCGAACAACACCGCCAGCGGCAGCACCGGAAGCAATCCGTTCACCACGGTGGAGCGCAAGGATGTCGGTCTGACGCTCAAGGTCAGGCCACAGATCAACGAGAACGGAACCGTCAAATTGGTGATTTACCAGGAGACGTCCTCTGTCAAGGCGGGCACCGAAAAAGATGCCAACGGCCCGACCACCACCAAGCGCTCGATCGAATCGAGCGTGCTGGTCGAGGACGGCAGCATCGTGGTGCTGGGGGGCTTGCTGCAGGATCAGTACGGCGGCAACCAGGAAAAAGTGCCAGGCCTGGCCGATGTTCCCTTGTTTGGCAATTTGTTCAAAAGCGAGTCCCGTAGCCGCAAGAAGACCAATCTGATGGTGTTCCTGCGTCCGGTGGTGGTGCGCGACGCGCAGGCGACCGATCGCCTGTCGATGGACCGCTACGAGTTGATGCAGGCCGGCATCAAGGCCGTGCAACCAGCACCCAGTTCGGTTCTGCCTATCAATGCCACGCCGCAAATGCCGGCTCTGCCGCTGACCCGGCCGTCTCTGGCGCCTGTCGTTCCCGCTGCCAAGACACAACCCTGAGCCGCCATCAGCTTGCCATGCGTTACCCGCTGCCCTACGCGTTTGCCCGAACTCACCAGTTGCTGTTGGTGCAGGATGATGCCAACCAGCTGACGCTCTGCCTGCACAGTGAGTCGGGTGCCAGTGGTTTGAGCGAGGTCATGCGCAAGTACCCGGTGCAACAGATCGAGACCCTGGCGGCAGCGGTCTTGATACAGCGTATCAGCGCAGCCTACGCGCAGGGCGAATCGAGCGCAGCAGCGGTCGTCAGTGAAGTCGAGAGCGATGCCGACCTCTCAAGAATGATGCAGGATCTGCCGGCCATCGAAGACTTGCTGGAAACCTCGGACGACGCTCCCATCATCCGCATGCTCAACGCGCTGTTGACCCAAGCCGCGCGCGACGGTGCCAGTGACATCCACATCGAGCCCTACGAACGTCATTCCAGCGTGCGCTTCCGGGTCGATGGCAGCCTGCGTGAAGTGGTGCAGCCAAACCGTGCCTTGCATGCGGCGCTGATTTCGCGCCTGAAGATCATGGCCGATCTCGATATTGCCGAGCGTCGGCTGCCGCAGGACGGCCGCATCTCGCTGCGCATCGGCACCCGCGCGGTGGACGTGCGCGTCAGCACGCTGCCAAGTGCGCACGGCGAGCGCGCGGTGCTGCGTCTGCTCGACAAATCGGAAGGACGCCTGAGTCTGGAAGCGCTCGGCATGCAGGGCGATGTGCTCAAACGCTTTGAACATCTGGTGACGCAGCCGCATGGCATCGTGCTGGTCACCGGGCCGACCGGCTCCGGCAAGACCACCACGCTGTACGCCGCCATGGGCCGGCTCGATGCCGGGCACAGCAACATCATGACGGTGGAAGACCCGATCGAATACGAGTTTCCTGGTGTCGGACAGACCCAGGTCAACGCCAAGATTGAACTGACTTTTGCCAAGGCGCTGCGTGCCATTCTGCGGCAGGATCCGGACATCATCATCATTGGCGAAATCCGTGATTTCGAGACCGCGCAAATCGCGATTCAGGCGTCCTTGACCGGGCATCTGGTGCTGGCCACCATCCACACCAATGACGCTGCCAGCGCCGTGACGCGCTTGACCGATATGGGCGTTGAGCCCTTTCTGCTGAGTTCCTCCCTGCTTGGTGTGCTGGCGCAGCGTCTGGTGCGCAAGCTTTGCACCACTTGCCGGGGGGCGGGTTGTCCGTCTTGCGGGCAAACGGGCTACCAGGGGCGCTCCGGCGTCTTTGAACTATTGGTAACCGATGACTCGATTCGGGCCCAGATACACAGTCGCGCCTCGGAGGCCGACATTCGCGCCGCAGCCCTGGCAGCGGGCATGGTATTGATGCGCGACGACGGCGAGCGCCTGGTCCAGCTGGGTCTGACCTCGCGCGAAGAACTTGTGCGTGTGACAAGAGACTAGAGCCAGCCTTATGCCGGTCTATTCATTTGAAGCCCTGACGGCTGAGGGACAGAGTCGCAAAGGCGTGATCGATGCCGATTCGGCCAAGGCGGCGCGTGGCATGTTGCGCGCCCAGGCCCTGGTGCCGATCAAACTCGAAGCGGTGGGAGCCGACGCGGCGCAACTGCCAGGCACGGATGGCGTGCAGCAGCAGGGCGGCAAACGTCGCCAGCGTCGTGTTTTCAATGCCACCGGGCTGGGCGTCTGGACGCGCCAGCTGGCAGGGCTGGTCTCTTCAGGGCTGCCGCTGGAGCGCGCACTCAGCTCACTGGCCGACGAGGCCGAACGGGAAAACGAACACCAGCTGGTCGCTACCTTGCGCGCCGAAGTCAACGGCGGTTCCACTTTCGCCCGTGCGCTGGCGCAACACCCACAGGAATTTTCTGGCATCTTTGTGGCCGTCATTGGTGCGGGCGAGCAAAGCGGCAACCTGGGCCTGGTGCTCGAACGTCTGGCGGATGACCTGGAAGAACAGCAGGCGCTCAAGTCCAAGCTGATTGGGGCGGCGCTTTACCCGGCCATCGTGACCGTGGTGGCCATGGTGATCGTGCTGTTTCTGGTGGCTTACGTGGTGCCGCAGGTGGCGCACGTGTTTGCCAGCAGCAAGCGGGCGCTGCCAATTTTGACGGTCATCATGATTGGTATCAGCAACTTGGTGCGCAGCTATGGCTGGCTGCTACTGATTGCTTTGGTGCTGGCAGCCCTCGGCGGGCGTCTGGCGCTGGCCAACGCCGTCTTTCGGGAAAAGTTTGATGCCGCCTGGCTCAACGTTCCGATACTGGGCAAACTGGCGCGCAGCTACAACACGGCGCGCTTTGCCAGCACGCTGGCTATGCTCTCTGCCGCTGGCGTACCGATTCTCAAGGCACTGCAAGCTGCCGCTGACACACTTTCCAATCGTGCCTTGCGCACCGACGCGCTCGATGCCCTGGTGCTGGTGCGCGAAGGCGCGCCGCTGGCTTCGGCGCTGGCGCAGAAGAAACGGTTTCCGGGGCTGCTGGCCATGTTTGCCCGGCTCGGTGAGCAGACCGGCCAGTTGCCGGTGATGCTGCAACGCGCCGCCAAGCAACTCGGCACCGAAGTGGCGCGTCGTGCCATGCAACTCGCCACTTTGCTGGAGCCGCTGTTGATTGTGGCGATGGGCTTGGCGGTGATGCTGATCGTGCTGGCCGTCCTGTTGCCCATCATCCAGCTCAATCAACTGGTCAAATGAGGCGCTGGCCATGATGCTGATGGGCGGGCGCTTTGACGTCGATGCAGTGATCGTGGATCTGGATGGCACCATGGTCGATACCCTGGGTGACTTCGTCGTGGCACTCAATCTGATGCTGGCTGATTTGCCAGCGCCCTACCGCAACCATCCGGTCGATCGTGCGAACGTCTCGCGCCTGGTGGGTAAGGGCTCCGAGCATTTGTTGAGCAGTGTTTTGTCCCTGGCCGGCGGACAAGCCGGGGATGCGCAAGCCGTTTATGCCCAGGCCTGGCCAAGCTACCAGAGGCATTACCTTGACATCAATGGCCAGCACTCGATGGTGTATCCGGGGGTTGTTGCAGGGCTACAGCGACTGCGCTCACAAGGCCTGAAACTCGCCTGCCTGACCAACAAGCCGACCGCCTTTGCCCTGCCGCTGCTCAAGGCCAAGGGATTGAAGCACTTTTTTGACCAGAGTTTTGGTGGCGATGCTTTCGAGCGCAAGAAGCCCGATCCGCTGCCGTTAGTGAAAACCTGCCAGGCGCTGGGGACTTTGCCGCAGCGCACCTTGATGATCGGCGACTCCAGCAACGACGCGCAGGCGGCGCGTGCCGCGCGGTGCCCGGTGCTGCTGGTCACGTACGGCTACAACCATGGGGAGCCGATTCGGCAGGTGGACGCCGATGCCTTCGTCGATTCCCTTGAGGAACTGGTTGCCGCCTGAGACGCCAATCAGGCAGGTTTGCTACACTGTGCGCATGTTCATTCACCGCATCTGGATCACGGGTTGTAGCGACCGGGGAGCATGGCCCTGGCGTACGCAACAAGGCTTGTCGGGTCGCACCTGACAGCGTCTGTTTGCCTGTTGAATGAACTGCAGCCGGTCCGGCTGCGAGCTGAGCCCGCTACGTGCCAAGGGCTCCGCCTTGATTGAAAGATGCCACCCCTTGATCTCCGAACTTGAATTCAAAAGCCTGAGTGCCCAGGGCTATAACCGCATTCCGCTGCTGGCCGAAGCCTTTGCCGATCTGGAAACGCCGCTTTCGCTTTACCTGAAGCTGGCCCATTCCAAAGACGGCGGCAAGCACAGCTTCCTGCTCGAATCGGTGGTGGGCGGCGAGCGCTTTGGGCGCTATAGTTTTATTGGGCTGCCGGCGCGCACCCTGCTGCGCTCGATGGGCTTTGGCGCCGACGCCTGTACCGAGGTGGTGACAGACGGCGTGGTAGTGGAGACTTCCAGCGCCAATCCACTCGATTTCATCGCGGACTACCAGAAGCGTTTCAAGGTCGCCTTGCGGCCCGGGCTGCCACGGTTTTGCGGCGGCCTGGCTGGATATTTTGGTTACGACACGGTGCGTTACATCGAAAAGAAGCTGCAGGCGACCTGTCCGCCGGACACCCTGGGCTGCCCCGACATCCTGCTGTTGCAGTGCGAAGAGCTCGCTGTGATTGACAACCTGTCGGGCAAGCTTTATCTGATTGTTTATGCCGACCCGACCCGCGCAGAAGCCTATGCCAACGCCAAGAAGCGCCTGCGCGAACTCAAGGAGCAGCTCAAGTACTCGGTCAGTGCACCACTGGTCAAACCGACCCAGAGTTACCCGGCCGAGCGTGAATTTGCCAAGGCCGATTACATCGCCGCGGTGGAGCGGGCCAAGGAGCTGATCGCCGCCGGTGACTTCATGCAGGTTCAGGTGGGCCAGCGCATCAGGAAACGCTATACCGAGTCGCCGCTGAGCCTGTACCGGGCGCTGCGTTCGCTTAACCCCAGCCCCTATATGTATTACTACCATTTTGGGGATTTCCATGTGGTTGGCGCCTCACCCGAAATCCTGGTGCGACAGGAGCAGGTCAGCAGTGACGGGCAGACCGAGCAGAAGATCACGATTCGGCCCCTGGCCGGAACCCGACCCCGAGGTGCCACCGCGGAAAAGGACAAGGCAGCCGAAGTTGAGCTGGTTGGCGACCCGAAGGAGCGCGCCGAGCACGTGATGCTGATTGATCTGGCGCGCAATGATATTGGCCGCATCTCGAAAACCGGGAGCGTCAAGGTGACCGAGGCCTTTTGTGTGGAACGCTACAGCCACGTGATGCACATCGTGAGCAACGTGGAAGGCACGCTCAAGGACGGTATGACCAGTATGGACGTGCTCAGGGCCACTTTTCCGGCCGGCACCCTCACAGGGGCGCCCAAAGTGCACGCGATGGAGTTGATTGACCAGCTGGAGCCGAGCAAGCGCGGTTTGTACGGCGGTGCCTGCGGTTACCTGAGTTATGCCGGCGATATGGATGTGGCCATTGCCATCCGCACCGGCATCATCAAGGACCAGACCCTGTACGTGCAGGCGGCGGCCGGCGTAGTGGCCGATTCGGTGCCGGAACTCGAGTGGCGCGAGACCGAGGCCAAGGCGCGCGCACTGCTTCGGGCCAGTGAACTGGTCGAAGAAGGACTGGAGTAAGCCATGAGTCCAAAAATCAAACTCTTGATGGTCGACAACTACGACAGTTTTACCTACAACATCGTCCAGTACTTCGCTGAACTCGGGGCCGAGGTTGAAGTCTTTCGCAACGACGAAATCACGCTCGATGAAATCGATGCCCGGTTGCAGGCAGGACAGCTTGATCGACTGGTGATCTCGCCCGGACCCTGTGCACCAGCGCAGGCCGGTATCTCGGTGGCGGCGATCCAGCGTTTTGCCGGGCAACTGCCGATCCTGGGGGTATGTCTTGGGCATCAGGCGATTGGCGCCGCGTTTGGCGCGAAGATCGTGCGCGCACAGCAGCTGATGCATGGCAAAACCAGCGTCATCAGCACGACGCAGGAAGGTGTGTTTGCCGGACTGCCGGCGCAGTTCACGGTCAACCGCTATCACTCGCTGGTGATCGAGCGGTCGAGTTGCCCTGCCTGTCTGAAGGTGAC
>CAITZZ010000210.1 GCA_903897005.1 uncultured beta proteobacterium | reverse complement strand
ATCGACTACTCCATTGCGTCAAGCGGTCATCACAACCAGCCACAAGCACCCTGCTCGGCCGTCAGCGCGTTGCGCCGCATGCCGGCAAATAGCTCGCGCCCCATACCCCATCCATTCGCCGCAACCAGCGCTTCGGGCATAGGCTGGGCGACACGCTGCTCCCATACTGCGTCGTCCAGCAGTACTTGTAAAGTGCCGGCGCCAGCGTCCAGGCGAATCACGTCGCCGTCGCGCAACCTGGCCAGCGGGCCGCCAGCGGCGGCCTCCGGTGAGACGTGAATTGCCGCCGGGACTTTGCCGGAGGCGCCACTCATGCGCCCGTCGGTCACCAGAGCCACCTTGAAGCCCCTGCCCTGCAACACCGCCAGCGGTGGCGTCAGTTTGTGCAATTCGGGCATGCCATTAGCCTGCGGGCCCTGCCAGCGCACCACACAAACCAGATCCCGATTCAATTCATTGGCCTCAAAGGCACGGTGCAATGCCTCCTGCGAATCAAAGACCCGACACGGCGCTTCAATCAGATGCCGCTCCAGCGGCACGGCCGAGACCTTGATCACGCTGCGACCCAGGTTGCCGCGCAGCAGTTTGAGACCACCGGTGGTGCTAAACGGCGCCATGGTGCTGCGCAGCACGCTGTCGTCGCGGCTAGCGCCAACGCTCAGCCAATGCAGGGCGCCGGCTCCGTTGCTGGCCGGTGCACAGGTGTATTCGCGCAAACCGCCGGCTCGCACGGTCAGCACATCGGCATGCATCAGACCGGCGTCCAGCAGTTCCCGAATCACGAAGCCCGGACCACCTGCTGCCTGAAACTGGTTGACGTCAGCACTGCCGTTGGGATAGACGCGCGCCAGCAAGGGCACCGCTTCTGACAGGGCCGCGAAGTCATCCCAGTCGATCACGATGCCCGCGGCGCGCGCTACGGCGACCCAGTGAATCAGATGGTTGGTCGAGCCGCCGGTGGCCAGCAAAGTCACCATGGCATTGACGATGCTGCGCTCGTCGACCAGCTGACCGATCGGGGTAAATCGAACGGCCTTGGTGATGTCAAGCGCGCTGCGCACGGCCTCCCGCGTCAACTCGTCGCGCAGCGCAGCGCCCGGGTTGACGAAAGCCGTGCCCGGCACCTGCAAGCCCATCGCTTCAAGCAGCATCTGGTTGCTGTTGGCCGTGCCATAGAAGGTGCAGGTGCCCTGGCCATGGTAGGCGCTGGACTCGGCTGCCAGCAAGGCCGGACGTCCCACCAGACCCTGCGCTGCCTGCTCGCGCACCTTGGCCTTGTCGGTGTTCGAGAGCCCCGAAGTCATCGGACCGGAGGGCACAAAAACAGTGGGCAAATGACCAAACTGCAAAGCTCCGATCAAGAGTCCGGGAACGATCTTGTCGCAGACGCCCAGCAGCAGTGCTGCGTCAAAGACATCATGGCTGAGCGCAACGGCGGTGGCCATGGCAATCACGTCGCGCGAGAACAGGCTGAGTTCCATGCCAGGCGTGCCCTGGGTCACGCCATCGCACATGGCCGGCACACCGCCCGCCACCTGCGCCGTCGCACCGAGCCGGCGCGCCTCGGCCTTGATGATCTCCGGGTAATGCTGCAGTGGCGCGTGCGCCGACAGCATGTCGTTGTAGGCTGTCACGATGCCGATGTTGGGTGCACGCTGGCTGATGACGCGCAACTTGTCGTTCGCCGGCAGCGCAGCGAAGGCGTGCGCCACGTTGGCACATCCAAGCCGCTCGGCGCCAGGCGAGCGCGTCGCGGCCTGGGCCAGACGCTCGAGGTAAGCGCTGCGCGTGGTCTGGCTGCGCTGACAGATACGCCCGGTAACGGCTGCAATGACGGAGTGGAGTTTCATGGCGCCCAAAAATAGCGGTAACAAAATTACACGGCCGATGGTACCCGCATTCATCGGATCGAGTGGCGCAGAAGTTACCAAGGGGTTACCAACATTGGGCGTGCGGGGCTGATCTGCCTATACTTCCGGCATGACCTCTCTTGCCGATCTGCGTAAAAGCTACGAACGCGCCGAACTCAGCGAAGCCGCATCGCATGCCGATCCCCTGCGCCAGTTCGAGCACTGGCTGCAGGAGGCGATCTCCTGCGAGGTACCCGAACCCAACGCGATGACACTGGCGACCGTTGCCAGCAATCTGCGGCCGTCGACGCGCGTGGTGCTGATCAAGGGCTATGACGAACGCGGCATCACCTGGTACACCAACTACGACAGCCGAAAGGGACATGAACTCGCCGGCAACCCCTATGCTGCTCTGCAGTTTCACTGGGTTGAAATGGAACGCCTGGTGCGCATCGAGGGTCGGGTCGAAAAAGTCGGCGACTTGGAGAGCGACGAGTACTTTCACAGCCGACCTCTGGACTCACGCATCGGTGCCTGGGCCTCACCGCAAAGTCAGGTCATCAGTGGCCGAACGGTGCTGGTGGCCAACGCTGCCCGCTTTGGCGCCAAGTTTCTGCTGCAACCACCACGACCGCCGCACTGGGGTGGCTACCGACTGCAGCCAGACAGCTGGCAGTTCTGGCAAGGCCGCAAGAGCCGTTTGCATGACCGCTTGCGTTACACGCTGACGCCCGAAAAATCCTGGCTGCGCGAGCGCCTGGCGCCTTGAATGCCGCCTTAACTGGCACCCAACAAGGCCATCACCAGCGAGACCGTCAACAGCGCCAGCACGGTTGATACAGCCACGCTGGCCGTCACCAGTTCCTGCGCCACCTCGTAGCGCTGCGAGAACAGGAACACGTTGGCTCCGATCGGCATGGAGGCAGCCACAATCATCACGGACAGAGCCAGACCACTCAGTCCGAACGACCAACTCAGCAGCGCCACCAGTGCCGGGAACGCCAGATTCTTGATCAGAGCCAGTCCGAGTGCGGCGCGAAGATGCTCACCAACACGCACCTGCGTCAAGGTCACTCCGACCAGTAGCAGCGCGACCGGGCCAAACGCGTTGCTCAGCAACAGCAGGGGTTTGTCCAGCAATGCCGGGACCACGAGGCCGGTTTGCGCGAAGGCCAGGCCCACCATGATGGGCAGGGGCACCGGATGAATGATGCCGTTGCGCATGGCCACCAGCACCGTCAGCGCCATGTGCCGCCGCACGCCAGCGCCCTTGGCGGCCTGCTCACGGGCCACAGCCAGTTCCAGCACCACGGTGGCAAGGGTCAGCAGCACCAGGGCGTGCACCGATATCAGTGTGAAAAGCATCACCAGACCGGCTTCGCCGTAGGCCAGTGAAACCAGGGGCACACCTATCATCACCGTGTTGCTGAAAGTTGCGGCCAGCGCCAGCACGGCGGCGCGGCGTGTCGCGCCCTGCCAGAGCAGCATCGCCGCAAACAGCAGGGCCGCCGCGACAAAATACATGGCAACCGGCTTGAAGTTGAGCTGCTCTACATGCACCGTGCTCATGGTGCGAAACAGCAAGGCCGGCGTCAGCACCATAAAGACCAGATTCGACAGGTCCTTGCTCGCCTCGGAGCGGATCCAGCCAGTTCGACCGCTGAGGTAACCCATGGCAATCAGGAGAACGACGGGCAGGAGGGAAGTGATAACGGGATTGGTCATGTCGGGGCCATCGCGTGGCCGGGCCTATCTGACGCTGACCGCATGGGTCATGCGATAGTACATGCCATTGGAATCGTCCTCCAGCACCTCGAACTTGCCCTCCACCGCGAGCGGCTCCGTGGTGTATTTAACCGCCGTCCTGGTGAACACTTCCACCATGCTCTCCGGACCGCCCGGAATGCAGAAGGAACAGGTCAGCGGTACGGCGCTCAGCAAAAAGTGATTTTGCTTCTCACCCGGCTCCAATGGCATCATGAAGCCCTGAACGCGCTGCAAACGAAAATGCAATGCCAACTGTTGGGCGTTGAAGACCGGGCGCGGACCCTTGCGACCATCGCGCATCCGGACCGCCGTCAGGAGCGCCCAGGGCACGACGTCGACGCGCTCAGGCAAAGGCGTAATCGGACTGTTCGGACTGTGTACGCCCGGCCCGCTGCCCAATGCCATGCTGGCGGTCCGCGCCGGCACTGACTGTGCCAGGCTACTCAAGGGCAGCATGCCCGTCAGACTCAGCAGTACAGCGACGATAAAACAACTTGACAAGCACTTCATGGATGCAATGAGTGGCAGTCGACTGGCCAATCAGTTGCTGCGCACCAACCGAGCAAAAGTACGACGGAATTTCTCCACTTTCGGCGCGGCAACGGCCATGCAATAGCCCTGCTGCGGATTCTTCGCAAAATAATCCTGATGGTAATCCTCGGCCGGCCAGTAATTTTCCAACGGCAGCACTTCCGTGACGATGGGGCTGCGATAGACAGCGCTGCCCGTCATCTCGTCAATGAGCTCTCTGGCCAGATGCTCCTGCGCTGGCGTCGAAAAATAGATGCCGCTGCGGTACTGCGTGCCGCTGTCGTGGCCCTGGCGGTTGAGCGTGGTCGGATCATGGATCACGAAGAAAATCTCCAGAATTTCACGAGCGCTGATCTGCTTTGGGTCAAACACCAGTTTGACCACCTCGTTGTGACCGGTAGCGCCAGCGCAGACCTGGCTGTAGCTCGGTTGCAGGACATGGCCGTTGCAATAGCCACTTTCAACGTCAACGACGCCCTTGACGCAGACAAAAACTGCCTCAGTGCACCAGAAGCAGCCGCCGCCCAAAGTGATCGTCTGCAGGGAATCAGGCATGGAAATTCTCCGTGAAGCTTGAATGACATGGCTTGCCAGGCTGCGCCGGCCATGACCAAAGTTGAAGTCGTGGCGACAAGCGTCAGCGCCATTGACAGTTTATCGCCTGCAAGTTACATTACTAACCTGTTAGTCATTAGTGACATGTCTCCAGCCAAACCCCCGCGTACCGCAAGAACACCGCCACCGATCAGGCACGAGCGGCGCAAGGACGCACGTCCGGGCGAGTTGCTGGCCGCCGCGCTCGACCTGTTTGTGGAAAAGGGCTTTGCTGCGACGCGCGCTGAAGAAGTGGCACGCCGCGCCGGTGTTTCAAAAGGAACCCTGTTCCTCTATTTCGCCAGCAAGGAAGAGTTGTTCAAAGCCGTCGTACGGGAAAACATTTCCGGCGGCTTTTCGCAATGGAACGCCCAGTTCGATGCCTTTGACGGCAGCACGCCTGACATGCTGCGCCACTGCATGACGCTTTGGTGGCAGCGCCAGGGCAACGCCAAGGTTTCCGGCATCACCAAGCTGATGCTGGGCGAAGGCAAGAACTTCCCGGAGCTTGCCCTGTTCTACCAGCAGGAGGTCATCCAGCCGGCCCACCTGCTGATCCGTCGCATCCTGCAGCGTGGCGTTGACCGCGGCGAATTTCCTCCACTCGACATGAAATACGCAGTTTTTACCGTCCTTGCGCCCATGATCTTCCTGCAGCTGCTGGTGCATTCCAACAACGCCTGCTATGACCCGGCAGAGGCAACCGAACTGGTCCCTGAAGAGTACCTGGCAAGCCAGCTTCAAATCATTCTTGCCGGCCTGTGCCTGCGCCCGGCTACCCCCGTGACCCACAAAGGAAAGCACTGTTTATGAAACGCTGGATGAAATGGGTGCTGCTCGCCCTGCTGGTCGGCCTGCTCGCAAGCGGCGTCTGGCGCGCTCTGTCGAGCCGTCAGGCACAACAGGAAACCGTCGCCAGAATGGCCGCTGATCGCAGCCAGACGGTGATCGAGTTGGGCGCTCTGGATGT
>CAITZZ010000209.1 GCA_903897005.1 uncultured beta proteobacterium | reverse complement strand
TTGAGCAACTGCTGGGCAAGACGCCTCACGATGTTGCGCCACCCGAGCTTGCGGCCATTTATGTGGCAGCCGACCAGGCGCTGCTGGCCAGCCGGGACAAGCAGATTTACGAATCGCAGGCACGCCATGCCGACGGCTCGATGCATGACGTGGTGTTTCACAAGGCCACCTTTTCACTTGAAGACGGCAGCGTGGGGGGCGTGGTTGGCGTGATGCTGGACATTTCAGAGCGCAAGCGGCTCCAAGTGCGGCTGCAGCAAGCGGCCACGGTGTTTGACAGCACCGCCGATGGCGTCACCATCACCGCGCCCGATGGCACCATTTTGGCCATCAACCGCGCCTTTACCGAGATCACCGGCTACAGCGAAGCCGAGGTGATCGGGCAAAACCCGCGCCTGTTGCAGTCCGGTCGGCAAGGCCCGGAGTTCTACCGCGAGATGTGGGACACCATTGCGCGCAACGGGCGCTGGAAAGGCGAGCTGTGGAACAAGCGCAAGGATGGCAGCGTTTTCCCCGAGTGGCTGACCATCACCGCCGTCAGGGACAGCGCTGGCAATGTCATTCATCATGTTGGTGTCTTCTCGGACATCAGCGTCATCAAGAAGGCGCAGGAGCGGCTTGATTATCAGGCGCACCACGATCCGCTGACTGGCCTGCCCAACCGTTTGCTGCTGGAAGACCGGATGCGCGGCGCACTGCAACGTGCCCGGCGCGATCAGTCCAGCCTGGCCCTGCTGTTTGTCGATCTGGACCGCTTCAAGGCCATCAATGACACCTTTGGCCACCCTGTGGGTGACTTGGTGCTGTGCGAGGTGGCGCAGCGTTTTTGCGCGCTGACCAGAGAATCCGACACCGTGGCGCGCCTGGGTGGCGATGAATTTTTGATCATCCTGGAAGGTGTTGACGACCCGTCGGCTGCCTCCCGCATTGCTGACAAGATGCTTGACGATTTGCGTGCCAACCCGGTCACGATCGAGCAGGAGTTTTTTATTGGTGCCAGCGTTGGCATCAGTCTTTTTCCGCAGGATGGCGACGATGCCGCCACACTGCTAAAAAATGCCGATGTCGCCATGTACCGCGCGAAAGAGCGTGGGCGCAACACCTACGAGTTTTTCACCAACGACCTGACCATCTTCTCGCTCGAACGCTTTCAGATGGAGACCGGTCTGCGCCGCGCCATCGAACGTGACGAGTTGCGGGTTTACCTGCAGCCGCAGTTCTCGTTAATCAGCGGCGAACTGATTGGTGCCGAAGCGCTAGTGCGCTGGCAACACCCCCAACAAGGTCTAATGGCACCCGGCCTGTTTATTGCGCTGGCCGAAGAATCCGGACTCATCGTGCCGATGGGCCAATGGGTGCAACGCACAGCCTGCCGCCAATGGGCGCAATGGGTTGCAGACGGCCTGGCGCCGGGTGTGCTGTCCATCAACGTGTCAGCCATCGAGTTTCGCCGGGGAAAAATTCTTGAATCGTTGCGGGGCACACTGGCGGCAACCCAGCTTGAACCTGAGTTGCTCGAACTGGAGATCACCGAGAGCGCCATCATGAGCCACGCCGAAAGCAGCATTCAGGTGCTGCATGATCTGCGTGCGATGGGACTGAGCCTGGCGATTGACGACTTCGGTACCGGCTACTCGTCATTGGCCTACCTCAAACGCCTCCCCCTGACCAAGCTCAAGGTGGACCAGAGTTTTGTGCGCGGCCTGCCCGGCGATTCCGAAGATGGTGCTATCACCCGCGCCGTGATTGCGCTGGGCCACAGCCTGCAGTTGCGCATCATTGCCGAGGGCGTGGAAACCGAAGAGCAGGCCACTTTTCTGACCGATGCCGGCTGCGATGAAATGCAGGGTTATCTGCGTGGACGGCCCGTGCCGTTTGATGAGTTTTTTCTGCTCCACTTGCACCGTTGATTTGGCCCCGCCATAGCAGACAGAATCGCGCCTCGGCCGCCTGGCAAGCGCTACTGGCGCGCCGATCAACATGGGCCTTTTAGAACGCTGATCCGGTAGCCAGTGACTGGATGGCGGTGTGACCTCGATGCCATTGCGTAACGGATCGAGCCAGATTGGGATTTGGCGGCACAACCGGCACCGAACTACGAGGTTGATCAGCGCGTCAGTTGGCGAATGGTTGCGGCGCTTTTTCATGGTGAACCTGCCACACGGGCGGGAAATCCAGGGTTCGCTCGGGGTTCGAAGCCTGTTGCTGAGGTCTATATTGC
>CAITZZ010000208.1 GCA_903897005.1 uncultured beta proteobacterium | reverse complement strand
TGGTTCCCCACGCTCACCGCCCTCGTTGCGTTCACCACCGCGACCGCGACCGCCGCGCTCTCCACGGTCATTGCGGGGCGCACGTTCGGGGCGTTGCTCGGTGCGATTGCCTTCTGCTGCGCCAACAGCCGTACCGGCCTGCAGATTGACGTCTGCGTTCAGTGGTTTGCCTTCGGCATCAAAGCGTTCACGCGGGGCGCCACCCTGGCGATCACCGCCACGGCCGCCGCGTCCACCACGGCCGCGTCCTTCACCACGACCTTCTCCGCGTGGGCCACGGCCTTCTGGACGTCCTTCACCGGGCTTGCCAGCGTTGCGGTTGCCATCGCGGTTACCGCGACCATCACGGCCCTCGGGCTGCTTGGCAGCGGGTGCTGCAGCAGGCTTGACCGGTGCGGGTGCCTCACCACCAAACAGACCCTTGATCCAGCCAAAGAAGCCCTTCTCTGTGGGAGCGGCCGGCTTGGCATCGGCAACGGGTGCTGTGCGATGCTGTGGGTGTGGCGCGGGTGCCACGGGGCGTGGTGCCGCCACCGGTGCGGGTGCATCCGGCAGTACGCCTTTGATGATGGGCGTTTGCTTGTTGGTCGGCTCCTGCGAGCGGCGGGTCACGCTGGTCGGGTCTTCAATTTCGTCGGCCAGTTTGTAGCTGGCTTCGATGTTGTCCAGACGCGGGTCGTCGTGCTTCAGGCGTTCGAGCTTGTAGTTCGGTGTTTCCAGTGTCTTGTTGGGGACCAGCAGCACATTGATGCGCTGCTTGAGTTCGATCTTGGCGATTTCTGAGCGCTTTTCGTTCAGAAGGAACGACGCAACGTCCACCGGAACCTGGCACAAGACGGAGGCTGTACTGTCTTTCAGGGACTCCTCCTGGATGATCCGCAGAATCTGCAAAGCACTGGATTCTGTGTCGCGGATATGGCCGGAGCCACCGCAACGCGGGCATGGAATCGATGCGCCTTCGCTTAGCGCCGGGCGCAGGCGCTGGCGGCTCATTTCCATCAGACCAAACTTGCTGATGGTGCCAAACTGCACACGGGCACGGTCCTGGCGCAGCGCGTCGCGCAAGCGGTTTTCCACTTCGCGGCGGTTGCGCGACTCTTCCATGTCGATGAAGTCGATGACGATCAGGCCACCCAGGTCGCGCAGGCGCATCTGGCGCGCCACTTCGTCAGCGGCTTCCAGGTTGGTGCGGGTAGCGGTTTCTTCGATATCGCCGCCTTTGATGGCACGGGCCGAGTTGACGTCCACAGAGACCAGGGCTTCGGTGTGGTCGATCACGATGGCACCGCCGCTGGGCAGTTGCACGGTGCGGGCGTACGCGGATTCGATCTGGTGTTCGATCTGGAAGCGGCTGAACAGCGGCGCGTCGTCACGGTAGCGCTTCACGCGCGCAGCGTGCTCGGGCATGACGTGGGCCATGAACTGCTGAGCCTGCTCGTACACGTCGTCGGTGTCGATCAGGATGTCGCCGATGTCGTGGTTGAAGTAGTCGCGGATGGCGCGAATCACCAAAGAAGACTCTTGGTAAATCAGGTAGGCACCCTTGCCGCCCTTGGCTGC
>CAITZZ010000207.1 GCA_903897005.1 uncultured beta proteobacterium | reverse complement strand
TTCGATGCCCGGACCCGACACCAGGCGCTCAAAGGACACGTGGCTGTAGTGGCGCCACGCGTATTGAAGAATGGCCAGTTCGCGTGCGTCGCGCGGTGAAAAGCTGGTGTGCCCGCCTTCGGTACCGAGTGCCACCCAGCCGTCGTTGGCTGGAATCAAACCCGATACGCCCAGGCCGCTACCGGCACCGATCAGGCCAATCACGCTGCGCGGCAGCGCTGCTCCGGCACCCACCTGGCGGCGCTGGCTCGGCAGCAAGCTTGGCAGCGCCATGGCCAGTGCGGTGAAGTCGTTGACCATCAGCAGATTGTCCAGATGCAGTCGCTGGCGCATCTGTTCGATGGAAAACTGCCACGGGTAATTGGTGATTCGAACCTGGTCGCCCGAGACCGGTGTGGCGATGGCCACCGCGGCGTTCTTGATGCGACCCGTCGCTGCACTGGCTGGCAAGGCAGAAAGATAGGCCTGCACCGTGGCATGGAAGTCTTCATAGTCGGCACAGCGCAGCGACGCCGCATGCTCAAAAATGCCCGGCCCCGTTTCGAGCGTGAACCGCGCGTAGGTGCCGCCGACGTCGGCCAGCAACCTCGGGTTTTCGAAAAGTGTCGATGACATGGGTGACTCCATACGGAGGCAGCTTACCTCAGTCAGCCACCAGCAGGTCGAGCGCCCGGGACGCGCCCAGCAGGGCGGGTGCTGAGGCCGTGATGATCCAGCAGGGGATGGCGCGCAGGTAGTCCTGATAGCGGCCCTTGTCTTCGAAGCGCTGGCGAAACAATGCAGCGTTGAAGGCAGCACCCAGGCGCGGAACAACGCCGCCTCCGATGTAGAGCCCGCCGAGTGCGCCCAGCGTCAGCGCCAGGTTGCCCGCTGTGGTGCCAAGAAAGGCGGCGAAGTGGTGTGCGCTGGCAATGCAATCCGGGTCGCTGGCGTCAAGGGCTGCTGCGCTTACCTCGGCCGGTGTCAAGTTGCGTGCAGTGCGACCGTGAAGTTCACAGGAGGCCCGGTACAGTTCGACCAGACCCGGCCCGCTCAGCAGGCGCTCGGCGCTGACATGGCCAAAGCGTCCACGCAGCACAGACAGCAGCGCTGATTCGCGCTCGTCAGCGGCTGCCAGCGTGGCATGGCCGCCTTCGCCACTCAGGGGGCAGTATTGGCCGCCTGCCGAGCGCAGCAGGCCAGAAACGCCCAGACCGGTGCCAGGGCCGATCAGCGCGATCGGAGCGCCAGCCACTGCGACGCCGCCACCCACAGAGCGCAGCTCGGACGCGGCCAGTCCGGGCAAGCTCAGGGCCAGCGCGGTAAAGTCATTGAGCAGCAGGCAGTGCCTCAGGCCGAGCGATTGTTTGAGCTCCTTGATGGAAAAGGTCCAGGGGTTGTTGGTCATGTGCACCACATCGCCCGTCACTGCCGTCGCAATGCCGATACCAGCGGAGTGCGGCCGAGCGTGGCCGGTGGCTGCCAGATAGGTTCTTGCCGAGTCGAGCAGGGTGGGGCTGGCGCGACAGGCTTGTACTGAAACATCCTGCAGGGCTGCCTCGGCGCTCTCCTGCCAGGCCCAGCGGGCATGGGTTCCGCCGATGTCGCCGAGCAGTCTGGGGAAACTCTGGTTGACGGTCACGCGCCTCACTCCAGCTTGAAGTTAAATTCCTGGGTTGCCAGGACCTCGCCACCGGCATCAGAGACGCACTTGTACTGCATCACGGCGGCCCGCACAGCAGCGTAGAAAACACGCGGACCGGTCATGGTCACATCCTGCACCACACCGCCCTTGATGCGGATCTGGGCTCTGACCACACCCTCAATACCCTCTTGCTGCGCCTTGCGCGGCATCTCCGGCTGCACCTGGGTCGGACAGGCCACGCCAATATCATTGCGATTCGGAGCAGGTCGGGCTACGGGCGCGGGCGGCGGTGGCGGCGCAATCGCCACCGGAGCAGTGGGCACCGTGGTGGTCGAAGCAATCGAAATACCCGAACTCGCACTGGTCGTCACATCGGGCGGCGGCACATACGGAGGCGGCGGCGCA
>CAITZZ010000206.1 GCA_903897005.1 uncultured beta proteobacterium | reverse complement strand
GCTGCAGTTGCGCCTGCCAGACGGTCAACTGTTGCGCTATGCGGGGCTGCGCGAATTCGGTCCGATCGAGCCCTTGTGGCGCTCCAATGCGGATGGTTCCCTCACCCAGTTGGCCAGCGCCAGCATCTACCGGCCCAACCCGCGCAGCGGTTTCTTCGAGACCGACGCAGGCGAACGCATGCAACCGGGCTTCAAAGTCAACATCGGGCTGGCCAACTACAGCCGCATGCTGCTGGACGCCGACTTCCGCGGTCCTTTTGTCAGCATCTTTGTCTGGACCGTGCTGTTTGCCGCCCTGACCGTGCTGTTTTCCACCGCGCTGGGCATGACGCTGGCGGTGCTGCTGGAATGGCCGACGCTCAAGTACCGCGCGCTTTACCGCACCCTGCTGTTTCTGCCCTATGCGGTGCCGGGCTTTATTTCCATTCTTGTTTTCAAAGGCTTGTTCAACCAGAATTTTGGCGAGATCAACGCCATTCTGAACGCCTTGTTCAGTGTGCGCCCGGCCTGGTTTGCCGACCCGCTGCTGGCCAAGATCATGATCCTGATCGTCAATACCTGGCTGGGCTACCCCTACATCATGATTTTGTGCAGCGGCCTGATCAAGTCCATCCCCGGCGACCTGTACGAGGCCTCGGCCATCGCCGGCGCCACGCCGCTGACCAACTTCTTCAAGATCACCGCGCCACTGATTGCGCGACCGTTGACACCGCTCCTGATCAGCGCCTTTGCCTTCAACTTCAACAATTTTGTGCTGATCTCGCTGCTGACCGACGGCCGACCCGATTACCTCAATACCAAGCTGCCGGCTGGCACCACCGACATTCTGGTGAGTTACACCTACCGCATTGCTTTCACCGACAGCGGGCAAAATTTCGGCCTGGCCGCTGCCATCTCGACCCTGATCTTCGTGATGGTCGCGCTGATGGCGCTGCTGCAACTCAGAATCACTCGGCAAGCCGAGCAAAACAGGTAGACACCATGGCCATGGTCACCGGAAAAAAACAACGCTGGCGTGTCGTCGCCGCACATCTCGCCCTGTGGGCGCTACTGGCGCTGACACTGTTCCCCTTGCTGGCAGTGCTCAGCATCTCGCTGCGTCCCGGCAATTACGCCACGGGTTCGCTGATTCCGAGCCGCATCAGTCTGGAACACTGGCAGCTGGCACTGGGCATGGCCTACACCGCGAGCGACGGCAGCGTAACGCAGCCCCCCTTCCCGGTACTGTTATGGCTGTGGAATTCGATCAAGGTCGCCACGATCTCGGCGAGCCTGATCGTCGCCATTTCGACCACCGCAGCCTATGCTTTTGCGCGACTGAACTTTGCCCGCAAGGCACTCATCCTCAACAGCATGATGCTGCTGCAGATGTTCCCGGTGGCGGTGGCCCTGGTGGCCATCTACGCCATCTTCGACGGTGTTGGAGCCCAGCTGCCCTGGCTCGGCATCGAGACCCACGCCGGCCTCATCGTGGCCTATCTGGGCGGCGTTGCCATGCATATCTGGACCATCAAGGGTTACTTTGAAACCATACCGATGGAGATCGAGGAATGCGCCAAAGTGGACGGCGCCAGCCACTGGCAGGCGTTTCGACTGGTGCTTCTGCCGATGGCCGTGCCGATCCTGATGGTGGTGTTCGTGCTGGCTTTCATCGGTACCATCATTGAGTACCCGGTGGCTTCGATCCTGCTGCGTGAAGAGCCCAATCTGACGCTGGCGGTCGGCTCCAAGTACTACCTCTATGAGCAGAAGTACCTGTGGGGTGATTTCGCCGCCGCCGCCGTGCTGTCGGGCCTGCCCATCACGCTGGTCTTTCTGGCAGCGCAGCGCTGGATTGTGTCGGGCCTGACCGCTGGTGGCGTCAAGGGGTGAAGCTGGAACTGCCGGTCTATGGGCGAACGCTGCTGCGCTCTACCGCTTGCTGCGCTGTCTTGCTGCTGGCCCAGGGCGCGACGCAGGCCGCCGCAGTCCTGACCGACGCAGGCTGCCAGGCTCAGCCACTGAGTGGTCGCACGCTCTACCTGCGTGGAACGTTCAATAGCTGGAATGCAGCAGACAGCCAGAAGTTCAGCTGGGCCTGCAAGCGCTACCAGCTGGTGAGCCGGATCAGCGGTCCGCACAAATTCAAGATTGCCGATGAAGCGTGGTCGCCTGATGCCGATTTTGGCCGCAGCGAGGCAGGCGAACAGCTGGCACTGAAGGGCACGGAATTGCAACAGCTTTTTACTGGCGTACATCGCTTCACCCTGACCATGGACACTGCCAACACCAAACCCACCCTGCATGTAGAGAACTGCCCGGCCGACGCGCCACTGGGACAGACCACCCTGTTCCTGCGCGGCAGCATGAACAACTGGGCGGCGCTGGACGAGTACGCGTTCAAGTACAGCTGTGATGCCTACTACCTCAACGTCAAGCTGCCGACGCGTCACGATTTCAAGATCGCGGACGCGGCCTGGCAGGAGGCTTCCAGTTTCGGCAGCAGCGCCAGCGCCGACCTGCTGGCCGGTGGCACTGGCAACCTGTCGCACCCATTCACCGGCGAACACACGATCCGACTGGCTTTCCCGGGTGGCCGGCCGCAGCTCGACATTGGTGCCAAGACGTTTGCCGACCCGACAGCACGCGCCGTCACTGACCCGACGGCTCTGAGCCTGCGTTTCGATTCGCGCGCCCTGGCTGACAAGTCCCCGTTCGGCGCTGTGCCGGTTGGCAGCACCATGGATTTTCAGGTCAGCGCGGTTCCGGGTATCAACAAGCTCACCCTGGTGCTGGAAAAGCGTCGCATGGAAGGCAATCAGGAACGGCTGGAATACACCGAGGTGGCGCGCCATGCCATGACGCGCAGTCCTCACGGCAGTCGCGAACGTTGGCGTGCCAGCCACCGCTTCGCCGAAGTCAGCGTTTACGGCTACTGGTTTGAGGCCGAGATCGGCGGCCAGACTTTCGTTTACCAGAACAACGCCGACCCGGTCTTCTGGACGCGGGAAAAGGGCTCCGGTGGCCTTGGAGAAGTTGCTGACAAGCCGGCGGCGGCCGGAACCATCCGGCGTTTTCGCCAGACCATTTACGCGACGGATTTCAAGGTGCCGGATTGGGCAAGCGATATCGTCTACTACTACATCTTTCCGGATCGTTTCCGCAATGGCGAGCCGCGCAACGACCCGCAGCCTGGCTTCGCACGCTACCACGAGGGCACGGTTGAACTGCATAAAGACTGGCTCGACAAGCCCTGGAGGCCGGGTAGCGGCGACGGTTCCGACGCCACCTACAACAACGACTTCTTCGGCGGCGATCTGCAGGGCATCATTGACAAGCTCGATTACATCCAGGACCTGGGCGCCAACACCCTGTACCTGACGCCGGTCTTCAAGGCTGCCAGCAACCACAAGTACGACACAGCCGACTACAAGACCATCGACCCGGGCTTTGGCAGCGATGAGGACCTGGTACGCCTCACCAGCGAGGCGGCGCGGCGCGGCATGCGCGTGCTACTCGATACCAGTCTGAACCACAGCGGCAGTGACTCGATTTACTTTGACCGCTTTGGCAATCACAAGTCAGCGGGTGCCTTTGAGGGCGGCAGGATTCGCGCCGATTCACCTTATGCGAGCTGGTACACGTTTGACGCGAAACAAGCCCGCCCCGACAAGCAATACAAGGGCTGGGTCGGCGTGTCCGATCTGCCCGAGTTGAACAAG
>CAITZZ010000205.1 GCA_903897005.1 uncultured beta proteobacterium | reverse complement strand
GGCACCACGCACACCGAGTTGCAGCAGGGCGTCCAGATTGCCATGGCTCTCAAGCGGCAGTTGCAGCATCACCGGCGCCGGGTAGCGGCTCGCGTCGTGCATGTAGGTGGCCGCTTCGCCTGCCAGACCAGTGCGCAGCGTGCTCACGATGGCCTGCTGCGGCACGCCCAGCAGGGCGGCCTTGCGCCGGTCGACGAGCAACAATTTGCGCGGTGCATTCACGATGCTGCTGTCGTCCACATCGACGATGCCGGCAGACTTTTCAAAGACGGCGCGCACGGCCTTGGCCACGCTCAGGCGCCCTGCGGCTTCCGGGCCATAGATTTCAGCAACCAAGGGGGAAAGTACCGGCGGTCCGGGCGGCACTTCCACCACCTTCACGTTGGCGCCCATCCTGCGACCGATCTCCTGCAGCGCCGGGCGCACACGGGTGGCAATCGCATGGCTCTGATCGGCGCGGTGGTGCTTGTCCACCAGATTGACCTGGATGTCGCCCACTTCGCCACCGGCGCGCAGATAGTACTGGCGCACCAGACCGTTGAAGTTGATCGGGGCGGCGGTGCCGGCATAGGCCTGGTAATCAGTCACCTCGGGTACGCGTGACAGGTAGCCGCCCAGCTCGCGCAGTACGGCGGCGGTCTTTTCAACCGGTGTACCAGCAGGCATGTCGACGATCACCTGGAACTCGGACTTGTTGTCCAGCGGCAGCATCTTCAGCAGTACCAGACCGGTAGCCGGCAGTGCCACGGAAATGACAATCAGCACCAGCACGCCCAGACCCAGAAAGCGGCGATTGCGCTGGCCGCTGTGCTCGTCCAGCAAGGGCTTGAAGACACGCTGGAACAGTGGCCCGAGTTTGCCCGCCAGGCCGGTCGGCGTGTGCACGTGGGCATTGGTGGCAACGTGTTCCTTCATCCACAGGCGCGCCAGCCAGGGCGTGACCATGAAGGCAATCGCCAGCGACAGCAGCATGCCCATGCTGGCGTTGATCGGGATCGGGCTCATGTAGGGACCCATCAAACCCGAGACAAAGGCCATGGGCAGCAGCGCAGCGATGACGGTAAAAGTAGCGAGGATGGTCGGGCCGCCGACTTCATCGACCGCGCCCGGAATGATTTCGGCCAGGGTTTTGCCAGGATGGTGCTGCTGATGCCGGTGGATGTTCTCCACCACCACGATGGCGTCATCGACCAGAATGCCGATCGAGAAAATCAGCGCAAAGAGCGAAACCCGGTTCAGCGTGAAGCCCCAAGCCCATGAGGCAAAGAGCGTGACCATCAGCGTCAGGATCACCGCCGTGCCGACGATGGCGGCCTCGCGCCGACCCAGCGTCAGGAACACGAGCGCCACCACCGAGGCCGTGGCAAACAGCAGTTTCTGGATCAGTTTTTGCGCCTTGTCGTTGGCGGTGGCACCGTAGTTGCGGGTCTCGGCCACCTGCACCGCTTCGGGAATCACCGTGTTGCGCAGCTGCTCGACGCGGAGCATCACGGCATTGGCGACGTCGATCGCGTTCTCGCCCGGCTTCTTGGTGATGGTCAATGTCACGGCCGGGTATTCGCCGCCGCCGTCTTTTTGTGTCAGGCCATGCCAGACGTAGTTGCTGCTGGGCCGGGGACCATCCTGAATGTCGGCGACATCTTTCATGAAGACGGGTTTGCCG
>CAITZZ010000204.1 GCA_903897005.1 uncultured beta proteobacterium | reverse complement strand
CTTGCATCAACACATTGACCCCGCCAACCGCCATGAGTGACAAACCGGTTTCATGCGGCCCCCAGCCAAACCTGAAGGTTGTAAAGAGAACCCAGGTCGAATGCAGCATGAACTGCGCCAGGTTGCTCAAGCCGATGACGGCAACCAAGGGGCCGACGCCACGCAGGTCGAACAGTCCGCGCAAAGCCGACACCGGGTTGGCCTTGCGCCAGTCAAACGCGGTGCGCCCTTGCCTCGGCAGGCTTTCGGGCAACACAAAATAGCCATAAATCCAGTTGATGACAGCCATCGTACCGGAAGCAACAAAGGGCAGGCGCAGGTCAATATTGCCCAAGACGCCACCCAAAGCCGGCCCCAGAATGAAACCAACGCCCATCATGGCACCCAACAGGCCAAAGCGCCGAGCCCGGTCCTCGGGTGGCGTGATATCGGCGACATAGGCATTGGCCACGGCAATATTGGCCTGCATGGCACCGCCAATGAGCCGCACCCAGACCAGCATCCACAGACTGGTGGCCGCGGCCGTCATGAAGAAGTTGAAGGCGAGCCCCGAAAACCCGATCAGTAAAACAGGGCGGCGCCCAAAGCGGTCGGACAGGGCTCCGAGGATGGGGGAGCCAAAAAAGTTGGCGATTCCGAAAGAAAATGAAACTGCGCCAAACCAGAACGCCTGGTCGGCTTTGGACTGGGTAAACAGCCCGACCAAATGCGGTAGCACCGGAATCATCAGGCCGATCGCCATCATGTCGATCAGCACCGCGATCATGATGAAGCGCATGGCAGCCGGCCGCGCTACGGGCGCTGCGGGTGGCGTAGGCACCTCACAAGTCTGGCTCATAGCGTCGTTCCATGTCCTCCTTCGACTCCAGTGGAATTTGGATGCCCGTCTGTTCGCTGATCATTTGCCCGGCAGTGGGCAAGGCAGAGCGGGCCGTCCTGGCGGACTCGGACCACAGCTTTGAGCGCAGCAAGGCTTTCGCGCAGTGCAAGTAAGCGGCGCTCACCACCACCCGGATGACCGTCGTGGGCGCGCGGCGCTCCGTCGTGCATGCAGCGATATCCGCTGCTGCCGTCGACAGCGTGGCTGTGCCGTTGACGCGCAGCGTTTCGTCGAAGCCCGGAATGAGAAACAAAAGGCCGACCTTTCCTGTTGCAAGGATGTTTTCCAGCGAGTCCAGCCGGTTGTTCCCCGGCGCATCTGGAATCAACAGCTCACCACTGCTTGTGACTTTCACAAACCCGGGAGCGCCGCCTCTTGGCGATGCATCAAGATTGAATGCGGCGTCAGAAGTTGAGAGTACGACAAAGGGCGACAGCGCGATGAAGTTCCTGCAGTGCGCGTCGAGTGCCGAAATCTGCTTTCTCACAGCACGCTCTTGAGGAGCTTTGTAATGGGCGCGGAGTTCGTCAAGGGAGCGCAGTTGCATGGGCGGCATCGTGGGTGATTCTTGAGGGGCGTATCGTAATGTATCCAGGGCACATGGCCGCCTGGCTACGCCGAGTAGGCCAATCCAGTCGTCGCCAAGCCAAGCAGGTCGACGCGCGTCTGGTTGGTCGCTGATTCGGCCAGCTGCCACAGGAAATGACCTTGCGTTGCGAAACTGGTTTCACTGTCGAGGGCTGCCACCGCGTCGGTCAGCGTCATCGCATCGGGTGCCAGCCCATTGACGTTGGTCAGCAGATAAGTCGCAATGTCGGCATGGGTCGGCTTTGGCTCGCCGGTGAGTGTGTCCCAGATCGGCAGTCTCATGATGGCTCCTGCCAGGGTTTGCAGACTGTAGCCTTGATCAAACAGGCCAATAGCCGCTCCCAGCAAACCCTGTTTGGATAGGTCGAAGACCTGTCTGCCGGGTAGCACCGCGCCAAGCAGCATGACGGTCTGGCCAGACGACTGCGTGGCACCGAGATCGAGCGCGATGCCGCCATCCGTGAACTTAAGTCGTTCCACGCCTTGCAGGGTGTCGGTGCCATCCGTTCCGGCGAATGCCTTGACTGTATAGCCGGTCTGCGTGTGGCCTAGCGTGTAATTGGCCCGACCACTGCTGAATAGCGCGATGTCGATTCCTGTACCGCCGTCAATCGTGTCATTGCCGGCTCCTGCGTTGATGGTATCGCTTCCACCCAGACCCTTGATGATGTTGTTCAGACTATTGCCAACGATCTCATCCGATGCAGCGCTACCCGCCGCGTTTTCAAATTCTCCATAAAACCAGCGCAGGGAAGCTGGATCTCCAGCCGCACTTTTCATGGTGTTCGCGTCGGCCGAGCTCATGGATACGCCCACCAGGTGGGGTGCACTGACAATCGATGTTCCCATATGAAGGTAGGCGCCGCTTGCATAGTTCACCAGATCAATGGTGTCATTGCCCCCGACATCGAAATAGGTCCGGTAAGAGCCCACTCCGCCACTACCGCCGGGAGCAATGGCGTTATCGCCCGTTCCGGATGAACCCCCTCCCTCGCCGTAGGCCGCCTGCAAGGCAATGACATCCAGAATCATCGGTGTTTGAGCAAATGTATCCGGTGCGCTGGCCGGCGTTTGATCGTCATAGGACATGACAGAGAAGTACTCCTTGTTCATGTCCGCCGAGCTATGGATAGGAAAACCGAGCTTGTCGAACCCGACATTCATGGTGGCTGCATAGTCAGCCGTTAGTGTCGCAAGCTCCTCGGTAATCGAACTGTGGGGATGCGACAAACCGAGGGAGTGACCCATTTCGTGCATGAGGGTGTGAAACCCGAATGTCGATCCATCAAGGGTGTCATCGTTGGCGAGCCCCGAAGATCCGAAGCCATTGAGATTGAGAACAATGTCGCCACGGCTATGCGCATAGCCAAAGCTTGTATCCGTATTCAATGCACTTTCACCCGAGAGACGCAAATCCGTACGATAGATCAGACTGATATTGATATTGGAGGCAGCGCCTACAGCCGAAGGCGTAAACCCCGATTCGTTAACGACGGGAGAAAAACCGAGATGGATGAAGTTTGAATAGGTCGAGGTAACGAGATTGATGTTGTCCAGTTGAGTCGTCGTCCAGTTGGCATTCCCGGATGCGAGCGAGGTATAGATGTCACTTGATAGGAGTGACGGGTTTGCTTGGTACTGAGCGGCAGTGAAGGCATCGGAAACCGAAATGCCCACGGTGCCCGCAAACTTGTAGTCTGCAATGCCAAAGGCGTCAAAATTGAACAAGGCCTTTTCGATCAGGCCAGTTGGCGTATGGGGAACGTAAGTGGCTGCATTGACAGCAGCTGCCGTGAAAAACACGACTTCGTCAAAAGTGCTGAGTCCACCGGCATCGGTGACGGTGACACGCAGGGTGTAGTCGGGGCTGCCGACCGGCGCGGTTCCGCTGAAAGTGTGGGTCGTGCTATCGAAACTCAGCCACGCTGGTAGCGCAGTTCCGCCAGTCAGACTGGCGGCATAGCTCAGGGTGTTGCGATCCGGATCGGTAAATGTTCCAGATGGCACGCTGTATTGCAGCGATGCGCCCTCGATCCAGTTCTTGTCCACCATCGCAGCGGAAACCACCGGCGCATGATTTCCCAGATCCAGCAGCACCGCGCCATATGCAAACGAACCAAACAAGGTGTTGGTAATTTCAAGGTAGTACGTTGAATATCCGGCAGAGGTAAAGGTGATGCTGTCTGTGAAGGTGTCCGGGCCAATCAGGTCGGCTGGCAACAGGGTATTGCCCTGTGCATCGGTGATCTTCACGTCAAAAGCGTAGGCGGACGCGCTCGAAGAAAAGCCGTTGGACGGATCCGATGTCACGACGAGCTGGAATGATCCGATACCCGGCGTCAGCTCGTAGTAGTCCTTGTAGTCGCCCGGGTTAAACACACCGTGCGAAACCTGATTCAGACCGATCTTGAAAAGAGCTGAACGGGCAGTCGAGTCAACGCTCCCCCGCGACTGCTCGTCGAACAGGTTGCTTTGGTAAGCTTGCACATACATTCGTGAATCGCTCGATGGCCCTTGCGGCGCTTGGCTTTCAGGCTTCCTGGGCAACGGCCTGCATGGTGATGGCCACCCCCCCGAGCACCGCATTGCCGGACAGCGGGTCGCGCAGCTGGTCGTCCAGCAGGGCATTCAGGTTGGCACCCGGGCGCTGCGCGGCCAGCTGGAGCCTGGCGCCGGGCAGGTCATGGCCCCATCCGTGCGGCAGGCTGACCACGCCGGGCATCATTTCGGTGCTGATCTGCACCCGGGCCTGGATGCTGCGCGGGCCGCTGGCGATGTGGGCCATCGCCCCGTCCTGCAGCTTCAGGCGCTGGGCATCATCAGGATGCACCAGCGCGGTACAGCGGAACGGTCCTTTGGCCAGGGTCGGCAGGTTGTGCATCCAGCTGTTGTTGGTGCGCACATCACGCCTGCCAATGATCACCAGATCCGGGGCCGCTCGGGCCAGGTCGGTAGCGGGGCGGGCCAGGTCGGCCAGCAGTGCTGGCGGCGCCAGCTCCACCTTGCCGCTGGGCGTGCGCAGCATCTCTGGGATACGGGCTTGCAACTCACCCAGGTCAATGCCGCCCACGCTGTTGGAGGCCATCACCTTGGCCAGTGTCAGGCCCTCGGGCTTCATGCCAAACATGTCGCCATAGGGGCCGGTTCGCAGTGCCACCTCGAGCAGGCGCTGTGGGCCTTTGAGGCCGCTGGTGGCCCGGATGACCGCAGCGGCTTGGGCTCCGGCCAGGCGCTGGGCATCCTCGGCAAACTGGGCGTCGTCCAGCGCGTTGGCGTCGGCCTGCGCACCCTCACCACGCACGATGGCTGCCAGTTTCAACAGGGTCTGCCATTCTTCGGGTGCGCCATCGGTGCGTGCCAGCACGGGCGGGCTGTAGCGCGCGTGGTTGCGCCAGGACAGTTGCGGGAAGGCCAGGTCGTAATGAAAATCTTCCAGTGGCGACAGGCCTGGCAAGATGACGTCGGCGTGGCGCGTGGTCTCGTTCAGGTAGATGTCCATGCTGACCATGAAGTCCAGTGTGTCCAGCGCCGCTGCGAGTCGCGGACCGTTCGGGCTGGACAGGACCGGGTTGGTCGCCACGGTGAACAGGACGCGGACTTGTCCTGGCCCGGCGGTTTCAATTTCTTCCGCCATGCAAGTGATGGGCAGCTCGCCAAATACCTCAGGCGCGCCGCTCACGCGGGCAAAGTGACGCCCGGTGCTCACGCCCTTGCCCATGCCGGGTTTGCCTGCCGTGTTGGATGCGAAGGCAGCCGACTTGGCAAACATGGCACCACCGGGGCTATCGAGGTGACCGCTCAGCACATTGAGCACATCCACCAGCCAGCTGGCCAGCGTGCCGTATTCCTGCGTGCAGCTGCCGATGCGGGCGTACACACAAGCCCGCTGCGTGTTGGCAAGTTCGCGCGCCAGCTGGCGAATGGTGCCAGCATCGATGCCGCAGCGCGCCGCCACCGCCTCGGGGGTAAAGGCTGCCACTGCCAGACCGACTTCTTCAACGCCGTTGACCCAGGCCGCAACGCTGCCCAGGCGCACCAACTTTTCAGCAAACAGGGTTTGCACCATGGCGGCCAGCAAATACACGTCAGCGCCGGGTCGGATGAAGTGGTGTGCATCGGCCAGCGCGGCGGTTTCGGTGCGGCGCGGGTCGATGACGATGAGCTTGCCGCCACGCGCCTGCATGGCCTTGGCCTTGCCTTTGAAATCGGGCACAGTCCACATGCTGCCGTTGCTGGCCAGTGGGTTGGCGCCAATCACCAGCAGCAGCTCGGTGCGCGCAATGTCGGGCAGGGCAACGGAGAGCCAGTGGCCAAACATCAAACCGCTGGCGAGTTGTTTGGGCATCTGGTCCAGGGTCGAGGAGGAGAATATGTTCTTGGTGCCCAGGGCACGCGCCAGCTTGCCAAAGTAGCTGAGCAGCCCGATCTTGTGTGCCGATGGATTGCCCACCACCACCGCGCTGGCGTTTCTTCCGTGGGCCGCCAGCAGGGGTGGCAGGCGGCGCTCAATTTCGGCAAAGGCTTCTTCCCACGTGGCCTCTACAAAAGTGCCATTGCGCTTGATCAGCGGGGTGCGCAAGCGGTCCGGGTCTTCGTGCAGATCTTTCAGGGCGACGCCCTTGGGGCAGAGGTAGCCTGCGCTGAACACGTCTTGCGCGTGGCCTTTGATGCTGGTGACCTTGCCTCCCTGTACTTTGATTTCCAGCCCGCAGCAGGCCTCGCACAGGGGGCAGATACGGTGGTGAATGGTCTCAAGCATGGCTGGCCTCGCGAGGATAAGTTGCGTTAGTGCGGCATTTACGCACCCCGGGCGCAACCGTGTCGAGAACGCAGGTGACAGCCGTCTGTTGGCGTCGGCCAACACTCATCCAAAACAGCGGGCTAGCTGTCTGGTGCTGCTACGACTTCCGGTACGGACCAAATTCACACCAGTATTTCGCATCGCCGCCCGCCTTTTGCTGGAACAGGAATTGCGTCGACAGACAGTTCTGACTGTTGTATTCCCGTCCGTCAGTCGCGTCGAAGGTGGCCACGTGTGTTCGCGCATTCGGGTTCGTGAAATACGAACGATACAGGGTGTAGATTCTTTCGCCCTGCCCGCAACCTGTGAGGAGCAAGCTGGTAGCGACCAAAGCAAGCACTGATTTCATGTTCCGTCCTCCATAGTCAAAAATGAAGACAACTCAATTCACCATTTCATGATCCGGCGGTGTTTGATGCTGTCGGTACCTAGTTTCGGGGAGTTGAGGTCTTCTGCCAATGTGTTGGAGATACCCTTTTTCCAGTGCCGTGCTACCCCTTTTTTGCAGGCAAACACTAGTAGGGAACTACCACCTGCCTTGGCGTCGGTGGCTCTTGAAGACACAAAACCGGAGTCGCCTCAATATTCATCAAGCAGTCAGCTGGCGGGTCAATTGTCAGGCGACTGGTGTGCACCAGACGCCAAGTGCCAGGCTGGACTCAGGCGCGCTTGTGACAACGGCGCTCGTATTTCACAGTGCCATCCGCTTGTGCGACAGGATAGCTGTAGCAGGTTGTACCGTGACCGATGTTTGCGGAGAATTTTGTTCATGATGTTTCCTTGGGAGACTGTGCTGTCCTTGGGTCGGGGGCACCACTCTGAGGTGCGCCCCCCATGTCTACGCAGAAGTCATGCCAGTCTGAAATTTTCAAAAACCATCAATAAAATCAACCGCTTGAGTTGAAGTCGTCTTGGGCTAAGACGTCCATCCGGGCCATTTGACCCACCAGCCGGGTGAGTTGATCCACCTGCCCCACCTATTGACCCGGCGGCTCTGACAGACGGTGAATCACCGGGCGCAAATTCAATGTCCCTCGGGGCGCGCCTGGGCGCTCTTCAGCTGGCGGGTTTTCAATCGAGCGTGATGCCGGCTTTTTCAGCCAGGGCCGCGTAGCGTGTCAATTCCTTGCGAAAGTATTGCGCGGCAGCTTCGGGCGTGGTCGGGCTGATGGTGTTGCCCTGTTTGGCCATCACTTCCTTCATCTCGGCGCTGTTGAAAGCGGTGACAAAGGCGGTGTGAAAGCGCTTGATCTGATCGGGCGGAAACCGCGCCGGTGCCAGCACCGCAAACCAGCCTTCCACCTCGTAGTCGGGCAGTCCCTGCTCCGCAATGGTCGCGATGTCAGGTGCGGCTGGCGAACGGGTCTTGCTGCCCAGTCCGATGGCACGCAGGGCGCCACTCTTGAGGTGGCCCTGAATGGCAGGCAGAGCGACAAAGCCCAGATCGACCTGGCCGCCGATCAGGTCGGTGATCTGCGGACCGGTGCCTTTGTAGGGAATGTGGCGCACGCTGATCTGGGCCTCGGTCAGGAAAATTTCGGCCGCCAGATGCGTGATGGTGCCGTTGCCGGGCGAGCCGTAGTTGTAGGCGTCGGGCCGCGCCTTGATCAGGGCGATCAGTTCCTTGACCGTCCTGGCATTGACCTTGGCCGGATTGACCACCAACACGAAGGGCGTGAAGCCCATCACCGAAATTGGGGTGAAGTCGCCCAGCGTGTCGTAGGGGATCTTCTTGTAGACCGCAGGATTGATGACGTGGTTGTTCGACACCATGCCTATGGTCAGCCCATCAGGCTGCGCTCTGGCCAGGGCCGAGGCGCCCGTGATGCCACCGGCACCGGGCAGGTTATCGATCACGACCGATTGACCACCCAGCGCCTTGATCAGTTGTGGCACAGCGGCGCGCGTGATTGCATCCACGCCGGAGCCGGCACTGAAGGGCAGGATGATGCGCACAGGTTTGTCGCTTTGAGCCCAGACCGGGGGTACAAGTGCCATCGCGGTAGCCCCGGCGGCCAGGGCCAGTGCCTGGCGTCGAGAAATCGGGTGTTTCATTGCCTGTCTCCGAAAGGGTGTTGTTGAACTGTAGCGAAGAAACCGGACCCTGCAAAGTTGAATTTTGGCCACTCAGCGTGTCACGATAGGAAAGGTGCCGGGTGCCTTGTCAATCAGGCTGAAGAACTTGCCCAGATCCAGCGTGCTGCCTTCGATCTTTGTGTCCTTGGACAGCAGCAACTCCTTGGCCCCGGCGCCGCCGGTGACCAGTCGCAGAAAGAAGGGCTTGGTCAAGGTCAGCGTGGCATTGGCATCGCTTGCGGGCGGCACCTGGTGGTGGTGCAGCACGGCGTTTTCCAGCACCAGCACGTGGCTCTGCTTGATGTCGGAGAAAACCAGGTTGATCTTGAGCTTGCTGTCGCCGGCCTTGTCCGCATTCAGCGAGGCCGCCATGGCTTCCAGAAAGAGTTCGATCGGCGCGTGCTCCAGCATATCGAGAGCGGCGGCCTGGGCTACACCTTTGTCGGGAGGGCCTTTGCGCAGTTCCTTGGCACCAACCAGATAGGGGTTGCGCCAGCTTGCTGACTCGGACAGGTAAGCGAGCTGCTCGAAGCTGCGTGCCATCAACTCGCGTGCCGCCTTGTTGTTGGCATCGGCGTAAACCAGGTGTTTGAGCAGTTCCGCTGCCCAGCGGTAGTCACCGGCGTCAAAGGCGCGTTGCGCTGCTGCCAGCGCCTTGTCTGCGCCGCCAGCCAGCTCGACATAGCGCTTGCCGGCCGGCACTGGCGGCAGGTTGTCCAGATTGGCCGGGTTCGCGTCGTACCAGCCCATGTAGTACTGGTAGACCGCCCTGGCGTTGTGGCGCACCGTGCCGTAATAGCCGCGCACATTCAGATGGTCCTGCAGGGCTTTCGGTAGCGTGATCGCCTCCGCCACTTCGGCACCGTTCAGGCCGGCATTGATCAGGCGCACGGTCTGGTCATGGATGAATTTGTAGGTGTCGCGCTGCTTGACGATGAAATCACGGATGCGCTCCTTGCCCCAGACCGGCCAGTGGTGCTGGTTGAACACTACTTCGGATTCGCCCACCCATTGCAGCGACTGGTCCATGTAGTTGGCCCACTTCAAGGCATCACGCACCTTGGCGCCGCGCACCGTGTAAATGTTGTGCAGGGTCTGGCTCATCATCTCGGCGCCATTGAAGGCTTTCAGATCCGGCAGCGCAAAGACGAACTCCGCTGGTGCTTCGCTGCCGGGCACGCTGTAAAAGACGAAACGCACACCGTCGAGCACCACCTCCTGCACCGGCTTGTCCACCAGCAGATTCGGTTCCAGAATGCCGATCTGGCCGAAGGCTACACCCTTGCCCAGGCCGTTATCGATCAAGCCCTTGGGGTCGCGTGGCAGAAAACTGCCGTACATATAGCCGGCGCGACGCCCCATCGCTGGTCCGAGCAGGATGTTTTCGCTGGTGGCCTCCTCCATAAAGCCGAGCGGCGCCACCACCGGCACCTTGCGCGCGATCACCTCCTCGGCGCTGATCACACCCAGCGCGCCACCAAAGTGGTCGATGTGGCTGTGCGTGAAAACGATGGCGGATACCGGCTTGTTGCCCAGGTGCTGACGGGCAAAGGCCATGGCCGCGGCCGAAGTCTCGCGCGCCGTCAGCGTGTCCACCACAATCCATCCGGTCTTGCCCTCGATCAGCGTCAGGTTCGCCAGATCAAAGCCGCGCACCTGCCAGATGCCATCTCGCACCTTGAAGAGGCCGACGTGGTTGTTCAGCATGGCCTGGCGCCACAGGCTGGGGTTCACCGTCGCTGGCGCTGTACCCTGGATGAAGGAAAAAGCGTCGAAGTCCCAGATGACGGCGCCCGCTGCATCCCTGATCTGACCCTTGGGTGCCGCGATAAAGCCGCGCTTGGCGTCAGCAAAGGACGGTGCGTCTGACAGGTCCGCTGCCTTCGCCACGGCAGCATTGGCCTGCTGCACGAAAGCGCTGGCATCGCTGCCCACAAGCGGTGCTTCCTGAGCCGGTTTGGAGCAACCAGCCAGTAGCGCAGCCCCGAGCAACGCTGCCAGCCAGACGCTCATGTCGGCGCCTTGCGTTCTTGTTCGCATATTTTGTTTCCTCGGTAGCAGCGCAGTATCCGTGACTTCTACAATGAAAGCCACCATGACAGACTCTTACCTCCATTTTGCCAACTCGGCCCTGGGCTCCAGGTTTGCAAGTGCACTGGGTCTACCCAAGCCCACGGTACTCGAACGCTACCGCGAGGGCCAGCCGGCCATACAGGGAACGGTGCTGCTCGGTGGCGGCGCCAACCCGCAACTCTTGCCGGCACTGGCGGCGGCGCTCAAATCCATGGCAGCACAGACGCTGGCCCATGCGCAGTTGCCGCAGTGGACGCCGGTCGCGAACCAGGCCGGACTGCTGACGGGCCGCTGGGGCGTGGCCGACCAACCCGGAGAAAAAGTCAAGGCCTTGCTGTTTGACGCCACCGGCATGAGCGACAGCAGCCAGTCCGATGCGCTCTACACCTTTTTCCACGACAGTGCGCGCTCCGTGCTGCCCTGCGGCCGTGTCGTGATCCTCGGCCGAGCGCCCGAAGCCTGCAAGAGTGCGCGTCAGGCCACGCTGCAGCGTGCGCTTGAAGGCTTGACGCGCTCGCTGGCCAAGGAGCTGGGCAAAGGCATCAACGTGCAACTGCTTTACGTCGCCGAGGGCGCGCAGGATCAGATCGAATCGACGCTGCGTTTTCTGCTGTCAGCGCGCTCGGCCTATGTCTCGGCGCAAGTGATTCGGATCGGACTGCCGGTGGGTGCGCCAGCGCTGCCTTCGGACTGGAACAAACCGCTCGCGGGCAAGAAAGTGCTGGTGACCGGCGCGTCGCGCGGCATCGGCGCATCGATTGCCGAGGTGATGGTGCGCGAAGGTGCCACCGTCATTTGCCTCGATGTGCCGCAAGCGCAAAACGAACTCGATCAAATCGCCCAGCGACTTGGTGCCAGCGCCATTGCGCTGGACATCAGCGCAGCCGATGCGCCGCAGCAACTGGTGGCTGCAGCCAGAGCGCAGGGTGGCTGGGACGTGGTGGTGCACAACGCCGGCATCACGCGCGACAAAACACTAGCCAACATGAAGCCGCATCTCTGGCAAATGGTCGTCAACGTCAATCTGTCGGCGCAGGAGCGCATCAATGACGCCTTGGTCGAGTCTGGAGCGATTGGCGCGGGCGGCCGCATTGTTTGCGTGTCATCCATCTCGGGCGTGGCCGGCAACCGGGGGCAAACCAATTACGCGCTGTCCAAAGCCGGTGTCATCGGCATGGTGCAAAGCACGGCACCGTTTTTTGCCGAGAAAGGCATCACCATCAATGCGGTGGCGCCCGGCTTCATCGAAACCCAGATGAGTGCGGCCATTCCCTTTGCCATCCGCGAAGCGGGCCGGCGCATGAACTCCATGAGCCAGGGCGGTTTGCCGCAGGACGTGGCCGAGGCGATTGCCTGGTTTGCCTCACCGGCATCGAGCGGCCTCACCGGCAACGTCGTGCGGGTCTGCGGGCAGAGCCTGATCGGCGCCTGAGCGGCCATGAAAACCATTGAAATCACGCAGCCTGCCAGCACGGCAGCCATGTATTTTGGCGCGCTGCGTGGTGGCGCCAAGAAGGGCGCGACAGCGCAGACCTTGCCGGCGCTGACCTTGCTGCGACCGACGGTCACGCTGGCCGGCGCTCACCTGGCGCAGTACGCCAAAGTCTGCGGCTTCACGCCGGCACACGGTGTGCCCATCACTTACCCGCAGTTGCTCACCTTCCCTCTGGTCATGGCCTTCTTCGCTTTGGACGAGTGCCCCTGGCCGGCCATGGGAACGGTGCACCTGGCCAACCGCATCGTGCAGCACCAGGCCCTGCATGCGGGCGACACGCTGCGCGTCGAAGTCAGCACCGGCGCTTTGCTGGCACATGAAAAAGGTCAGATCTTCGAGCTCGATCTCAAAATTCTGCGTCGCGATGAACTGGTCTGGCAGGCGACCCAGAGTCTGTTGCGTCTGGGCGTCAAGCAGCCCGCCGGAACCGTCTTTGGCGGCCATGTGCAGAGCGGTCTGCCGCTGTCTCATCAGGCCGATTTCTCTGCCCCCGCCAACATTGGCCGGCGCTACGGCAGTGTTTCGGGTGACCGCAATCCGATTCATCTGTGGGCCTTGTCAGCGCGGCTCTTCGGTTTTCGCCGGGCCATCGCACACGGCATGTGGACCCACGCGCGCGCACTCGCCGCCCTGCTGCCGCGTGAGCCCTTGAGTCAGGCCGAGGTGGCGGTGGATTTCAAGACGCCGCTCTTTTTGCCGGCGCGGGCCTCGCTTTGGACACGCCATCAGCCGCAGACGTCATCGGAAGCTGGTGTTCTGTTTGAGGTTCGCAACGCCAAAGGAGACAAGCCGCATTTGCGTGGTCAACTCAGCTACTTCGGATCGTTTTTGAAATGATGCCAAGCCCAAGCTCGCTTAGCATCCTGGGTGGATCTGGCCGACGGGGCACTCAGCTCCGCGGCTGTCCCCCGAGTTATTGGGGTCAGACGCCAATTTCGCTGCGACGCGATGCGTCGCACCCTATGGGCGAGCCTGCGGCTCGGCGAATTTGGACTCTGACCCCAAAAACTCCTGCGCTGAGCGCCCCATCGACCAGATCTTGGGTGCAGTGCCGGTATTTGAAATGCGCAGACTACCGCCGCCGGTTGCCGAGAGTGATGCGGTGGGTGACGCAGCGAAATAAAGGAGGAGCCCATAGGGCGGGGGACATTCGCGGAGACACCCACTGCGTCGCTCTCGGCCCCCACTGCCGCATTCGCCCGAAAACCCGTGCCGCGAATTTCCGAAGTCCCAATTGAGCAAGCAGATGACCATAAACAACCGTATCCGTCGCGTCGCCATTCTGGGCGGCAATCGCATTCCCTTTGCCCGTTCCAACACGGTGTACTCGCACGCCAGCAATCAGGAGATGCTGACGGCCGCGCTGCAGGGTCTGGTGGATCGCTACCAGCTGCACGGTGAACGTCTGGGTGATGTGGTCGGTGGTGCGGTGATGAAGAGCTCACGTGACTTCAATCTGGTGCGCGAGTCGGTGCTGTCCACCACCCTGGCACGTGAAACACCGGCCTTCGATTTGCAACAAGCCTGCGGCACCGGACTCGAAGCGGCGATTGTTGTCGCCAACAAAATTGCGCTGGGCCAGATCGAGTGCGGCATTGCCGGCGGTGTGGACACGACCTCGGACGCACCGATTGGCCTGAATGAAAAAATGCGTCGCATCCTGCTCGATGCCAGTCGCGCCAGGACCACGATGCAACGCCTCTCTGTCTTGTCCAGAATGCGTCCTGGCATGTTGTTCAGCCCGGCGCTGCCAAGAAATGGCGAGCCGCGCACCGGCTTGTCGATGGGTGAGCACGCGGAACTGATGGCGCGTAAGTGGGGCATCCGGCGCGAGGAGCAGGATGAGTTGGCCCTGCGAAGTCACCTCCATCTGGCCAAGGCTTATGAAAGCGGATTTTTTGTCGATCTGATGACGAGCTTCAAGGGCGTCAGTCGCGACAACAACCTGCGCGCCGACCTGACGATAGAAAAGTTGCGATCCCTCAAGCCAGCGTTTGACAGAAAAGTGGCGCCCGAGCAGGGCACACTGACGGCGGGCAACTCAACCCCCCTGACCGACGGTGCCTCAGCGGTACTGCTGGCCAGTGAAGAATGGGCTCGTGCGCGGCAGTTGCCGGTGCTGGCCTGGCTGACTTTCAGCGAAGTCGCGGCAGTCGATTTCTTTGACAAGAAGGAAGGCCTGCTGATGGCACCGGCTTATGCGGTGCCGCGCATGCTGGCACGCGCCAAACTGAAGCTGCAGGATTTCGATTTTTACGAGATTCACGAGGCTTTTGCGGCGCAGGTGTTGTGCACTTTGAGAGCCTGGGAAGACGCCAGGTACTGTCAGGAACGTCTGGGTTTGCCACGTGCGCTCGGCGCCATCGCGCCAGAAAAGCTCAACGTCAACGGCAGTTCGCTGGCCGCCGGTCATCCCTTTGCCGCCACTGGTGGAAGGCTGCTGGCGACACTGGCCAAGCTGCTGGCGCAAAAAGGATCGGGCCGCGGCCTGATCTCGATCTGCGCCGCCGGTGGGCAGGGCGTCGTGGCAATTCTGGAACGCTAGGGCGGCAGTTGCCGCTGAATCAGGTAGTTGAAGATCAGACCCTTGAGGTAGTCCTTGGCCTGCGGGGGGCTCGATGGCCGGCTCAGCGCCTGGTTGCTGCCGACAATGGCCAAGTAGAAAAGCGCTGCCAGCTCACCCGCCACCTTGCTGTCCTTGGTGAGGCGCAGGAATTTCTGCTGGAACAGATGGAAGCGCATTTGATCCACCTCCATCAGCATCTGTGCCACGCCGGAGTCGCGCCGTCCCAGACCGCGCAGGGCGAGTTCGAAGCGCATGTTTTCTCGGTCGGACCCGGCGTGGGCCAGCGCGGCGTCCAGCAGCCGTTCCAGATCGGCCCGCGGATCGGGCGTGGACTCCGATTGCAGGACGCGGTCGAGTTCAATCTCGCGCTCGCGCCAACGTGCCAGCAGCGCTGTGATCAGATCGGCGTGATCTGTGAAATGCCAGTAAAAGCTGCCTCGCGTCACGCCCAGTGCGTCGGCCAGCAACAACACGCGTGCCTTGTCAAAACCGCCTTCCACCACCGCCCTGAAGGCAGCATCGAGCCAGTCGTCGCGCGTCAGGCGTACTGCTTCGGGACGCTTTTTGGGTTTAGGCGCCGCTTTCATTGAATTCGCAATGGTTCCAGCATGGTCTCGCATTCTCTCCAGATATTTCCGGCATTAGGCCTGAACTCGCCCTAGCGAAAACCCTGACATACAGGGCGGCTCGCGGGTGCTATATTGACTTTCCGTACATGTGTGTACGGAACAAATTTGGAGATGCTACATGAAAAACACCCCGTCCCGTAAGCAGGCCGGTGCCCGCTTTGCGCAAGTCGCCACCTGCGTCACTCTGCTGATCACTGGCCTGAACGCCAGCGCGGGCGAGGGCTCCAAGCTGCGCCAGTCGCCGGTCGGCGCTTTTGGCGGCGAAATCGCGGCCCCCGCTGACAACCCGGGCCTGTTCGGCACCGCCATCCTGTCTTACGCCAACATCTACAACGTGACGGATGCCAACGGCAACAGCATTTCACTCGCAGCAAAAACAGTGCCCCTGCCGACCGGCACGCCCACTGGCGGTGCGGTGGCCAACGGCACGTTTTCGCTCAGCGTCCCCGCCGGCACCATTGACTTCGATCAGAAGCAGACCCAATTGAATCTGGTTGGTGGCTACCTCACTGAGAGTTTGTACGGCGAGGGCCGCCTCGCGTTCGCCATCAATGTTCCGCTGATCCGCCAGAGTCGTACCTTCATCGCCGTGCAACCCGCCGGCACCGTTACGCCGACACCAGCGGCGGCGCTGCCAGCCCCCTTGCGTGGCGCCATTGCAGCGGTTGGGAATGCGGTCAACGCCCAGGTGCAGGCCGGTGTCGCCGCCGTGGCGGCCAGT
>CAITZZ010000203.1 GCA_903897005.1 uncultured beta proteobacterium | reverse complement strand
GCCGCATTGATATTTCTGCTGCTGGTGTAATTGGCAGCGCTCCAGGTGGCGCCATCAAGGCTGGAATAGATCGCGCCGCCCGTGCCCGCTGCCACGTAGGTGTTGACCGGCACCGTGGTAGTAGTGCCGGTAGTGACGCCGAAGGTGACGCTGCGCAAGTCCGTTGTAGCCGGGATGGTGCTGCCGGCGAGCCAACTGGCGCCGGCAATTCGGGGCGTTACCGTGACGGCGGTGCTGCCCGGCCCACCCGGGCCACCATTGGTCCGGGCGTTGACGGAAAACGAATAACTCAAGCCATCGGGCAGACCCGTCACGACGTAGGGCGACGTTGCTTTGAGCAACACGTTGCCGCCCGGCAGGCCAAACCAGCCCTGCATCGATGAAGTCGTCGTCGGCGCGACGCTGCTCGGACCAAAAAACAGCCAGTACTCAACGCCGTCTGTCATGTCCCACGTCACGGTCGCGCTGGCTTCTCCCGCGCTGACGGTCAGCCCGGTGGGGGCGGGTGCCGGTTCGCCGTTACCGCAGCCCACTGACAAAAGCACAAGCGCGGCAGCCAGGGCGGCGACGAACAATTTAAAAGAGCGCAAAAACATAGATGGATCCAAATCAAAGCTGGATTCGATTATCGAATATTTTTCCTTGGCACCGGCGCCGCAGCTGACCCGGCCCTTAGAAGCGCTCGTGACTCTGCAAATAGCGCCATTGCCCGAGCGGCAACTGTCCCATGGCAACGCGACCGACGCGCAGGCGCTTCATGCCGAGAATCTTCAGACCAAGGCGCTCGCACAGATACGCCAGCAGACCGGGATGGCTGCCTTTGACGGCAAAGCGCAGTTTGCTGGAGGTCTCGTTGCCGCTGTTGAGGCTGACCCGGACGCGCGGCAAGGGCTTGGCCTCGACGCTCAAGCCGCGGTTCAGTCGCTCCAGCGCGTCGCTGCTGACCTGGCCTTCGATTTCGACAATGACTTCATGTTCGACAAGGTCGGCATCTTCCGTCAGCTTGCGTACCACGCGCCAGTCCTGGCTGAATACCAGCAAGCCGCTGGCGCCGGTTTCCAGTGCCACCAGCGAATTCAGGCCGGCAAAGTGTCGCTTGAGCGCGCGAATGCCTGACGGATCATTGGCCAGTTGCCTGTCCGGTCTGAGCAGTGCCAGAGCGGCGGCACCGTCCGGGCAATCGGCCGGCTTGTGCAAGAGCAGTGTCACTGCGGTGTCGCCCATCAGGCTGGCGTCGCGGTCAATCTCCACCTTTTGCTGGAGGACCCTGAATTGCGGCTCTTCCACCACCTTGCCGTCCACCCTCACCCAGCCACCGGCGATGTACTGCTCGGCTTCACGGCGTGAACACGCCAGCATGGCTGCCACGCGCTTGGCCAGTCGCTCGTCGGAACGTGGTGTATCAGGTGGCGGATTCACGTGTGCAGTCATGGCATGGATGTTAACCATGCTTGGTGCTCGCACGGTGAGCCTGTTGACGCTTTGAGATGAATTCACATGCTCAAGCTATCTCCCACTCAGCCACGTGCTTTTTTGGCGTGGGCTTTGTCGATTGACCCGTTCGTCGATCATTCCCACTAAATGGCTTCTGAACGGGAGAACGAACAGGGACCGGGGCCGACGTGGCGCTGCCATCGAGCTTGAAGGTTGCAACTGTATGCACCAATTCCTGCGCTTGACTCTTGAGGCTACTCGCGGCGGCCGCCATTTGTTCGACCAAAGCGGCGTTTTCCTGCGTGACTTGATCCATTTGCGTTACTGCCTGGCCCACCTGGGAGACACCCAGACTTTGTTCGTTGCTCGCAGCACTGATTTCACCCATGATGTCGGTTACGCGGCGAATACTGGCAACAACCTCGGTCATTGTGGCCCCAGCCTGATCAACCAAGGCAGTCCCCTGTGCCACACGGTCAACACTGGCACTAATCAAAGTCTTGATTTCTTTTGCTGCTTTGGCTGAGCGTCCCGCCAGGGACCGGACCTCGCTGGCCACCACCGCAAAGCCGCGTCCTTGTTCACCGGCGCGAGCCGCCTCTACTGCTGCGTTCAGTGCCAGTATGTTGGTCTGAAACGCAATTCCGTCAATCACGCTGATGATGTCCGCGATCTGCCTGGAGCTGTCATTGATATGCTTCATGGTCTCAACCACTTTTCCTACCGCGTCTCCGCCTTTGACAGCGACGGTTGAGGCGCTCATAGCCAGCTGATTTGCCTGCGCCGCACTGGTGGCGTTTTGCTTTACCGTAGCACTGAGCTGTTCCATGGAGGCCGCGGTTTCTTCGAGCGAACTGGCCTGACTCTCCGTGCGGGCAGACAGGTCATGGTTTCCGGAGTCAATCTCAGCGCTGGCCGTAGCCACACCTTCGGATCCCTCTCTGACCTTTCTTACCACCTGGGCCAAATGATCTTTCATCTCGGACAGGGCGAGCATCAGCTGTCCCAATTCATTGCTGCCTCGCACGGGTACCTGCACCTGCAGGTCACCGTCCGCTACGGCACGGGCCACCGTAACGGCTTCTCGAACAGGCAAGGTGATGCTGCGAATGAAAACAAAGGACAGAGATACGGCAACACCCATTCCGACAAGCAGCAGACCCAACATCATGAACTCGGTTCGATGCAAATGGCTCACTCGCTGATCCAGCGCGCCAGTCATGGCCTTCATCGCCAAAGAGTTGAACTCAAAGAGCCCATCAATGGTCTTGGTAAATTCATCGAAGTACACCGTGGCGGGAAGCGTCAGATCAGTCGCATTGATGAGTTCCTTGTCAGCCAGAGACAGCGCCCTATCCACCGCGGCTCTACCGGTTTCTGCTTTTCCCTCGAGATCCAGCCGCATGCTGGAATTGGTGTCTGTTGCTTTTTTCAAGTTACGAAACATGTCGCCCTGAACTTCTCGTGCTCGCTTCTGCAGTGCTTGCAAGGTCGCCCGCCCTTCCACGGGAATGGTTCGCTGGCTCAGAAAGCTGCTCCCCATCGCCCGCATGACACCCAGGTTCTCAGCCACCCAAGGCATATTCACAAGAGAAGCTTGAATCAGGAAGTAGGTATCTGCATCAGGGTCCAGACTCAGTCCGTATTCATCCAGTACTTCTTCACTCAGAAGCAACTCACCCGCGATCAGCTGGGTGTGCAGCCTGGTACTCTCAGGGGTCTTCAGTTGCCGGCTGGCAACACCTTGCTCAAGTGTTATCCAGCGCCGTTTCAGGTCCGCCCAATGCGCTTGAACTTTGGAACTGGCTCCGGCCTGTTTGAATTCCGAATCCAGTGCATCCATCGCCTGGCCCAATTTGTCCCGCAAAGCAGGTCTTCTGGCTGCAAGTTCCTCGTTGCCACTGAGCATGCTCGCTGAAACACCACGGTGTGTTTGGCTAAGCTGGATCACCTTGTTAAGAACGACCAACGATCCGCCGCCAAGTACCTCGCGCTTTGCCGCATCTATGTCTGACATCGATCGCTTGAAATACAGCGCTGATGGCAGCAACACCATCAATGTGGCAATGAACCCGAGTGCAATGAACTTCTGGGACAGGTTCAAGCGGTGCAGTAGTGACATGCAAGTCCCTCCTCTGTATTGTTTATTGGGTCGACTTTGCCGGTATCTACTATTACGACCAATCTGCGGCAAACTTGAATCTGCCCAGTCGGCCGATTGATGGGATTGAGACGTTGGAGAAGCGCGCCTCAGGCATTTCCTGCTACTGCTTTGGAGCAAGCAGTTCTGAATGCTCAGCGCCGGGTATGGGTCTGAAACGGTAGTTGGCAATGCGGTAAAGGAAGCACCCCGGTTGGTCCCGCCGACCCAGCCAGGTCAATCGTTCGGCGACAAAGTGCCTTCGATCCGCGCCACATGCGCCAGCAGCGAGCGCTTGGCGACCGGCCACATGCGCTCGGGTACGTCGTCATAGGCCTGCGCCACCCAGTCGTCGAGCGAGCCTTGCGGCAGTGCCTGCATGACCCGCATGATCTTGGCTTCGCGCTGCAAGCGATGCGCTTTCAGGCGCGCGATGGCCTTGGCCGCTTCACCCTCATAGCCTCCCATGACATAACCATGCGCCGGCAGGATGAACTCGATACCGGGCTGGGCGCAGGCGGCGCTCAGCAGATCAAGGGATTCCAGGTACAGCGTCATGTCGCCGTCGGGCGGGTCAATCACGGTCGTGCTGCCGCACAGGATGTGGTCGCCGCTGAACAGCAGCTGGTCTTCCAGTAACAGCAGGCACAGGTGGTTGGCCGCGTGGCCCGGTGTGTGCAGCACCTGCAGCGTGTGCGTCACCTCGCCATCCTGAGTCTGTCCTGACAGCTTCAACAACTGCCGATGCGCAAGCGCGTGTTCGGGAGTGAACTGGCTGTGCTGGCGCGCGCTGGGCTGCGACGGCAGACCCAGAATTGGCGGGTGTGGCGTGCACATGGCCTGCAGCGGTGTTGCGCCCGGTGAATGGTCGGGGTGCGAATGGCTGCAGACGATCATGCGAATGTCGCCAGCCGCGGCGCGCCAGAGCTTTTCCAGATGCTCGGTGTCGGCCGGTCCCGGGTCGATGGCGATGTAGCCGGTGTGCGGGTCGCCGACCAGGTAGCTGTTGGTGCCGGGTCCGGTCATGGGACCCGGGTTGGGTGCTGTCAGGCGCAGCACGTTCTTCAGCAGGGCCACCGGCACTTCGCACTGCCAGTCCAGCGTGTGCGCGATCTGTCCGTCCGGGCAGACCAGTGCCAGTTCGCCATAGGGCAGGTCCTGCTCCATGTAGCGTGCTTCATGGCCGCCAAGCAGGCCGGCGCGCGGACAACTGGTCCATAGCGGCTGCTCGGTGGCGGCGCAGGCTTGCAGGACGGCCTCGACGGATGGGTAGGCAAGCAGGCGATCAAGCGTGCGTATGGTCGGAAAGATGATAAAAAATTGGCCTTCCCGATGACGTTTCAGGGCGTCGGCGGGGCGCACCCAGACCGGCTCGAACTGCTCTGCTTCGTCGGCCACCGGGGTTTGCCCCTCAGGCATGCGGGCCACCAGAAAGGGCACATCAAAGCGGCGCGGCAGATCGCGGTCGGTAATCCAGTGGGCCAGCACAAACACCTCGTCAGCGGCCAGCATCAGGCCCCGGCTCTGGCACTGGGCGGTAAACGGTTGCGAGCGGTCCAGCGCCGCAATGTCGCTGTGGTCGGCCGGCGCGCCATCGTGGCGGCGCGCCAGCAGCACGCCTAATTCTTCAAAACTCTCGCGGATCGCGGCAATGGCTTGCGTCAGGTGCAGTTCGCTTTGGGTTGCACGCCGGCGCGCCTGGGCGTGGCTGGCGGCGTCCAGCGCGTCAACGCCGCCGCCGGGGAAGACATAAGCGCCCGGAGCAAAACTGGCCTTCATGGAGCGGCGCGTCATCAGCACTTCAATGCCATCGGCGGTGTCGCGCAGCAGCAGCACGGTGGCCGCTGGCCGGGTCGGCACGGGTGTGCGCTGGGGGTGCAGGAGTTGGGTAGAACGTGCCATGGTCTGAATTTACAGCCAAAATCGGCGAACCGGGTGTCGCCGGCGTGATGTTTGCGTAAACCCCGAGAGCCAACGGCTGCCTGCCGGCGTATCCTCTGCAGCAAACTGTTCTGTGCTCATGGGAAACCAACGATGAATCATCACCTTCGGAATCTGGGTTTTTTGTTTTGTGCCGCCGCCTGCCTGGCTGCGCCGCCAGCGGCAACGGCCCAAACCTGGCCGACCAAGCAGCCGATCAAACTGATAGCGGTGTTTCCTCCGGGTGGCTCGGTTGATCAGGTGGCGCGTTTGCTGGCGCAGCCCTTGTCCGTGCAACTCGGGCAAAGCGTGATGGTGGAAAACAAGGGTGGCGCGTCGGGCTCCATCGGTGCTGCTGCGGTGGCTGCTGCGCCGCCCGACGGCTATACCTTTGCCGTAGTGTTTGATACGCACGGCGTCAATCCGAGCCTGATTCCGGGGCTGCCTTTTGACTCAAAGAAAGACCTGGCACCGGTGGTGCTGATAGGCACCGGGGCCATGGTGCTGGCAACCCAGGCCGAGTCGAACTTCAAGACCTTTGCCGATGTCGTGGCCGCAGCCAAGCAGAAGAGCGGGGCCAACTATGGGTCGATCGGCTCTGGCAGCCTGGGTCATCTCGCGATGGCCTTGCTGGCCAAAAGTGGCGGCATGGAATTCCAGCACATTCCGTACAAGGGCGGCGGCCCCTTGATGAACGACGCGCTGGCTGGCCATGTGCCGCTGGCGATCGGCTCGGTGTTCCTGGTCAAGCCGCACATCGATAGCAAGCGCGTGCGTGCGCTGGCGGTTACAACGAGTGCACGTTCACCCCATCTGCCGGGCGTGCCGACCATGGCTGAGAGCGGTTTTGCCGGTTTTGACGCGCCAGCCTGGTGGGCGGTGCTCGCGCCAGCCAAGACACCACCGGAAATCCTCAAGCGCATGAACGAGGAACTCAACAAGATCCTGCGCCAGCCAGACGTTGCCAAACGGCTGGATGCGCAGGGGATTGATGTGGTGGCTGGCAGTTCGGACTCGGCGCGCGTCTTCATCGAACGTCAGATGGATATCTGGGGCAAGGTGGTGAAGGACAACAATATCAAAGCTGATTAGATTCCGGTGTGATTTGCAGTGCCACCAGAAAGCGCGCGACCATGTTGTAGGTGGCAATGGCGCTGGTCAGTTCAACGATCTGGGTGCTGTCGAAGTGCTCGCGCAGCGCGGCAAAGAGCACGTCGCTGACTTTCACATCCAGCGTCATTTGCGCGGCGTACTGAATCACCAGGCGGTCAATCTCATCGAGGGCGCTGTCAGTGGGCAGGCCACGCGGGTCGGATTTGACAAAGGCCTGCAGGGCCTCGAGCTGTGCCTGGGTGCCGCCAGCGGCCAGAAAATCGGGTGCGTGGTGCCGGTATTCGTAATCGGCGCCAGTCAGCAGTGCGACGGTACAGATGCCCAGCTCGCGCAGACGCCGACTGGTAGAAAGTTCTGTGCGCACCGCCTTCAGAAAAACATTCCAGCCGCGCGCCAACGGCTCGCTCCAGAGCAGGGCTCTGTCGAGGTTGAGCAGGGTACCGTTGCGGCGCGCCAGGATCGCATCAAGCAGTGCCTGGGGTTGCGGTTTGAGGCTTGGGGTCCAGTCAGGAATGCGCATGGTTTTCTTTCAAAATTGACCCAAGGATAAAGGGATAATTCGCCGATGCGAATCAGTTTCACCAAAATGCAGGGCGCCGGCAACGATTTTGTGGTGCTTGACGAAACCGCTGGCCAGTTCGGGCTGAGCAGCGCGCATTACCGCTTGCTGGCGGACCGGCACTTTGGCGTCGGTGCCGATCAAATTCTGACGGTGCGCCCCTCTCCTGCAGCCGGCATTGATTTTCAGTACATCATCCACAACGCCGATGGCGCCGAGGTCGAGCAGTGCGGCAACGGTGCGCGCTGTTTTGCCCGTTTTGTTCGCGATCGGGGACTCTGCAGCAAGGACACCATTCGGGTGCAGACGCTGGCCGGCGTGATTGAACCTCGTCTGCTGCCCGATGGCCGCGTCGTCGTCAACATGGGTGAGCCGGTGTTTGAATTGAGCGCGGTCCCGTTTGACGGCGGCGCTGTGCACGCCCTGGTCTACGGCGCCTGGCAGCTATGGCCGCTGGAACTGGCGCCGGGCTTACCGTCCAGTACGGTTCTGGCCGCCGTTCTGTCGATGGGCAATCCGCATGCCGTGCTGCTGGTGGACGATGTCGATGCAGCCCCCGTATTGGCCCAGGGGCCTCTGGTGCAGAAGCACCCGGCCTTTGTGCGCGGCGTCAATGTCGGCTTTATGCAGATCGTGGACCGCGGCCAGATCCGGCTGCGGGTCTTTGAGCGCGGCGCTGGTGAAACCCTGGCTTGCGGCTCGGGCGCCTGCGCGGCGGTGGTTGCCGGTATCCGGCTAGGCCTGCTCGACGGCACTGTCGAAGTGCAGGCTCGTGGCGGCAAGCTTGGCATGTGCTGGGACGGACCCGGCACGAGTGTCCTGATGACAGGGCAGGCGGCGACAGTTTTTCATGGCGAAATCGATTTACCGGACCACTTATGAGCACTTCATTTACCCATCCCATCACCGAAGACGATATTGCCAACTTTCTGGTCAATACGCCTGACTTTTTCGAACGCCACGCCGAGTTGCTGGCAACCGTGCAGCTCAGCAGCCCGCACAGTGCGCGCGCGGTCAGCCTGCAGGAGCGTCAGGCCAGCTTGCTGCGCGAAAAGATCAAGTCGCTGGAGCACCGCATCATGGACATGATTCGCAACGGCAGCGAAAACGCGATGCTGTCAGACCGGCTCATGAATTGGGCCGGCAGCCTGTTTCGCGTGAACGACCCGCTGCGCCTGCCTGACCTGCTCGCCGAGCAGATTGCAGAGCATTTCTCGGTTCCGCAGGTGGCCATCAAGGTCTGGGACGTGGCGCCGGTCTTTGCTCAGGCCGCTTTTGCCAGCGGCGTGAGCGAGGATGTGAAACTGTTCACCTCGTCGCTCACCGAGCCGTTTTGCGGTGTCAATACCGGTTTTGAGGCGGCGGCCTGGCTGGCTGAGCCGCTCGCAGCCAGTTCGCTGGCCATCCTGCCGCTGCGCGACGGGCCGATTGGCGGCAGCGTTCCCGCTTTTGGCCTGCTGGTGCTGGCCTCGCCCGATGCACAACGTTTCAATAGCACCATGGGCACCGACTTTCTGGCGAGCATTGCCGAACTGGCCAGTGCCGCCCTGTCCAGATTGAGGTAAACAATTGAATACGCTGGTCGAGCGATACCTTGAGCATGCGCGGGTCGAAAAGCGACTGGCCGAGCGCACGGTAGAGCTTTACTCGCTCGATTTGCAGAAGCTTCTTGACTTTGCCAGGCAGGCTGAAGTTGAACTCCTTCAGGTACAAAACAGCCATATCCGGCGCTGGGTCGCGCAGATGCACAGCGCGGGGCGCACTGGCCGCGGGATTGCCCTGATCCTGTCAGGTTGGCGGGGCTTTTATATCTGGCTGGGGCGTCAGGGCCTGGTGGCAAGCAACCCGGTGCAGGATGTGCGTGCGCCCAAGGCGGGCAAGCCTTTGCCGAAGGCCTTGAGTGTGGATCAGGCCGTGCAGCTCGCGAGTTTTCAGGGTGAGAACAGCGATCCCTGGCTCGAAGCCCGTGACGCCGCCATGGTGGAGCTGCTCTACGGCGGTGGCCTGCGGGTCGGTGAGTTGACGGGTCTGGACGTACAGGCCAGCGCCAGCGCACGCGGCTGGATCGACTTGCAGGCGGGCGAGGCGCATGTGCTGGGCAAGGGCTCCAAGCGGCGCACCGTGCCGGTGGGTGGCAAGGCGCTGGAGGCACTGCAGCACTGGCTGGCTGTACGCGACCCTGGCGGCAGTTACACGGCGCAGGCGGCGCTGTTCATGGGCCGCAAGGGAACGCGCCTGAGTTCCCAATCGATCTGGCAGCGTTTGCGGTTGCGCAGCCTGCAGGCCGGCCTGGCAACGCCGGTGCACCCCCATATGCTGCGGCACTCCTTTGCCAGTCATCTGCTGCAGTCCAGCAGCGATCTGCGTGGCGTGCAGGAGTTGCTCGGGCACGCCAGCATTACCACCACACAGGTCTACACCCGGCTCGATTTCCAGCACCTGGCCAAGGCCTATGACGCAGCGCATCCGCGCGCCAAAATCAAGTAAATTCACGCGCCAGGTCCAAATTTTCGGCACGAATTCGGCGAAACTTCGGTGTATTGAAAGAAAGGTACTTTATGCGCAGTCAAATACTCGTTTTTCTGGACAAGGGCGTTGAATTCCATTTTCATGTGGAAGAGGGACCGCCGATGGCGCACGATGTGGCGCGCGCCTGGCTCGATGCCCAGTTCACGGCACTGGAATGCGAACCGCTGCGTGCCAGCGGCAAGGTACTGACGGCTGACAAGGTCCTGCGGGTGACGGAGGCTGCCGGAGTGAGCTGGTTCGAGAATGCCAAATGGGCAGCCGACTACGTGAAGGCGGTTCACGGCGCCCTGAAAAAGCCCATGATCCGGGTCGATGTGCCGTCCATGGCGATTACTTATTAGCCGCTTATGCTGAGGGCGGGGCCCGGGCAGCGCCGCGGCTCGTGAAAATGCGCGACTTGCGGCCAAGGCAACAGGCCCCACAATCGACCCATGAAGACGATTCGATTAAGACCCGGCAAGGAGCGCTCGCTGCTGCGCCGGCACCCCTGGATCTTTGAATCGGCCATCGCCCGCGGTGCGGCCGACGCCGGCGAGACCGTGCGGGTCGAGTCGCATGAAGGCCAGTTTCTTGCCTGGGCGGCGTTCAGCCCGGTCTCCAAGATCCGGGCGCGGGCCTGGAGCTTTGACGAGGCACAGCGCATTGACGCAGCCTTCTTCCACCTGACTTGCGCCAGGGCGGTCAGTGCCAGAGCGCGCTTTGACATCCAGAGCGACGCGCTGCGTCTGGTGCACGGTGAGTCCGACGGCCTGCCGGGTCTGATCGTGGACCGTTATGGCGACACCCTGGTGGCGCAGTTTCTGTCGGCGGGAGCCGAGCGCTGGAAAGAGGTGCTGGTTGATGCCTTGCTGGCGGCTACCGGTCTTTCCAGGCTTTATGAGCGTTCCGACGCCAGCGGCCGTGAGCGCGAGGGCTTGCCACTGGTCAGCGGCTGGTTGCGCGGCGCTGGCCCGATCGAGTTGGTGTTGCGCGAGCATGGCTGGCAACTGGCACTCAATATTGCCACCGGGCACAAGACCGGGTTTTATCTGGATCAGCGCGACAGCCGCAAGAAGTTCGCCGATTACACGCATCGACTGAAGTTTGAGCGGGTCCTGAACTGCTATTGCTACACCGGCGGCTTCACGGTAGCGGCATTGACCGGGGGCGCGGCCCATGTCACATCGATCGATTCTTCCGGGCCGGCCTTGCAGCAGGCCGGGGCCAACGTGGCACTGAACGGGTTTGACGCCGGCCGGGCAACTTTCATGGACGCTGACGTGAACGCTTCCCTGAGGCAATTGGGTGCTGAGGGCAGGACTTTTGACGCGATCGTTCTTGACCCACCGAAGTTCGCGCCGACGGTGGCGCACGCGGAGCGCGCAGCGCGGGCCTACAAGGACATCAATCGGCTGGCCTGCAAGATTCTCTCGCCAGGAGGGGTTTTATTCACCTATTCCTGCTCGGGCGGCATCAGTGCCGACCTGTTTCACAAGATCGTGGCATCCGCTGCCATCGACGCCCAGGTTGACGGCTACATCGTCGAGCGCCTGGGGGGGGCGCCCGATCACCCGATGACCATCAACTTCCCGGAAGGCGAGTACCTCAAGGGCCTGGTGGTGATGCGTAAATAAGTCCGCAACAATAGACCGCTACACTCCCTTGCTTCAAGACAATTTGAACCTGACCAAAACGCGATGAGTCTGATTCCTGCAACCATCCTGACGGGCTTTCTCGGCTCGGGCAAAACGACGCTGCTCAAACGCGTGCTGGAAGAGGCGCACGGCCAGAAAATAGCCGTTATCGAAAATGAATTTGGCGAGGAAAACATCGACAGCGACATTCTGGTGTCCGACACGCAGGAGCGCATCATCCAGATGAGCAACGGCTGCATCTGCTGCACGATCCGTGACGATCTGCGTGCCGCACTGCATGATCTGGCGGAAAAGAAGCGCAAGGGCGAACTCGACTTTGACCGCGTCGTGATCGAGACCACGGGCCTGGCCGATCCAGGTCCGGTGGCCCAGACTTTCTTCATGGACGACGAAATCGCCGAGAGCTACCTGCTCGATTCAATCCTGACGCTGGTGGACGCCAAGCATGCCGGGACGCAACTCGATGAACGCCAGGAAGCACGCCGGCAGATCGGCTTTGCCGACCAGATTTTCATCAGCAAGACCGATCTGGTCAGTCCCGATGAAGTCACGGCGCTGATGCATCGTTTGCAGCACATGAACCCGCGCGCACCGCAAAAAGCCGTGCATTTTGGCGAGGTGGTGCTGAGCGAAGTGTTTGACTTGCGTGGCTTCAACCTTAATGCCAAGCTGGACATTGATCCCGACTTTCTCAAGGACGAGGAGCATGAACACGAGCATGATCATGCCCATGGGGAGGACTGCGATCATCCCTCGCATCAACACGGTGGTGCGCACCATCACGCCCATGAGGACGACGTCAAGAGTTTTGTCTTCAAGTCGGATCGCGCTTTTGAGCCGGCCAAGCTGGAGGATTTTCTGGGTGCCATCGTCAATGTTTATGGTCCCCGCATGCTGCGCTACAAAGGCGTGCTGTACATGAACGGGACCGACCGGAAGGTGATTTTTCAGGGTGTTCACCAGTTGATGGGCAGCGATCTGGGGCCGCTGTGGGGTGTCGATGAAAAGCGAAACAGCAAGATGGTGTTCATTGGCATCGATCTGCCGAAGGACATCTTCTTGCAAGGCATGTTGCAGTGCCTGGTCTGATCGAGTCAATCAGCATGTTTGAATTCAGATCTTTGTCTCGATTTTGCAACTCATGGGTGTTCCATCGGGTTAACCTGTACACTCGCGCGCCAGCGCAAATCTGCATTGCAGGCGCTGAAAAGCGCATTGTTAGGGTTAAGACAGCGAAGTGAAGGCGCAGGAAATCCTGCGAGGAGACGAAAAGTGAAAGCAAAAACCGCAATAGTCAAAGTGTCTGCGAAAGCGACGAAAGCCCTCAAAGTGGTGAAAACCACTGCCAAGGCGAAGCCCCGTCCGGCCGTCAAGGCGGCTGTCAAAGCCAAGGCCAAACCGCCCCAAAAGGCCAAGGCCTTGCCGAAGTCAAGTGGCAAGACGATGGCCAAGGCTGTCGCAGTTAAGAATGCAGTCAAGAAAGCCGCGCCAGTCAAGGCAGCTGCGAAAGCTGGCGCCGCGCTACCAAAGCGCAAACCCGTGGCGAAGCTGGCGCCCAAGCTGCACAAGAGCGCAAGCGCCAAAACCATCAAGTCGCTTGTGAAAGCCAAGCCCCAAGCGGGCAAGGCCAGCGCAGTCAAGGCTGTCAAGCCTGCTGCCAAAGTCAAAACTAAGGATTCAGTGAATAAGACGATCGATAAACCAGCCAAATCCCAGGTTGTTCAGGCTAAGCAGACCGCTGCGCCAACGCCCGCCAAGGCAGCGCCGGTGGCGCCGTTGGCAGCCAATTCAGGAGTCCCTGCGAGGGCGGGGCGTCCCTCTTCTCGACTGGCACAACTGACAGTGCCCTCGATGGCGCAGTCGGTGGCTTCAACCGCCGCCAAGGCCAGCTTTACACAGACACTGGCGTCGCCGCTGATTGTTCCGCCACTGGCGGCGGCCATCAAGAAAGACCCCAGGCTTGCCAACAACTGGAAGTCGAAATCGATTGAGCAATTGAGCGATGCCGAGTTGATCGCGATGCCTGATGCGGAGTACATGAACGAGTTTCAGATGGCGTTTTTTCGGCGCAGGCTGGTCCAGTTGAAGAAGGACATTCTGAGCAACGCTGGCGAGACCACAGAGCATCTGCGGGAAGATACCGTGGTGGTGCCGGATCCGGCCGACCGCGCCACCATCGAGGAAGAACATGCGCTTGAACTGCGCACGCGCGATCGGGAACGCAAGCTCCTGAAGAAGATAGAACAGTCGATTGCCCGCATTGACGCGGGCGACTATGGCTATTGCGATGAAACCGGAGAGCCGATTGGCGTCGGGCGTTTGCTGGCACGCCCGACGGCGAATTTGTCGCTGGAAGCGCAGCAACGCCGGGAACTCAAACAGAAGATGTTTGGGGATTGATCAACCGGACTCCGTGCACCCTATAACTCCTCCCTGGCCTCATGGCGACTAAAGGCACCACCGCTGGCTTGCTGTCGAAGATGTTCAAGGCCGTTCGTCATCCGACGAAGGACTGGTCTGAACTGGACAAGATAGGGGTCGAGCCGGCGCCCGAGGCGGAGCCTGATCGGGGCTACAGCAAACAAGCGCTCAAGGAGATGATCCAGCGCAAGCGGCAGAATGACTTCGTCCGCCGACGTGAATTTGACGAGTTGCGAAAGATGCGTCGGGCCGGACCGGGATCAGGCACCGAAGCGGCTGGACGACCTTCCTTTTTTCAGGGAACCACGACCACTTCGAATCTGGAGGAACGGGCCAACACGATCAAGAAGATCGATGAAATCGAAGCCCAGATGTCCAAGCAGTGGTGGAAGGGCAAGCAGGACGAAGCCACGGTGGAAGGTGGCAATTTCCAGCTTTCAGCCAGTCTGCATTTGCCGCAGGGCGCTGACTTTTCTGGTGGCAGCGTACGCAAGGGAACGGTCGTGCCCGCGGCAGAAGAGGGGTCCAGCACCGATTTCCATCCAACCGAACCCGGTGAGTCCGAGACAAACGACAGTGACGGTGCTGAAACTTTGCCGCAAATGGGCGAGACGATCGATTTGGCAAGCAGCAAGCCGGCCTCCAGCGGCAGCGGTTTTTCACCCTCCAATCTGTTTGCCATCGAGTTGAGCGACAGTCTTGCGGATACCGAGATGGAGGAAGCTGCCATCCGTTTCGCCAATGGCGACGACGCTGGTGCCGCGGATGGATTGCTGGCGGCGCTGCGGACCGACAACGTCCGCGCCGACGTCGTCAAGGGCTGGGCTGCTGCCTTGTTTGACTTGTACCGGGCCACCGGACAACAGGCCAGTTTTGACCGCGTTGCGATGGAATATGCGCAGCGCTTCGGGCACGCCGCACCGGTGTGGTTCTCGACACCGGCGGAACTGGAGCGCGCCAGCGAACAGGCGGTGCTGGCGGAGGATTCGGATTCCGAGCAAGCTGTTGATGCGCTTTGGGAATGTCCAGCGCAACTTGATCTGAGGGCTTTGCAGAATCTGCAGGGTAAATTGTTGACCGCGCCGCAACCCTGGCGTTTGAGTTGGCGGCAGCTCAAGACGATCAATCCGGATGCCGGGCAGGCTCTGGCCGATCTGTTTGCACAGTGGTGCACACAGTCGCTTGGCTTGCATTTTGATGGCGCCGAAGTGCTGGAAAAAGTGCTGCGTGGCACTACCAGTTCGGGTGACAAGGCGCTGGCCTTGTTCTGGTGGCGCTTGCGCCTGGATGCCTTGCGCGTCATGCATCTGCAGGACGAGTTTGAACTGGCGGCTCTGGACTACTGCGTCACCTATGAGGTTTCTCCCCCGCCCTGGGAGAACGCACTGTGCGCCTACACGGCGGAGCGGATGACAGTCAGGAAAGCGCTCTCGTCACCGAATGAAGATGAACTTGTCACCGTGCCCGGAGCGGAGTTCCAGACGACACTTGAGAGCACGGAGCCCATGGACATCAACGAAATTTCAGCCCAGGTGTTTGAGCTCTCGGGGCAGGTTCTGGGAGACGCCGCGCAGGCGCTGAACAAGCTTCAGACCGATTTCAAAGGGGCCAATCGACTGGTTGTCTCCTGCGACAAACTGGTTCGGGTCGATTTTTCTGCTGCTGGAAGCATCCTCAACTGGGTTGCGGCGCGCGAGGCGGAGGGTTGTCACGTTCAGTTTCGTGATGTACCGCGCCTGGTGGCTGCATTTTTCAACGTGATCGGTATCAGCGAACATGCACGGGTTGTGTTGCGCAGCCGTTGACCTCAAGGCTAGCACCGCATGGAACAGTTTCACGGCACCACCATCATCAGCGTAAGGCGCAAGACGGCTCAGGGCAACCAGGTGGCGATCGGTGGCGATGGCCAGGTCACACTGGGCAACATCGTGGTCAAGGGCACGGCACGCAAGGTGCGCAAGCTCTACCATGGCAAGGTGCTGGCTGGCTTTGCCGGCGCCACCGCCGACGCGTTCACCCTGTTCGAGCGTTTCGAAGCCAAACTGGAAAAGCACCAGGGGCATCTGGTACGTGCAGCCATCGAATTGACCAAGGATTGGCGCACCGACCGTGTGTTGCGTCGCCTTGAAGCGATGCTGGCGGTGGCCGACGCCGAAGCCTCACTGATCATCACCGGCAATGGCGATGTACTCGAACCCGAGAATGGCATTGTGACGATAGGCTCCGGTGGAGCCTACGCGCAAGCGGCGGCAATTGCGCTGCTCAACCACACCGAGTTGTCGGCGCCGGATATTGTCAAGCGCTCGCTGGAGATTGCCGGTGAACTGTGCATCTACACGAACATGAATCACATCGTTGAAACCCTGGGGGACTGAGCGCGACCATGACACCCCAGGAAATTGTTGTCGAACTCGACAAGCACATTGTTGGCCAGCATCAGGCCAAGCGAGCCGTCGCGATTGCCCTGCGCAATCGCTGGCGGCGCCAGCAGGTGGAGCCCGGACTGCGCGCTGAAATCACACCGAAGAACATTCTGATGATAGGCCCCACCGGCGTTGGCAAGACCGAAATTGCGCGTCGCCTGGCGCGCTTGGCAGATGCCCCTTTCATCAAGGTGGAGGCAACCAAATTTACCGAGGTGGGTTATGTTGGCAAGGATGTCGATGCCATTATTCGCGACCTCGCTGACATAGCAGTCAAGCAGACGCGTGTTGCCGAAATGAAGAAGGTGCGCGTGCGTGCCGAAGACGCCGCCGAGGAGCGGGTCCTCAATATCCTGATTCCGCCACCTCGCGCTGAATTTGGTGTGTTACCCAGCAACGAGCCAGAGAGCACGGCGCGGCAGGTTTTTCGCAAGAAACTGCGCGAGGGGCAACTCGCCGAGCGCGAGATTGAAATAGAGGTATCCCAGGCAGCACCGCAGCTGGAGATCATGGGTCCGGCTGGCATGGAAGAAATGACCGAGCAATTGCGTGGCATGTTCGGTCAAATGGGTCAAGCCAAGCGCCAGACACGCAAGCTCAAGATCCCCGAAGCGATGAAATTGCTGGTCGATGAAGAAGCGGCCAAACTGGTCAACGACGAAGACATCAAGACGCAGGCGCTGTACATGCTCGAGCAGAACGGCATTGTGTTCATTGACGAAATTGACAAGGTAACCTCGCGCTCCGAAGGCAATGGCGCTGAAGTGTCACGCCAGGGCGTGCAGCGCGATCTGTTGCCGCTGGTGGAGGGCACCACGGTTTCCACCAAATACGGCATGGTGAAGACCGATCACATCCTGTTCATTGCCTCGGGCGCCTTTCACCTGAGCAAGCCCAGTGACCTGATTCCCGAACTGCAGGGCCGGTTTCCGATTCGTGTTGAGTTGCAGTCTTTGTCAGTCGAGGACTTTGTTGCCATCCTGACGCAGACCCATGCTTCCCTGGTCAAGCAGTATCAGGCTTTGCTGGCCACAGAGGATGTGCATATTGAGTTCCAGGACGCCGGCATCCGGCGCCTGGCAGCGATTGCTTTCGAGGTGAACGAGCGAACCGAAAATATTGGTGCGCGCCGACTCTCCACGGTCATGGAGCGGCTGCTCGACGAAGTCAGTTTCGATGCGGCCAATCTGGCCGGACAAACCATTCTGGTTGATGCCGCCTACGTTGACGCGCGACTCGGCGAACTCAGCCGCGACGAAGATCTTTCGAGGTATATCCTGTGACCTTGCGGGACAGATCTTCAGCTCTGTCCTCAACTCGAAACAGGGCCCACCCTTGAGGCATCACATTCACAACATGTGCTAAGTCCTTCATTTTGAACGTTTTTCTTTGCAAAAAGCGCTTCAGAATCGGTTCTAAGTCCTTGATTTCATTGAAAAAATTTGTTGCAAGAGGGCTTGCGCGGCGAGCATTTGCTGGTACAGTGCAAAAAAGTGCAATTAAGTGGTGAAAAGTGTGTTGGCGCCACTGGTTTTTTTGTTTCCGCAACGAAAGGGTGTACGGCGGTGTTTCAAGGTGCTTCGTCATTGAGTCTGGATGGCAAGGGCAGGTTGTCTGTACCGACCCGGCACCGCGACGTCCTGAGCGCCACGGCGGCGGGGCAGCTGACGATCACAAAACATCCCCACGGTTGCCTGATGGTGTTTCCGCGTCCCGAGTGGGAAAAGTTTCGCGAACGCATTGCCGCTTTGCCGATGTCTGCGCAGTGGTGGAAGCGGATTTTTCTGGGCAACGCGATGGATGTGGAAATGGATGCCACCGGCCGTGTTCTGGTGTCACCTGAATTGCGCCAGGCGGCAGGCATCGCCAAGGACACCATGCTGCTGGGCATGGGCAACCATTTCGAGCTTTGGGACAAGGCGACGTACGACGCCCAGGAAGCCAAGGCCATGCAGGGCGACATGCCTGACGTCTTTAAAGAGTTTTCTTTCTGAAGGCCGACGGTGGACACCCCATGGAGCCATACCACCGTATTGTTGAACGAAGCTGTTGACGCTCTGTTCACGAACCCGGACGCGAGCGACGATTCCAGCGCTGCCAACCAGACTTATGTGGACGCCACCTTTGGGCGCGGCGGTCACAGCCGCCTGATTCTCTCCCGGTTGCAAGCGCAAGGACACTTGATTGCGTTTGACAAGGATCCGGAGGCTCTGGTTGAGGCTTCCAGCATCCAGGATCCCCGCTTTTCGATCCGGCATCAGGGCTTTTCGCAGCTGGCAGAGTTGCCAAAGGCGAGCATCGCCGGCGTGCTGCTCGATCTGGGCATCAGTTCACCGCAGATCGATAACCCGTTGCGGGGCTTCAGTTTCAGGTTTGAAGGCCCGCTGGACATGCGCATGGACAGCACGCGGGGAATCAGTGTGGCGCAGTGGCTGCAGACGGCAGAAGTTGAAAAAATTGCGGAGGTGATACGTGACTACGGCGAAGAACGGTTTGCTGGCTCGATTGCAAAGGCGATTGTTGCTCGCCGACAGGAGCGGGGTGCAATTTCAAGCACTACCGAGTTGGCCCAACTCGTGGCGGACACCGTCAAGACCCGCGAGCCGGGCCAGAACCCTGCAACGCGCACATTTCAGGCTTTTCGGATTTTCATCAACGCCGAGCTTGAAGAGTTGCAACAGGCCCTAGCGGCCAGTCTCGATGTCTTGCAGACCGGCGGCCGGCTGGTGGTGATCAGCTTTCATTCACTCGAAGACCGCATCGTCAAACAGTTCATTGCGCGGCATTCGCGCGACGAATATGACCGGCGCACGCCTTTTGCGCCAGCCAGGGTGATGCGCTTGAAGGCCTTGCACCGCATCAAGCCCGGCGCAGCCGAACTGGCTGCCAATCCACGTGCGCGCAGCGCCATCATGCGCGTCGCGCAGAGGACGGCGGCATGACTCGGCTTTCGTTTTTTCTGCTGTTGGCAGTCATGGCAAGTGCGCTGTATCTGGTCAACGTGCAGTACGAATCGCGCCAGATCTACTCCGAGCTGGATCGGGCGCGCTCGCAGGCACGCAGCATCGAGACCGACTTTGAGCGCCTGCAAGTGGAAAAGCGCGCCCAGGCAGCACCCTTGCGGGTCGAGAAACTGGCCAAAGAGCAGTTGCAGATGCGCACGGTTACGCCGGCCATTACGCACTATGCGAGCTATGCGGGTGCGGCGGCGTCGGCGCAGCGCGCCGCTGATCCGGCTTCGGCGCCAGGCGCCTCGGCTGTTGCGGGGCGAATCCCGTGAGCCGCAGCGTTGTTTACACCTCAAGCCCCCTGCTGGCCAGCAAGACGCCGGTCTGGCGCAGCAAATTCATCGTGGCTGCGATCGCTCTGGGCTTTGCCGCTCTGGCCGCGCGCGCCGCCTATATCCAGGTCTATGCGAATGACTTCTTCCTGCGTCAGGGTGAAGTGCGTTTTGCCCGAACACTGGAGTTGCCCGCCAATCGTGGCCGTATTCTGGATCGCAACGGTGTGATTCTGGCTTCCAGCGTGCCGGCCCCCAGCATCTGGGCGATTCCGGAAGACATCGAGCGCGACCCGGCTCAGTTGCGCAAGCTGGCAGCTTTGCTGGAGATGCCGGTGGCAGAACTGGGCAGACGTCTGGAGAATGAAGACAAGACCTTTGTCTGGCTCAAGCGCCAGGTCGAGGAGTCGGTGGCGCAGCAGATCATGGCGCTCCAGCTCAAAGGTGTCTATCAACGCAAGGAATACAAACGTCAGTATCCCGAAGGCGAAGCCGCAGCGCATGTGGTCGGGTTTACCAATGTCGAGGATATCGGGCAGGAGGGGATTGAGCTCGCCTTCAACAAGGAACTGTCCGGCCGCAATGGTTCACGCCACGTTCTCAAGGACCGCCTGGGGCGCGTGGTGGAGGATGTGGGCGAACAGATTGCACCGGTGGATGGCCCTGATCTGCAGCTCAGCGTGGACAGCAAGGTGCAGTTTTTTGCCTATCAAAAACTGCGTGACGCCGTGCTGCTCAACAAGGCCAGGGCTGGCAGTGTGGTGGTGCTCGATGTCATTACCGGTGAAGTGCTGGCGCTGGCCAATTACCCGAGCTATGCGCCCGGAAAACGGCAGAATCTGAGCGGCGAGCAGTTGCGCAACCGGGCGCTGACAGATACCTTCGAGCCGGGCTCGGTCATGAAGCCTTTCACGATCGGCTTGGGTCTGGAGACCGGGCGCGTCACGCCGCAGACCCTGATTGATACGGGCAATGGAAAGCTGACCATCACCGGCTCGACGATCTCCGACTCCCATCCCAATGGCGTGCTCACGGTCGAGGGCGTGATTCAGAAATCGAGCAATATTGGCACTACCAAGATCGCCATGCAGATGCAGTCACGCGAAATGTGGGAGATGTTCTCGAGTGCCGGCTTTGGCCAGAAACCGCAGATCAGCTTTCCGGGCGCCGTGTCGGGCAAATTGCGACCCTACAAGACCTGGCGCCCGATCGAACAGGCCACCATGTCTTACGGCTATGGATTGTCGGCTTCCCTGTTCCAGATGGCGCGTTCCTACACGGTCTTTACGAACGACGGACTGATCATTCCGGTGACCATGCAAAAAAGCGCCGAGCCGGCGCTGGGCGTGCCGGTGCTGTCGGCGCGTACCGCCGGTCAGGTTCGCAAGATGCTGCAGATGGCCGCTGGTCCTGGTGGCACCGGACAGCGGGCGCAGACCATTGGCTATTCGGTTGGTGGCAAATCAGGTACCGCGTACAAGCAAATCGGCAAAGGTTACGGCAGCGCAGGCAATCGCAAATACCGGGGCTGGTTTGTCGGTCTGGCGCCGGTGGAAAAACCGCGTGTCATTGTCGCCGTGATGATCGACGAGCCGAGTGCCGGACAGTACTACGGCGGTGCCGTGGCAGCACCGGTGTTCAGCGAAGTAGTGCAGCAGACCTTGCGCATGATGGGTGTTGCGCCGGACATGGCGGTCAAGCCCCAGATCATGGCCAAGACGGAAGAAGAGAGCTTTTGATGCTTGACTTCTCTACGCCATCCGATGCCGCCTGCTGGCTGCAGGAGCACGTTACCGGCACACTGCAAAGTGACAGCCGCCAACTGCAAGCGGGCGACGGTTTCATCGCCTGGCCGGGAGCCGCCAGCGACGCGCGCCAGCATGTCGCGGTGGCACTGGCGCAGGGTGCGGCGGCGTGCCTGGTAGAGAAAACCGGCGTTGAGCCCTACGCCTTTAGCGACCCGCGCGTGGCCAGCTATACAGAGCTCAAGGTCGCCAGCGGCCCCATCGCAGCGGCCTACTTCAAGCAGCCATCGCAGCAGCTCAAGCTGCTCGCGGTAACTGGCACCAATGGCAAGACCTCCAGCGTCTGGTGGCTGGCCCAGGCCTTGTCCCAGCTCAAGCAGGTGGCACCCCTGCCTTGCGCCATGGTTGGCACGCTGGGTGTGGGCCGTCCACCGGTCGTGCGGAGCACGGGCTTGACGACACCGGATCCGGTTCTGCTGCAGAAAACACTGCGTGAATTTGTCAACAGCGGTGTTGTGGCCTGCGCCATCGAGGCGTCCTCCATCGGCCTGGCCGAGTCGCGCCTGCAGGGTTGCCAGATTCACACTGCCCTGTTTACCAATTTCACGCAGGATCATCTCGACTACCACGGCAGCATGCAGGCCTACTGGCAGGCCAAGCGCGAGTTGTTTGCCTGGCCTGGTTTGCGCGCTGCGGTGGTCAATGTCGACGATCCCAAGGGATTGGAATTGCTCGCCACGCTGGATGCCGGTGCGCTCGATCTCTGGAGCGTGTCCTGCGTCGGACCGGCCAGGCTACAGGCCTGCGACATCAGTCACGCGCCGGGTGGTCTGTGCTTCACCGTGCGCGAGCGCGGTGCTGACGACGCAGCACAAGGCTATCTGCTGCAAACAGGCTTGATCGGCCTGTACAACGCCTCCAACCTGCTCGGTGTGCTGGCGGCGATGCGCTCCGTCGGCGTGCCGCTGGCGGCCGCTGTGGATGCCTGTGCGGGGCTGGCGCCGGTGCCGGGACGCATGGAGTTTGTTGGCCAGTCCGGCCAGACGCTGGTCGCGGTCGACTATGCGCACACGCCCGACGCCCTGGCGCAAGCACTGCTTGCCTTGCGGCCGGTGAGCCGGCAGCGCGGTGGGCAGCTCTGGTGTGTCTTCGGTTGTGGCGGCGACCGCGATGCGACCAAGCGGCCGCTGATGGGTGCCATGGCCGCCCGGTACGCCGATCAAGTGGTGCTAACCAGCGACAACCCGCGCGGCGAAAAGCCGGAGGCGATCATCAGTCAGATACTGCTCGGCTGCAAGGGCCAGCGGCCCCGCATCGTCGAGCCCGATCGTGCCCTGGCCATCGCGCAGACCCTGGCGCAGGCAGCGCCAGAGGATGTCGTGCTGCTGGCTGGCAAGGGCCATGAGGACTACCAGGAAGTAGCGGGCCAGCGTCTGCCCTTTTCGGATCTGGCGCAGGTGCGCCGCTTGCAGAGCAAGCCGGTGCTGCAGCGCACCGCAGGGGAGGTGGCGCATGGTTGAAATGCTCACGCTAGGGCAGCTGCAGCAGTGGCTGGGCGCAGCGCGCCTGGTTGGTGACGATGCCAGCGCCGCTGCAGTGAGTTTCTTGCGTGTGCACAGCGACACCCGCACGCTGGAGCCGGGCGACCTTTTTGTGGCCCTGCGTGGTGAGCGCTTTGATGCCAACGATTTCCTGCTGGAGGCCAAGGCCAGGGGAGCGCTAGCAGCACTGTGCCAGGGCGATGCGGACGAGCGACTGCTGGCGGCCGGGCTACCGGGACTGGTGGTGGCTGATGCGCAGCAGGCGCTCGGCCAACTGGCAGCGAAGTGGCGCGCGCAGTTCAGGTTGCCGGTGATTGCCGTGACTGGCAGCAATGGCAAGACCACCGTGACGCAGATGATTGCGGCCATCCTGCGCGCCTTCAAACCCGAGGCCTGGCTGGCCACCCAGGGCAATCTGAATAACGCCATCGGTGTGCCGCTGAGTGTGCTGCGTCTGCGCGCTCACCACGAACTGGCGGTGTTTGAACTGGGCATGAATCACCCTGGGGAGATTGCACAGCTGGCGGCCATCGTGCAGCCGACGGTGGCCCTGGTCAACAACGCGCAGCGCGAACATCTGGAGTTCATGGATACGGTGGCGGCAGTGGCGCGGGAGAACGGCTCGGTGATCGACGCACTGTGGGACGACGGTACGGCGGTGTTTCCGTCAGACGACGCCTTCAGCGCTCTCTGGCTTGCCAGGGCTGGCGCGCGCTCGGTTTCGCAATTTAGCGCCAGCGCCGGGGCCTTTGCCGACGTTCGTTGCACGGCCGCGAACTGGTCGGGCGAAGCCTGGCAGGTAACGCTGGCCACACCGGTGGGGGCACTGCGCTACGCCTTGCACATTGCTGGCCTGCACAACGTGAAAAACTCTTTGGCGGCCGTGGCTTGCACGCTGGCCGCGGGCGTCAGCCTGCCAGCCATCGCACGGGGCCTGGAGGCATTTGAGCCGGTCAAGGGTCGCTCACGCGCACAGTTGCTCAAGTTCGGTGAGCACAGCGTCACCCTGGTGGATGACAGCTACAACGCGAACCCGGATTCGGTCCGCGCCGCCATCGAAGTTCTGGCGACACTGCCAGCGCCACGTTTGCTGGTGCTGGGGGATATGGGTGAAGTCGGCGACCAGGGCCCGGCTTTTCATGCCGAAGCCGGCGCACTCGCGCGCAGCCTGGGCGTGGACGCCTTGTTCACCCTGGGCGAGCTCTCGCAGGCCGCCGCCAGCAGCTTTGGCGCCGGCCGGCACTTCCGCGACGTGGCCTCGCTGCAGCAGGCTGTGTTGGCGCAAATGGGTCAGATCGGCAGTGTGCTGGTCAAAGGTTCACGCTTTATGAAGATGGAGCGTGTGGTGGCGGCACTGACGGACCACGCCGTCCGAGACAAGGAAGAAATAAATGCGGTTTAGCCTCAAAGTCAGGATCGTCCCATGCTCTTGAGTCTGGCTCAATGGTTGCAGTCGCTGTCGCCCGAATTTGGGCACTTTCGCGTCTTTCAGTACCTGACCTTTCGCGCTGTTATGGCGGCCTTGACGGCGCTGTTGATCGGCCTGGTGGCCGGCCCGTTTGTCATTCGCCGCCTGACCGAACTCAAGATCGGACAGCCGATTCGCGGCTACGGCATGGCCTCGCATCTGGTCAAGAGCGGCACGCCGACCATGGGTGGCGCACTGATTCTTCTTTGCATCGCCATCTCCACGCTGTTGTGGGCCGATCTGAGCAACCGCTTTGTCTGGATTGTTCTGCTCGTCACGCTGGGCTTTGGCGCCATCGGCTGGACCGACGACTGGCGCAAGGTGGTGGACAAGAACCCGGAGGGCATGAGTTCCAGGGAAAAATATTTCTGGCAATCGGTCGTTGGCCTGCTCGCGGCGCTGTACCTGGTGTTCAGCATCTCGGAGAATTCCAACTGGCGCGTGCTGGAGCTTTTTTTCAAATGGGTGCAATCGGGCTTTGACCTGAACCTGCCGCCCAAGGCCGGTCTGCTGCTGCCCTTCTTCAAGGAAATCAGCTACCCGTTGGGCGTGCTCGGATTTGTCATTCTGACTTACCTGGTGATTGTGGGCTCCAGCAATGCAGTGAACCTGACAGATGGTCTGGATGGTCTGGCCATCATGCCGGTGGTGATGGTGGGTGCCTGCCTGGGCATCTTTGCCTACGTCACGGGCAGTTCGGTTTACTCAAAATACCTGTTCTTCCCCTACATCCCAGGGTCCGGAGAGTTGTTGATATTCACCTCGGCTATGGCGGGTGCCGGTCTGGCCTTTCTGTGGTTCAACACGCACCCGGCGCAGGTCTTCATGGGCGATGTCGGCGCGCTGGCGCTTGGCGCCGCACTGGGCACGATTGCCGTCATCGTGCGCCAGGAAATCGTGCTGGCCATCATGGGTGGCATCTTTGTTGCGGAAGCGCTGTCGGTCATGCTGCAGGTCAGCTGGTTCAAGTTCACGAAGAGGAAATATGGCGAGGGTCGCCGCATCCTGAAGATGGCGCCGCTGCACCATCATTTCGAGAAGAGTGGTTGGCAGGAGACCCAGGTGGTGGTGCGCTTCTGGATCATCACCATGCTGTTGTGCCTGGTTGGCTTGTCAACGCTGAAGCTGAGGTAACTGGATGGCCCCCACGCTTGCCATTTCATGTGCTGCGCTGCCCCCCGAGGGGGCTGTGCTCGGCTTGGGGCGGCCCGGCGCCGGCACGGCGTGCTCACTGCGTGGACAACACGTTCTGATCCTGGGCTTGGGTACGTCCGGCCTGGCGATGGCGCGCTGGTGCACGCGTGAAGGCGCGCAGGTCACTGTGGCAGACACGCGCGCCGAGCCGCCGCAGCTTGCCGCGTTGCAGAGCGAGCTGCCGGCCACGAGTTTTGTTCCTGGTCCTTTCAGTGCCGCACTGATTGAAGGCAGCGATGTCAAGGCGGTCTATGTCAGTCCTGGCTTGACGCCAGTCGAATGCGCGCCGGTGTCAGACGCAGCACGCGCCATCGGACTGCCGGTGGCGGGCGAGTTGCAACTTTTTTCGCAGGCCTTGGCAGACTTGCGCGCTACGCGCAATTACGCGCCCAAGGTGCTCGCCGTGACAGGCACCAATGGCAAGACGACCGTGACTTCCTTGACCACACAGCTGGTGGCGCGTGCCGGCAAGACGGTTGCGATGGCGGGTAACGTCGGACCGACGCTGCTCGATACGCTGAGGGCACAACTCGACGCCGACGCCCTGCCCGAAGTGTGGGTGCTGGAGTTGTCAAGTTTTCAGCTTGACGCAGCATCCGGTTTCGAGCCCAGCGCGGCAGCGCTGCTCAACATCACGCAGGACCATCTTGACTGGCATGGTTCCATGCTGGCCTACAGTCGCGCCAAGGCCGGCATCTTTGGTCAGCAAGCCCTGCTGGTGCTCAATCGCAACGATCCCGCAGTGATGGCTTTGCTGCCGGAGCCGATCAAGGTCAAGGGCAAGCTGCAGAAGCCGCAGTGCCGTTCTTATGTCACCTTCGGCGCAGACCGTCCCACGCGTCCGGGTGACTTTGGCATGGAAGAAGTCAACGGCATGCACTGGCTGGTGCGCGCGCTGGAGGCGGACGAAACCAACCGAAAGCGCAAAGACACCGAGGAAGAACTGCACATCCAGCGCCTGATGCCATCGGACGCCCTGCGCATCCGGGGACGCCACAACGCCTTGAACGCGCTGGCGGCGCTGGCACTGAGTCAGGCCGCGGGGTGTGCGCTGGGACCGCTTTTGTATGGCTTGCGCGAATACCGGGGTGAGCCGCATCGCCTGGAGTCGGTGGCCATCGTCAATGAGGTCGAATATTTTGACGACAGCAAAGGCACCAACGTCGGTGCCACGGTCGCTGCCTTGTCCGGCCTGGGGCTGGAGCGGCGCCTGGTTGCCATCCTTGGTGGTGAGGGCAAGGGGCAGGACTTTGCACCCCTGGCGCAGCCGGTAGCGCGCCACGTGCGCGCTGTGGTGCTGATCGGTCGTGCCGCAGCACAGATTCGCGAGGTGCTGGCAGCGACCGGTGTCACGCTGGTCGATGCCGACTCGATGGAAGACGCGGTGGCACAGGCCAGCGCGCTGGCGCAAGCGGGCGATGCGGTACTGCTGTCACCCGCTTGCTCAAGCTTTGACATGTTTGACAACTATGAGCATCGCTCCCGCGTCTTCGTGGCGGCGGTCAGGGAAACAGCCAATGCCGCCGGCAGCGTGCTGGAGGGAGTGCAGTGAGCACCCTCGGCACGCGTCTGAACAGCAGCGCGCCAACGCGCGTGGTGAGTTTTGACCAGCCACTGCTGTGGGTGACGCTGGTGCTGCTGATCTGGGGCATGGTGATGGTGTACTCGGCCTCGATTGCGATGCCCGAAAACCCGCGCTTTGCCAAGTACACGCACACGTATTTCCTGACGCGCCATGTGCTGTGGCTGCTGATGTCTTTTGTGGCGGCCGTGCTGGCCTTCCAGGTGCCGGTGGCAAGCTGGGAAAAGGCCGCACCCTGGCTCTTCATTCTCTCCCTGGTGTTCCTGATTGCCGTGCTGATTCCCTACATTGGCAAGGTCGTTTACGGCGCGCGGCGCTGGATCTCGATCGGCCCCTTTGGTTTTCAGCCATCGGAGCTGGCCAAGTTCGCGGTGCTGCTGTACGCCGCCGATTACATGGTGCGCAAGATGGACGTCAAGGAGCACTTCTTTCGCGCCGTGGCCCCGATGGGCGTGGCGGTGGCGGTGGTCGGCATGCTGCTGCTGGCCGAGCCCGACATGGGCGCCTTCATGGTGATTGCCGTGATTGCCATGGGCATCCTGTTCCTGGGTGGCGTCAATGCCCGCATGTTCTTTCTGATCGCCGCAGTCCTGCTGGTGGCCTTTGTACTGATGATTGCGATGAGCGAGTGGCGCCGTGAGCGCATCTTTGCCTACCTTGACCCCTGGAGTGAAAAGAACGCGCTGGCCAAGGGGTATCAACTCACGCACTCCCTGATTGCCATCGGGCGTGGCGAAATCTTCGGCGTCGGCCTGGGCGGCAGTGTGGAGAAGCTGCACTGGCTGCCCGAGGCCCATACCGACTTCCTGCTGGCCGTGATTGGTGAAGAGTTCGGACTGGTCGGCGTGGTCTGCGTGATTGGCCTGTTCCTGTGGCTGACACGCCGCATGATTCACATCGGACGCCAGGCGATTGCACTGGACCGGGTCTTTGCCGGGCTGGTGGCGCAGGGTGTGGGCATCTGGATGGGCTTTCAGGCCTTTATCAACATGGGCGTGAATTTGGGCGCTTTGCCGACCAAGGGCCTGACCCTGCCGCTCATGAGTTACGGTGGCTCGGCCATTCTGGTCAATCTCATCGCCGTGGCCGTCGTGCTGCGCATCGACTTCGAAAACCGCCTGATGATGCGCGGAGGCCGGGTATGAACCAGCGTCGCCTCAGCTCGTCATTGTTGTCATCCCGGGCTCGACCCGGGATCCAGTGCCGCGCGGGCCATGGATTGCGGATCAGGTCCGCAATGACAATCCGGGACGCAATGACGAGTACCCCATCGCGGTATTGCCAGCCATGACCAAGTGTGCACTCATCATGGCAGGCGGCACCGGAGGGCATATCTTCCCGGGGCTGGCGGTGGCGCAGGTTTTGCGGGAGCGTGGCTGGCGTGTGCACTGGCTCGGTGGCACGGGCAGTGCGGCGCAGCCGAGCATGGAGAGCCGACTGGTGCCGCCGCAGGGTTTTGCCTTTGAGGCGGTTGACTTTGCCGGCGTGCGCGGCAAGGGCTGGGCCACCTTGTTGGCACTGCCCTGGCGCCTGCTGCGCGCCTGCTGGCAAAGCGTTGTCGTTTTGCGTCGTGTCAAGCCCGACGTCGTGCTGGGGCTGGGCGGCTACATCACTTTTCCGGCCGGACTGATGAGTGTGCTGTTGGGCAAGCCCTTGGTGCTGCATGAGCAGAACTCGGTGGCGGGCATGGCCAACAAGCTGCTGGCCAAGGTCGCAAGCCGCGTCTTTTGCGCCTTTCCGGATGTGCTTGCCAAGGCTCGCTGGGTTGGCAATCCGCTGCGTGCGGCCTTCATCGGCGTGGCGCAGCCGACTGCACGTTTCGCCCGTCGCAGTGGCCCCTTGCGCTTGCTGGTGCTGGGCGGCAGTCTGGGTGCGCGCGCCTTGAACGAGGTGGTACCGCAGGCGCTGGCGCTGATCCCAATGGCAGCACGGCCCGCGGTGCTGCATCAGAGCGGCGCAGCACAGATTGATGCCCTGCGCGCCAACTACGCCAACGCTGCTGTGCAGGCGCAGCTGACGCCCTTCATCGACGACACGGCGCAGGCCTTTGCCGACGCCGATCTGGTTCTTTGCCGCGCTGGCGCCAGCACGGTGACCGAGCTTGCAGCAGTGGGTGCGGCGGCCCTGTTGGTGCCTTTTCCGTTTGCGGTGGACGACCACCAAACCCGCAACGCCCGCTTTCTGGTCGACCAGGGCGCCGGCTGGCTGTTGCCGCAGACAGAAATGAGTCCGCAGCGCCTGGCCGAACTGCTGCAGCAGACCGATAGAACTGCGCTGTTGGCGTGCGCCATGGCAGCAAGAAAGCTCGAAAAGCTGGACGCCAGTCGTCAGATCGCCGACGCCTGCGAGGAGTTGACAACATGAAGCACGCGGTGCGTCACATTCACTTCGTCGGCATCGGCGGCGTTGGCATGTCAGGCATCGCCGAGATCCTGTTCAATCTGGGCTACCAGGTGAGCGGCTCCGACCAGAGCGACAGCGCAACGCTGCGAGGTCTGGCCGCCTTGGGAATCCAGACCCATGTCGGGCATGCCGCAAGCAACATGGAGGGGCCCGATGTGGTCGTGACTTCCAGTGCGGTCCCTGCCGATAACGTCGAGGTGCGCAGCGCTCGCGAGCAGGGCATTGCCGTGGTGCCGCGTTCCTTGATGCTGGCGGAGTTGATGCGGCTCAAACAGGGCATTGCGGTGGCCGGCACCCACGGCAAGACCACCACCACCAGCCTGCTGGCCAGTGTGCTGGGCGAGGCCGGGCTGGACCCGACCTTTGTGATCGGCGGACGGCTCAACAGTGCTGCAGCCAACGCGCGGCTCGGTCAGGGCGACTACATCGTGGTCGAGGCCGATGAGTCGGACGCCTCCTTCCTGAATCTGCTGCCGGTGCTGGCGGTGGTGACCAATATCGATGCCGATCACATGGACACCTACGGCCACGACTTTGGGCGTCTGAAGCAGGCCTTTCTTGACTTTCTGCACCGTCTGCCTTTTTACGGCAACGCCATCCTGTGCAGCGACGACCCGGCGATTCTCGAAATTGCGCCGCAGGTGAGTTGCAAGGTGACGCGCTACGGCTTCAACGAAGCGGCGCAGATCCGGGCCGTGGACGTGCGCGCGGTGGCGGGTCAAATGCATTTCACGGTGCAGCGGCGTGTTGGCCCGGCGTTGGCCGATCTGCAGGTGGTGCTCAATTTGCCGGGTCGACACAACGTGCTCAATGCACTGGCAGCGATCGCGGTGGCGCACGAGCTCAAGCTGGCGGATCAGGCCGTGTTGCGCGCGCTGGCCGAATTCAAGGGGGTGGGGCGACGCTTTCAGCGCTATGGAGAAATCCAAGCCCGCGACGGCGGCACTTTTACGCTGGTGGACGACTATGGCCACCATCCGGCAGAGATGGCAGCCACGCTGGCGGCAGCGCGTGGCGCCTTTCCGGGTCGTCGCTTGTTGCTGGCGTTTCAGCCGCACCGTTACAGCCGCACGCGCGACTGCTTCGATGACTTTGTCAAGGTGCTGGCGCAGGCCGATGCGGTCCTGCTGGCCGAGGTTTACAGCGCCGGTGAGGCGCGCATTGCCGCTGCCGATGGCCGCAGTCTGGCACAGGCGGTGCGGCTGGCCGGGCAGGTCGAGCTCAGTTTTATCGAGGACATCGCAGCCATGCCGCAGGCCATTCTTGCGCAGGCGCGTGATACCGATGTGGTGCTGTGCATGGGTGCTGGATCGATTGGTGCGGTGCCGGCAAAAGTGCTGACCATGCAAACCGGTTCAGCGAGTTTGGTGCAGGAGGAAATACGGGTATGAATCGACCTGATGCAGATCCAGGGAAAGTCGCCGTGCTGATGGGCGGGGCGTCGGCGGAGCGCGAAATCTCGCTGATGTCGGGACAGGGTGTGTTGCAGGCCTTGCGCTCGCAAGGGGTGGACGCACATGCTTTCGACCCGGCTGAACGTGAGCTCTCGGAGCTCAAGCGCGATGGCTTTGCGCGCTGCTTCATCACCTTGCATGGCCGCTTTGGCGAAGACGGCACGGTGCAGGGTGCGCTTGAACTGCTGGGCATCCCCTACACCGGTTCCGGCGTCATGGCATCCAGCATTGCGATTGACAAAGTCATGACCAAGCGGCTGTGGCGCGCCGACGGTTTGCCGACACCGGGTTGGTATCAGGTTGACAGCGCCGCCGCCACCGAGCAGGCCTTCACCGAGCTCGGCAGCCCGATGATCGTGAAGCCGGCACGCGAAGGCTCGACCATCGGCCTGACCAAGGTGACTGCCCTGGCGCAGTGCCAGGCGGCCTACGCACTGGCGGCACAACACGACAGCGAAGTCCTGTGCGAGCAGTTCATCAGCGGTGATGAAGTCACGATTGCGGTGCTGGGCTCGGGTGCTGCGGCGCACGCGCTGCCGCTGATCAGGATTGTTGCGGCCGACGGCAATTACGACTACCAGAACAAATACTTCACCGACACCACGCAGTACCTGGTGCCAGCCGGCTTGCCAGCCGGCGAAGAAGAGCAGATTCAGGAACTGGTGCTCAAGGCCTACCGTAGCCTGGGCTGCCGCGGCTGGGCCCGCACCGACGTGATGATTGACCAGCAGACGCGGCAAGCCTATTTGCTGGAGATCAACACCTCGCCGGGCATGACCGGGCACTCGCTGGTGCCCATGTCGGCCAAGGCGGCGGGCATCAGTTATCCGGCGCTGTGTCTGCAGGTGCTCGAGTTGGCGACACTCGACTATGCCGACATCGCGGTCAGGGGAGTGCCATGAGCGATGAGCTGAGCCTGCCACTGGACATCAGACTGATGAATCTGATGGCCTGGGTCATGCTGCTGGCGTTTGCTGCCTTGCTGCTGGGCGCGGCGGCGCTCTGGGTGGCGCGTCAACCGGTCTTCTTCCTGCATGGCATTGGAGTGACCGGTGAGTTGACGCACAACAATGCCGTGACACTGCGCGCGAATGTCACCCCGCGCTTGAGTGGCACTTTCTTCAGCATCGATCTGGAGCGCACCCGACTCGTCTTCGAGTCCTTGCCCTGGGTGCGCAAGGCGGTGGTGCGGCGTGAGTTCCCCGATCGCCTGCGGGTCACCTTGCAGGAACACAAGGCGGTGGCGTATTGGGGCATCGAAGGCGAGCCCAAACTGCTTAACAATTTTGGCGAAGTATTTGAAGGCAATCTCGGCGAGGTTGAGCAGGATGCCCTGCCACGCATGCATGGCCCGGAGGGTCAGGCGCCCCAGGTGCTGCTGATGTTTGAGGCTTTGCAGACGCCATTTGAAGAAATGGACATGACGCTCGATCAGCTTGAACTGACCGGACACGGCGGCTGGCGTGCCCACTTTGAGGAAGGGGCGACGGTCGAGCTTGGCAGCGGCAGCGTGCCCGAGGTGCTGGCGCGCACGCAACGATTTCTCAGGACCTTGACACAAGTGACCTCGCGTTATGGCCGCAAGAGCGATGCACTGGAGACGGCGGATTTACGGCATCAAGATGGTTATGCCTTGCGGCTGCGCGGCGTCAGCACGCTGGCAGCCATTGGGCAGAAGAAGTAGCTTAACAACGGCAACACAAGCAACAGGTGAACATATGGCGAAAGAATACAAAGATCTGGTCGTAGGGCTGGACATTGGCACCGCCAAAGTGATGGTGGTGGTAGCTGAGGTGATGCCCGGCGGCGAACTCAAGCTCGCCGGCCTGGGGTTGGCACCAAGCAACGGACTCAAGCGCGGTGTCGTGGTCAACATCGACGCCACCGTGCAGAGCATTCAGCAGGCCCTGAAAGAGGCTGAACTGATGGCCGACTGCAAGATCACCAAGGTCTACACCGGCATCACCGGCGCCCACATCCGGGGCATCAATTCCAGCGGCATGGTCGCCATCAAGGACCGTGAGGTCAGTGCCGCTGATGTAGCCCGGGTGCTGGAGACAGCGCGGGCCATCAATATCTCGACCGATCAGCGGCTCTTGCTGGTGGAACCGCAGGAATTTGTGATCGACGGACAGGACGTGAAGGAACCCATTGGCATGAGCGGCATCCGGCTCGAGGCCAAGGTGCACATCGTGACCGGCGCGCAGAGTGCGGCCGAAAACATCATCAAGTGTGTGCGTCGTTGCGGCCTGGAGGTGGAGCAGTTGATGCTCAATCCGCTGGCGTCGAGTCTGTCGGTGCTGACAGAAGATGAACGAGAGCTGGGTGTGGCGCTGGTGGATATTGGCGCTGGCACCACGGATGTGGCGATCTTCACCAACGGTGCGATTCGCCACACCTCGGTAATCCCGATTGCCGGCGACCTGATTACCAGCGACATTGCGATGGCGCTGCGCACGCCGACCAAGGACGCCGAAGACATCAAGGTCGAGAGCGGCTACGCCAAGCAGTTGCTGGCCGATCCGGATGCCCAGGTCGAGGTGCCGGGCCTGGGCGACCGGGGTCCGCGCATGCTGAGTCGGCAGGCACTCGCTGGTGTGATTGAACCGCGCGTCGAAGAGATCTTCTCGCTGGTGCATCAGGTCATGCGCGAGTCCGGTTTTGAGGAAATGCTCTCCAGCGGCATCGTGCTCACCGGCGGCAGCTGCATCATGCCCGGCATGGTCGAGCTAGGTGAAGACATCTTTCTCAAACCGGTGCGCCGGGGTATTCCCAAATACTCGAGCGCGCTGTCCGACATGGTGGCGCAACCGCGCGCAGCGACCGTCATGGGCCTGCTCGAAGAAGCGCGGCTGGCACGGCTGCGCGGCTTCAAGGTGGCGCAAAAAAATGGCTCCATGAAAACCGCGTTCGGCCAGGTCAAAGACTGGTTTATCGGGAATTTTTGATGAACAGATACACCCTTGCTTGTCATTGCGGGCCCCGACCCGCAATCCATGGCTCGCGTGGCACTGGATCCCGGATCAGATCCGGGATGACAGCTGCCGAGTCCGGGATGACGGTTTCAGGTTGGTCCGTACGGTATCGGGCCGGATTCGGGAGGCTCGCAATGACCACACAACACCGCAGGAACTATCAGCCGCCTTACTGGCGATGGCGAGGGACGGATCCACCTTCATGAGTCCCAACAAAAAATTTGAACCCCATTCGGCAACTGTAAACAATTTTGAAACTTCAGGAGAAAAAAATGCCCATCGAAATGATTGAAGAAGTAGCGTTCAACCAAGGCACCCAGATCAAGGTCATCGGTGTCGGTGGCGGCGGCGGCAATGCCGTCGCGCACATGATTGGTTGTGCGGTACAGGGCGTGGAATTTATTTGTGCCAATACCGATGCCCAGGCGCTGGGTCGCAGCGCAGCGCACAAGGCGATCCAGCTCGGCAGCAGCGGCCTGGGTGCCGGCAGCATGCCGGACAAGGGACGCGACGCTGCCGAACTGGCTGTGGACGACATCCGCTCGGCCATTGCCGGTGCGCACATGCTGTTCATCACCGCCGGCATGGGTGGTGGCACCGGCACCGGCGCGGCGCCCGTGATCGCTCGCGTGGCACGCGAGATGGGTATTTTGACGGTCGGTGTTGTCACCAAGCCCTTTGATTTTGAAGGTGGCAGGCGCATGAGCAATGCCGACGGCGGCCTGGCCGAACTCGAAGCCAATGTGGATTCGCTGATCGTGGTGCTGAACGAGAAACTGCTCGAAGTGCTGGGTGACGACATCACCCAGGATGAGGCGTTTGCGCACGCCAATGATGTTCTCAAAAATGCCGTCGGCGGCATTGCTGAAATCATCAATGTGCCGGGGCATGTGAACGTCGACTTCGAAGATGTGCGCACCGTCATGGGCGAGCCCGGCAAGGCGATGATGGGAACCGCCATCGCTGCCGGACCTGATCGCGCCCGCATTGCGGCCGAGCAGGCGGTGGCCTGCCCGCTGCTTGAAGGCATTGACCTGTCGGGCGCCAAAGGCGTGCTGGTGCTGATCACGGCGGCCAAGGGTTCGCTCAAGCTCAGCGAATCGAAGCTGGCCATGAACACCATCCGCGCCTATGCTTCGCCCGATGCCCATGTGATCTACGGCACCGCTTACGACGATGAACTGGGTGAGCAGATTCGCGTCACCGTGGTGGCCACTGGCCTGTCGCGCCAGGGCCAGGGCCGCAAGCCCGCCATGTCGGTCGTGCCAACGGCTGTATTGCGCACCGGAACCGACAACATCGGTTTCCAGGTACCCAGCCTGAACACGAGCACCGGCGGGCAAGCACCGGCCGCGCAGACGATCGGAACGCAGCCCGACTACCAGTCGATGACGACTCCGAGCGTCTGGCGTACGCGCGACCGCAGCCAGGCTGCAGCCAAGGTGGATGCGCTGGCCTCCGGTGGCATGGATGATTTCGAGATCCCGGCGTTCCTGCGCAAACAGGCGGATTAGTAAAATCAAACAGTGCTCAAGCAACGTACTCTCAAATCCCTGACCCGCGCTGTGGGTGTCGGTCTGCACAGTGGCCAGCGTGTGGAACTCACGCTGCGCCCGGCGCAGCCAGACACCGGCATCGTGTTCCGCAGGGTGGACCTGCCCGAGGCGGTCGATATTGTTGCCACGGCCACCGCGGTTTCTGATACCCGGCTGGCATCCACGCTGGCCAACGGCAACGCCAAGGTGCATACCGTTGAGCATTTGATGTCCGCCTGCGCCGGCCTCGGGGTCGACAATATGTACATTGACATCAACGCCGAAGAAGTACCGATACTCGATGGCTCGGCGGCTTCTTTTGTGTTCTTGCTGCAAAGTGCTGGCATTGAACTGCAAAACGCACCCAGGCGCTTCATTCGACTGCTCAAGACAGTGGAGGTCAAGGAGGGGCAGGGCGCCGCGCAGAAGTGGGCACGGCTTGAGCCCTACCACGGTTACAAGCTCAGTTTCGAGATTGACTTTGACCATCCGGCGGTGGATGCAACCGGCCAGCGCGTGGTGTTCGACATGAGCAGCGGCTCCTACTCGAAAGACATCGCGCGGGCTCGCACCTTTGGTTTCACCAAGGATGTGGAGATGATGCGTGCCAATGGTCTGGCGCTAGGCGGTGGACTGGACAACGCAATCGTGATGGATGACTACAAGGTGCTCAACGCCGAGGGTCTGCGCTATGACGACGAGTTTGTGAAGCACAAGATCCTGGACGCCATGGGTGACCTTTATCTGATCGGCAAGCCGCTACTGGCCAGTTACAGTGCCTTTCGCTCAGGCCACGCGCTGAACAACCTGCTGCTGCGCGAGTTGCTCAATCGCACCGACGCTTGGGAAGTGGTGAGCTTTGAAGATGAAAAGCTGGCCCCGAGTGGTTTTGCACAACTGGCCCGGGCCTGGTAACAGAAGCGGGAAAAGGATTTCACCATGCTGCTCTTTCGCTGGCTCATTCTCCTGCTGCTGCTCGGTTCTGCAGTATCGTTTCTGTTCTACACCACCACCGGCGAGGCCCGCTACAAGCGCTGGGGCCTGCTGATCCTGAAATGGGTGATCTTCGCCGGCCTGGGCTTCTTTGGTGTGCTGGTGCTCGAGCGCGTCGCCTGAGCGGGCTGTCATCCCGGGTGTCAGGAGCGGTCATCCCGGGTGTCAGGAGCGGTCATCCCGGGCTCGACCCGGGATCCAGTGCCGCGCATTCACTGGATTGCGGATCAAGTCCGCAATGACAACGAGGGTGCAATGACAGCGACGGTGCAATGACAACGACGGTGCAATGACAACGAGGGTGCAATGACAACGATGACCGCTTTTAGCGCGTGATCACGACTTTCTGGTAGAGACCGCCGAAATAGGTCTGCTTCTCGACCTTGGCTATCTGGCAGTCGGCCGGTAGCCAACTGGTGATGTCATTGCGCCACAGGTCCATGGCAAACGGCTCCAGCGTTTTGAGAATCGGCACCATCAGGTAGCGAAACGGGCTCCACGCTTTCGGTCGGTGGTAGTCCACAAAAACCAGTTTGCCACCGGGTCGCGTGATGCGCAGCGCTTCGGCGACGGTCTTGCGTCGCACTTCCAGCGGCTGTTCATGCAGCAGGAAGAAGACCACGACCGCATCGCGACTGGCGTCGTCAAACTGCATGTTGGTCGAGTCCTGTCGCAATACCGACCACTGGCGTCGTCCCTGCAACTTGTCGTGCAGGTTCTTGATCTGCACGGGCGCCACATCAATCACGTCCAGATGACCCTGAGGCCCCAGGCGGTTCAGCACATGTTCGGTGAAGTCGCCATAGACGCAGGCCACCTGCAGGATCTTGCCGTCAGAGGCGTCCTTGAGTTCGTCCAGCGCCGCATTGCGCAGCCGCGCAAAATTACCCCAAAGGATCAGATTGACCAGCCATTGGCGCTCGAAAACACGCACCGCATTCGGATGCACATAGGCCCACCAATAGGTTTCCTGCAGATACTTGGGAACCGGCACCAGGGACAGGCTTGACTCGGCGCTGGCGGCGCCTGCGGATTCTTTTGAGCTCAAAAAAAACCTTAAAAAAAAGCCCCCAAAGGGGGCTCCCGGGCCACGGCAGCCCGGGTTCATGCGCCTATCTTAAACCAGATCGGTCAGATGCGCAGCAGTGCCAGAGCCGTCACGATGGTGCCAATGCCGGCCACCAGGTAGACGACGATGGCCACCAGCGAGTCTTTGCGCAGGCCGAAGTCAAAAAAGGTGACGCGCAGGCGGTGCGCCGCATGCCACAGAAAGAGCGTGATCACGCCCAGCAGGAACAGCTTGCCAAACCAGTGTGCGGCAAAAGCGTGGAGCCTGGCGTAGCTCAGCAGATCGGGCGCGTGGCCCAGCGAGAGCATCAGGAACAGCAGCGCCAGCACTGGTGCCAGAAAGGCGGCCAGCGTACCGCCGGCGGCAAACAGGCTCCAGAAGATGGGTTTATTCGACTTGGCCATGGTTACAGCACTCCTGCGAAAAACAAGACCACCAGCGTGGCTACAGCCCAAACCGCGTAGTGAGCACCAACAATGTACTTGCCATCCAGGAACTCTTCGCCGGTTTGTACCGGCATCGCCTTGGGCGTCACGTTAAACCAGTTGGTTGCGTTGTAGGTTGCGAAAGCCAGGATCACCGCCATGCCCAGAAAACTCCAGGGACCGGTGAGGGCTGCGACGAACGAGTCCCAGGCTTGCTGCCCTTGGGCCAGACGCTCGACGGCACAGACCAGCAGCAGCGCAAAAGCGCCGATCGGGATGCAGGTGACTTCACGCGACATGTAGCGCATATAGCGCGGATGCTTCAAGTACCAGCCGGTCTTGGAGACCTCGCGAACAAAAGGTTTGCGGCTCATTTTGCGCCTCCGGGTAACAGATGTTCCTTGAACCAGTCGATGGTGCTGGCAACCTTGACCTGCTGCAATGCGCTGGCCGGATCGACGGCCTTCGGACACACTTCGGAGCAGGCGCCGACAAACGAGCACTCCCAGACGCCTTCGTTGGTCGCAATGACTTCCTGGCGCTCATCGCGTCCACCGTCGCGCGAGTCCTGGTTGTAGCGGTGCGCCAGGGTGATCGCTGCCGGACCGATGAACTTGGGCTGCAAGCCATATTCAGGGCAGGCGGCGTAGCACAGCATGCAGTTGATGCACATCGAGAACTGGCGGTACTTCATCAGTTGCGCCGGTGTCTGCTTGTACTCGCCCTCGGCGATGCTCTTCTTTTCCTTGGGGATCAGATAGGGCTTGACGCGCTTGAGCTTGTCAATGAAGTCGTCCGCCACCGTGACCAGATCGCGCTCGATCGGGAAGTTGGCAAGCGGCTCGACCCGGATCACGCCCTCGTAGGAGCGCAGGAAAGCGTGGCAGGAGAGTTTCGGCTCACCGTTGACCATCATGCCGCAGCTGCCGCAGACCGCCATGTGGCAGGACCAGCGGAAGTTGAGCGTCGGGTCTATGGTCTCCTTGACCGCCGTGAGCGCGTCCAGCACCACCCACTCTTCGTTGCACTCAACCGTGTAGCTCTGGAAACGCGGCTCTTTGTCCTTTTCGGGGTCGTAGCGCAGCACTTCGAGCTGAACCATCCTCTTTTTTAGCTGTGTCATTTGTGGTCTCCCGAGTAGTCACGCACGCCCGGTGGCGATTTGGTAATGACCACATCCAGATAGTCCAGACGCGGCGGGTTCAGGCCCTGGTAGAAAGCCATGCTGTGACGCAGGAAGGTCTGGTCGTCGCGCTCGACGTAGTCCAGACGCTGGTGTGCGCCGCGTGATTCCTTGCGTGCCAGCGCGCTGACGGCGAGAGCCTCGGCGCAGTCGAGCATGGAGCCAAGTTCGAGCACCTGGAACAGGTCGGTATTGAAGACGTTGCTCTTGTCGTGCAGCACGATCTTGTTGTAGCGCTGGCGCAGCTCGGCGAGCTTGGCAACCGCTTCCTTCAGACCGATTTCTTCGCGGTACAGGCCGGCGTTCTTCTCCATCGTGTCCATCATCTCCTTGCGCAGACCGGACATCGATTCGGTGCCGTCAGTGCGCGAGAACAGTTCACGCACGCGCGCTTGCGACTCGTTGGCGCGTGCCTGCAGCGCTGCCGTATTGGGCTTGGGCAGACCCTGCATGTGGGCAATGGCCGACAGCGCAGCGCTCTTGCCGAAGACCAGCAGTTCGACCAGCGAATTGGAGCCCAGGCGGTTTGCACCGTTCAGACTGACGCAGGCGCATTCGCCAGCGGCAAAGAGACCCGGCAGTTGTGTGGCGGCCTGGGTGTTGGTGGAGATGCCACCCATCATGTAGTGCACCACGGGACGGATCGGGATCGCTTCCTTGGCGATGTCCACACCGAGGTAGGCGATACCGAGTTCGCGCACCAGTGGCAGACGCTCGTCGATGTATTTTTCACCGAGGTGGCGCATATCGAGCATCACGCACTCGCCCCACGGCGTCGTCACGGTATTGCCCTTTTGCAGTTCGTGCCAGTAGGCCTGGCTGACGCGGTCGCGCGGGCCGAGTTCCATGGTCTTGAGCTGCGGTTTGCCCAGTGGCGTTTCCGGGCCCATGCCGTAGTCCTGCAGGTAGCGCCGGCCATTCTTGTTGAGCAGCACGCCGCCTTCACCACGGCAGGCTTCGGTCAGCAGACTGCCGGTATTGGGCAGACCGGTCGGGTGGTACTGCACAAACTCCATGTCCTTCAGTGGCACACCAGCGCGGTAAGCCAGTGCCATGCCGTCGCCGGTCTTGATGGCGCCGTTGGTGCTGAAGGGGAACATGCGCCCGGCGCCGCCGCCACAAATAATGACGGACTTGGCGTGGAACTGTTTGATCATGCCACTGCGCATTTCCATCGCCGTGACGCCCTGGCAGCGACCGTCATCGACCAGCAGATCGAGCGCAAAGTACTCGTCAAAACGCTGAATCGATGGGAACTGCAGCGTCGTCTGGAACAGCGTATGCAGAATGTGAAAGCCTGACTTGTCAGCGGCAAACCAGGTGCGCTGCTTTTTCATGCCGCCAAAGGGGCGCACGGCAACCGAACCGTCAGCCTCGCGGTTCCAGGGGCAACCCCAGTGTTCGAGTTGCGTCAGTTCCTTCGGTGCTTCGTGCACAAAGTACTCGACGCAGTCCTGGTCGGAGAGCCAGTCGCCACCGCCTACGGTGTCGTCAAAGTGCAGGTCAAAACTGTCGTCCTTCTTGATGACGCCAGCAGCACCGCCCTCGGCCGCGCAGGTGTGACTGCGCATCGGGTAGACCTTGGAGATCAAGGCCACGCTCAGCTTCGGGTCGGTCTCGGCCAGCGCGATGGCGGCGCGCAAACCCGCGCCCCCCGCGCCAATGATGACGACATCGGTATTGACTATTTCCATTTCTTCCTTTCCATCACCGAAGTGATTCCAACCAACAAGACTCTGTCATTGCGGGCTCGACCCGCAATCCATGGATGCCGGATCAAGTCCGGCATGACAGCCACCAACAACCCACCATGGCAACCCGGCTTTAGTGACTCGTGAAGAAGCCCACCGCCACCAGCGTCAGCAAGGTCAGACCGAACGTGATCAGGGTAAAGCCCAACACTTTCGAGGCTGCCAGCTTGCCAGGCGACGGAGCGTCAACCAGGTATTTTTCCAGCTCGCCGCTGTCCACCAGGCGCTGGTATTCCACGCCATGGTCGTGCTTGAACTCTTCGAGCGAGAAGGTGCCGGTGAACATCACCACTTCGAGCGGGAACTTGTCCGGACGGAAGTGGTTGTTGAAGAAGTGCACCGTGAACAGGAACACCACCGCCAGGAAGGCTTCTTCACCGTGGAAGATGGCAGCCACGTTGAAAACCCAGCCCGGCAGGAAGGCGCCGAAGAAGCCCGGCAGCCACATGATCAGGCCGCTGACACCAATGATGGTGACGCCCCAGAACGGTGCCCAGTAGTCAAACTTCTCCCAGTAAGTCCAGCGGTCGAACTTGGGCCGTGGACCCTGGCCAAAGAACCACTGGAACATGGCCAGCATGTCCTTGCCGTCCTGCAGATTGGGCACCATGGAATTCGGGCCCAGGATCTTGAAGGTCTTGCGGTTGCGGATGATGCCCCAGGTCATGTAGATCAGGTGCCAGAAGAAGACACCGGCAAACAGCACCGCAGCAACGCGGTGGATCACACCCGCCGTGTGCGGGCCACCCAGCGCACGCATGATGGTCGGCGCCCAGCCGACATCGGCGTAGAACAGCGGCATGCCGGTCAGCGTCAGCACCATCAGGCTCAGCGCGAAAGTCAGGTGCGCGATGCGCCAGACCGGAGTGAAGCGCTGCACGTGCTTGCCCTTGAATTGCGCAGGCACCGAGTCAGGCTTGATGTGCGGTTTGCCAGCACGATCCTTGCGTTCCTTGTACTCGCGATAGAACCAGAGTGCGGTATGCAGCCAGAAGAAGCCAAAGGTGCCGACCAGCAACTGCACCATGATTTGCCAGGCCACCCAGATCTGCGGGTATTTGTTGAAATCGTTGGCGTTGCCGTGCGGCTGATAACTGGCGAACGCTGCTGGCACATCAGGCAAGCCCTTCTTGGCGTTGTGGCAGGTCTGGCAGGTTTTCATCCGGTTGTTCGGATGGACCATCGATTTCGGGTCGTTGACCTTCAGGATCTGGTGGCTGCCATGGCAGTCGTAGCACTTGGCCGTATAGGCATAGCCCAGCGTACTGATCTGGCCGTGGAAGGTGTCCTTGTAGGTGTCGAGTTTCTCGACGTGGCAGTTGCCGCAACTGGTCGATACCGTCAGCTTGAAGGCGTCGCCCGAGGTGTTGGTGATGCCGTGCGCCGTGTGGCAGTCGGAGCAGACGGCAGCCTGCGCCAGCAGTTTTTTGCTGTTTTCCTGACCGTGGACGGAGGTCAGATAGGCTTCCAGCTGTTCGGTATGGCAGGAAGCGCCGCAGACGGTCGGAATCTGCAGACGCCACTGGGTGCGCTGTGGACTGCCCTTGGCCGGCACGCTGAAGCTGTGCGTATCGTGGCAGCTGTCGCACGAGGCATTGGGCTTGGTCTTGTCGTCTGAATTGGGACGTGCGTGGAAGGACTTCTTGTACGCCTCGATGTTCTTGGCCACCACTCCCAGGCGCGGGCGCTCTGCAGCCTTGCCGAACTTTTCGGTCTGCTCCCACAACTCCGTGTGGCAGCCTGCGCAATCGACCTTCTTCAGAGCCAGTGCCGGGTCCTTGACGTGGGCATTGGCCTTGTCGGCGTTGTCTGCAATGTCGGCGTGGCAAGCCACGCATTGCATGTTGGCGTGCACGCTCTGGGCAAACTTGTCGCCGGCGACGCTGCGCAGGGCGCGCGCCTTGCCGTCGGATCCGGGAACTTCGAGCTTGCCCTTCTTGCCGTCATGGCAGGTCAGACAGGTGGCGTTATCAAGTGAGGGAGGGGCCGCTGGCGTTGGCGCGGCGCTAGCCGGGAGGGCCAGAAAAACACTCGCAAGACAAGCAAAAATGGTCGACAGGACCGAGCGCTCAAGTCGCATGTAAAGAACCTCCGGAGATAAGTAAAGCGAGTGTAACTTCAGCCTTGCGCACGCTGAGGAAGAGTGACAGAGCTATGACATAGATCAAACGAGCCGCGATTGCCGATCTTGAAATCGGGCAAGGCACGCCCAGTCACTCCACCCGGCTTAGCGGTTCAGCAAAGGCGTGACGATGCCGCCGATCACGGTCGAGGCGGTATAGAGAACCACCAAGGCTGGCACGGCGGCCACCGAGGCCTTGATCAGAAACCAGAAAATCGTCATGAACTTCATGTCCAGGTCGGACACGGCGACCGACAGCGATTTGTCCGAGTCCAGCGGCAGGGCGCCGCAATGCGGGCAGCTCGCCGCCGTGTCGCTGACCTTGGCTTTGCATTCGTAGCAATCGATGAGCATGATGACTTCCTTTTATTTCTTGGCCGGACCGGTGGCAAACAGTTCCTTTGGTCCCGGGCCACTGGGCTCGGTATGGGCAATGGCAAAGTGGCAATCAATACAGGTCAGACCCTCGGTGCGCAGCTTTTCATGCCGTGCCCTGGCCTTTTCGGTCTGCTTGTCAGGATCCATCTTGGCCGTGGTGTGGCAATGCCGGCACTCGCGCGAGTCGTTCTGCTTCATGTAGACCCAGACCTTGACGGCCAGTTCGGAGCGCTTGGCTTCAAATTTTTCCTTGGTGTCTATCGAACGCGTGACAAAGTGACCCCAATAGTCGTTGAACAGATTGAGCTTGGCCAGGTAATTGGTGATGTAACCGTGCGGCACATGGCAGTCGTTGCAGGTGGCACGCACGCCGGTGCGGTTCTTGTCGTGAATCGTGCCCTTGTGCTCAACCGCCAGATAGCTCATCTCGTGGCAGGAGGTGGCGCAGAACTTCTCTGAGTTGGCGTAGACCATGAAGGAGCCGGCCGAGAAAAACACGGCCAAGCCAAGAATCAGGCCGACCGCCAGCACCAGGATCGAACCCCGGCGCGAACCCAGCGCCCGAAATTTCTGAATAACCTTCGACATTTGAATCTACTCCTCAGGTGCGCGCAACGCAGCGGTTGCGCGGGGAAACTGTCGCAATAATGCGTGCCTTAGAAAATCGAGCTTCTGGAAATGAAGGCCTTGTCCACTTCAATTTCCTGTGGCCCCGGACCCTCTGGCACCTTGTGCGCAATGCCGTAATGGCAGTCAATGCAGGTCATTCTTTCCTTCTTGGCCTTGATGTGGCGGGCTTTGGCCATTTCGGACTGCTTTTCCGGATCCATCTTGGACTCGTCATGGCAGAACCGGCACTCACGTGAGTCGTTGCCCTTCATGTAGGTCCAGACCCGGGTCGCCATCATGGGGCGCTGCGCGTCAAACTTTTCTGGTGTATCCACTGACTTCGTCACGTGATGGCTCCACAAGTCGTTCAGTGCCCCCATCTTGGCGACATAGAGTGGTACCGGGGCGTGCGGCACGTGGCAGTCGGCACAAATGGCACGCACACCGGTGCGGTTCCTGTCGTGAATCGTGTCCCGGTACTCCTTTGTGGTGTTGTTCGCCATCTCGTGGCAATTGTTGGCGCAGAACTGTTCGGTGCCGGTGTAGATCATGCTGGTACCAAACAGGCTCATGCCGATGATGCCCATGGCAAAGCCCCCAAGCAAGACCTTGATGGCCGAGTTGCCGGTCACCATCCGTTGCACCTTGGCGAATAATCTCTTAGGCATATGCCATTCCTTCAAAGAAAACACGCATCGGGGCGGCCATCAGTCAAGCCGTGGCGCCGTGATGCGTGTCAAACCCTCAAACGATTACAGTGACAGGATCCACTGAACCATGTTCTTGATTTCAGCCGCATCCTTGGTCTTGACCGACTTGTGCTCTTCCTTCTTGCCGTCGATCTCGATCATCGGGCTCTGGGTCACGTGCTTGATCATCTTGTCTTCGGCGTCAGCCTTGCCCTTGTACTTCTTGGCAACTTCCTTGTAAGCCGGGCCGTCTTTTTTCTTGTCCAGAGCGTGGCACTTCATGCAATCGCTCTTTTTCAGCAGGGCCTGGGCCGCATCGGCGTCCACAGCAGCAAAGGCAACAGAAGCCGTCATCAGGCCAGCGGCCACGAGCAGGGTCGAAAGAATCTTCATTCTGATCATCCTAAAAAGAAAAAGGGTTGTGTGGCGGTGCCACGGTCTCATCTCCGCGCGTCATTTCTTGAAAATGAACGACTGCGCAAATCCAGCGTGGCATCTTAGCAGCCCATTTTCAATAATCCGTTCGGACTCACCCTAAGTGCAGAGACTTTGATCTAGCGCAAATTGGGCCAGGCCATAAAAAACCCCCGGCAGCGTTGCCGCTGCCGGGGGTTTTGAGTTCGGCTTGAGCCGGGAGCAGCTTATTGTTTGTGCTTGGTCTTGATCGGTGATGCCTTGCCAGCAGCGTGGCAATCCAGGCAGCGTTCGGCCTTGGCCAGCGCGGTTGCCCGTGCTTCGTAGATCGCACCACCGCCGTCGTTTGCCATGTGCGTCTGTGCCGTGGCTGTGTCGTGGCAGGAGAAGCAGGCCGCTGCGATCGGCGAGTTCACCTTGGTTGTGGCAGCTGCTTCAACCGTCACACCGGTGGCCGGAGCAAAGCTGAAGCCTGAGCCGTAAGCCGTGCCGCCAACGATGTAGGGCGAGTTGCGGTGCGTGTTGCTGGTGGCGCTTGGCGTGCCACTGGCAACTGTCACATCCACCATTTTGGCCAGCAGCGCTGGCGTGTAGGCGCTAGCGGTGTAGTCATAGGTGCCGTCCAGGTGGCAGGCAGAGCACTTCTTCAGATCACCCGGGTAGACAATCTTGGAGTAGTTGTTGGCAGCCGACACAGCGGTCCATGTGTAGGGCACAGTACGCTTCCTGCTGGAAGCGGTCAGGGCGGTCTGGCCGTGAACAGCGTGCACGAAAGTCCTGGAGTCGCCAGTCCAGCCGTTGCTGCTCATGTTCACGTTGTGGCAGATGGCGCAGGCGGTTGCGTCATTGCGGGCGCCACCGTGGAAGGCCGGGTCCGTACCCAGTTGCTCGTGGCAGCTATTGCACTTGGCGGTGTCCACAATGGCACGGCGACCAGTGAAGCCGGTTGCCACTTTTTGCTTCAGCATCGACTTGATGACCAGACCACCGGAGGCCGAGGATACCGGCAGCACCGTCACGTTGGCAGCCGTATACGGGTATGCCGCGACTGTCTTTTGCAGGAAGGTGCCGATGATGGCGCCGGTCACCATGGTTGCCGTTGAAGGAACGGTGATCGGGCTGGCAGTCGTGCCGGTCAGGGTGGCGCTAAAGAAGCCTGCCGCATCCGGTCCGGTAACAGAGCCCGTCTTGAGTGCCGAGCCGTCAGGCAGCAACAGCGTATTGAGGTTCACGTTCGACCTGGCATTGAAGTCCGCAGGTGCAGCAACGCCGTCCTGTGGCACCGCGTACGCAACGTACAGCGCCGGCCCGTTGGCAAAGCCCGGGATCATTTCGTAGGCAGGATTCAGTACCGTGGCACCCGTGGTGTTGACAACCGTTGTGGCTGCGGCCAGTGCTGTCACAGGCGTGCCATTCTTGGTGATCTTGAAGCTGATGACCGGCTGTTTGCTGGCATTGATGGTCACGCTACCGAGTTCGTAAGCAATCTCGGCGGCACCGGCGATCAGTGTCGCGTTGTGCTCGGTCTTGACGCCCGCAGCGTGGTACACCGGGGTGTCTGCTGCGCTATGGCACAGAACGCACTTGGAGTCGTCAGCTTGACGACCGCCCACGTGACCGTAGGCCGATGCAGTGAGTTTGACCAGCGTGGTTGTCAGCTTGTTCTTCTCGGCATCAGCCAAAGTCAATCCAAGGCCGGTAGCAAAGTCAATACCATCATGGCAGGAGCCGCAAGCACTGACCGATGGTGCCGTCTTCCAGTTGGCGGCTTGCGCTGCGTACTTGGTTTCGTGGCAGGTTGTGCAGTTCTTCACGTCCTGCGGGAAGGCGGTGCCTGAAACCTCTTTGGTCACCGGGTCGGTTGCCTTGAACACCAGGTTGACGATCTTGTAGTCCTTGGTCAGAACATTCTTGCCTCCGTGAAGTCGGTGGATCATGTTCTTCAGGTCGATTGGGTTGTTGGTGTTGAAATCAAGGCTACCCTTGTTGTGGCAGACAACGCAGTAGTTCGGTTCTACGCGGGTACCGTGTGCGGCCAGCGGAGCGTGGCAAGTGTTACAGCTTTCAATCCCAACCACTTTGGTGGCAAGTGCAAGTGAGCCATCCGCTGCTTTGACTGGAGTCGCAACACCTTTGGCATCCAATGTGAAGTCAACCGTGGGGTTAACAACGACCTTGGCCTTGGTGACCGGGTCGGTGTAGCACAGTTGTGCGCCGACGCGGTGAATGGTCTTGCCGTCCTTCACTGCCACGTTGCCGTTATTGGAAATGCGGTTCTGATAGGCCGGGGCGGAACTGGTGGCTGCCGTGGCAGCCACACTGCGACCAGCGACCGCGTCTTTAAGGAGCAGCGGCGTTGTCACGTCAGTGGCGAAGCGGTAGGTGTAATAACCACCGGCTGCGTTTTCTTCAAGCATGCCGACGATACGCGTCGTCGGATCGGCCAGCGCCGTCGCCGGGTTGGCTCTGGCGGTTGCCGCGCTTGCGTTGTACGCGGTCGGTTTCGGGTCTGCTGTGCCCTCGGCCACGGCGTACTTGACAGCCGGTGTGGTGCTGCTGGTGTCCAGGCGCTGGCGCGAAATCAGGTTCTGCCAGTTGCTACCATCAAACTTGGCGATGGCGAAAGCAGCGATATTGTTACCACCGCAATTGGCATCCGCTGTGGCAGCGGCTGCTGATCCAGCGACCAAGGACAGACCGGGCACAAACTTGCCGTCCGAGCCAATCACGGTGAAATGCACCACGGGCGGGCTTTGAACTGTCACTGCATTGGCGCCGGCCTTGAAGACCAGACCAAAGGCCTGCGCCGGGTTGGCAGCGGTATTGGTGGTGGCGGGGCTCGCGGCAGCGGCCGTCAACACGGCGGTGCCGGCGGGGGGCGCATCCACGGGAGGAACGACAACCACAGGTGGCGTCACGACCGGCGGGGTCACGACGGGTGGCGTGACTACGGGGGCGTCGCTGCCGCCGCCGCAACCGGCGATGAACAGCGCCACCAGGCTCGCAGCAGCGAGTTTGGTCCAATGCGGCGAGGATCTTGTCTTGCTTGACAGTTCTATTTGCTTCACTATTGCCTCCTATGGCGTTAACAATTTATAGAAAATTTCCACTTTACATTCACTTTACACCGCGCGATTCTCCATGGCCTGACCTGAGTCAAGTTTGTCTTAGATCAAACTTGGTGAGCTTAGGAATGTAAATCCCGGCCGCCGCCAGTGAGTTCGCAAGCACTTATTTCTTGGCGGGTTTCGCTTCCGGGCTGCTTTTCTGCTTTGCAATGACCAGCGTTCTGAGGTTTTCATAGCCACCCGCATCCACGATCTTGCGCGTCAGCAGGTGTGCTTTGGAGAGGTAGGGCCGGCCGGCAATGATTTTGACCGCCACCTCGTCGCTGACACCGGGCAGGGTTTTGAGCTCGTCCTTGCTGGCGCTGTTGATGTCTACCAATGTGACTTTGGCCGCAGAGGCGGCAGGTGCTGGCTTGGCACTGGTCTTTGCTGGGGCGGCAACAGGCGGCTTGCTATCTGCTGCCAGTGCGAGGCCAACTGACAGGCCAAGCGCCAGGGCGATCAGGGTGGTTTTAGCGAAACGGGTTTTCATGATGCTCTTTCTACGATGCCTTGACTGGGCGATGAATTGAAAAAACCCGACAGTGTTAGCACCATCGGGTTTTGTTAATGTAGCTCACCCCGGGGGTGAGCTGCTGCAAGTGAACTTGCTGTCTATTTGGCGTGCACTGCCTTGATGTCGGCAAGCTTGCCGGTGGCATGGCAGACCATGCAGGTCTCCACCTTGCTAAAGCTGAAGGTGGTTGCTGCCGGCGCGGCAGAAGCCGACGGATTGGCGGGGCGCGGTCCACCGCTGGAAACCGCGGACACCGAGCCATAGACCGTACCGCCATTGAGTTGCATGTGCGCGACGGCGATCTTGCTGTCGTGGCAACCAAAGCAGGCCGAAGTCACTGGCGAGGTCACCAGATTGTCGGTGGCATAGTTGACCTGGCCTCTACCCAGCGTGGTAACCCAGGGTGACAGTCCAATGGAGGCAATGCCGGTCGGGTTGGTCACTGCATCGTTGGTCATATTGCCCTTGGCATCGGTGGTCCACAGCAGGTTCGGCACAGCGGCGGCGTTGGCTGCGGTGCTGAAGTCATAGCTGCCAGCCACGTGGCACTGTTCGCAATTGCTCAGCACACCCGGGTAGGTGACTTCCTTGAAGCCAAGCGGGTTGGCCGCTGTTGCTTCGTAGGTGAAGGCCTGTTCGCGCTTCTTGCCGGAATGGATCGAGTGCACCATGTTCTTGACACCGACGTTCCAACCGCCGCCGAAGCTGTACGCTACGCCGACATGGCCGGTTGCAGTATTGGCCTGGTGGCAGATGGCGCAGCCTTCGCCGTTGTTACGAGCGCCGCTGTGGAACGATGGGCCTACACCCAACTGGCCGTGGCAGCTATTGCACTTGGCATTGCTGACAATGGCGCGGCGGGCGGTGAAACCGTCAGCAAGCTTCATGACAAAGGCGGGTTCGCGCAGGCGGATGCCCTTCGGGTAGGCGGCCAGACCGAGTTGCACAAAGCCGTTGTAGTTGATGCCGATCGCGCCGGTGACCATCTTGGCGGCGTCAGGAACCACTGCGGCCAAGGTTGCCGTGTAGTAACCACTGGCATCAGGTCCGGTCTGGCTATTGCCGGCCGATTTGTCGCGCAGCTGCAGCACGGTGGCACTGATGCTGGCGTTCCAGTCCACCGGTGTGGTGATGCCATCTTGCGGCAGACCATAACCGACATAGACGCTAGGCGTGCCGTCAACATTGGTCATCAGGAAGCCGGTAGCGTTCAATGTGACCGGTGCGCCGTCTTTCAGGATACGGTAAACAACGGTGGCCTTCTTGGCACCGGCAGCACCGGCAACGGTGACCTGCTTGATTTCAAAGCCGATCTTGTAAACGCCAGCCGGCATGTTCAGCTGCGAGGCGACTGGAATCGATGGACCTTGCCCGGATGGGAAGCCTACCGTTGGCACGTCGGTCGCGGTGTTGAGCGGATAGCCGCCGCGGCCATTGGCACCGGTAGGATCCACCGTCACGTGGTAAACCACATTGCTGGCGGCGTCATGGCACAGCACGCAGGTGGAATCGTTGGCTTGCGCCTTGCCGATGTGGCCGGTGGTGGCGCCCATGAGTGTGGTGCCCAGACCGGTGGTGAAGTTGATGCCGTCGTGGCAGGTGCCGCAGGCCGTGGCGCTGGGTACTTTCTTCCAGTTGTCGCCCTGCGCGGTCTTGGCGCCGTCATGGCACTTGACGCAGTTCGTCACCGGTTGCGGGTAAGTGATTTCGTTGAACAGGACGTTGGCGTAGTTGTAGCCGGTCTTGGTCAGTTCCTTGCCCATGTGCACGCGGTGCAGGAAGTCAGGCATGTTGCCAACCGCCCGGTCGTTGATCTTGTAGGTGAAGCCGGAGTAGCCGGTGGCCGTTGTCGTGGCTTCGGCATTGCCGTACTTGCGCTGCTCGTTGTGGCAGGTCACGCACAGCTTGGGATCCTGGCGGCCACCGCCATGGATGGCAAACTTGCTATGACATTCCAGACAAGCGGCCTTGGCAACAATTTCGCGCTGCGTGTCGGTGGCAGCGACGGCCTTGCCGGTGGCGGGGATGAAGTCATAGGCCACGTTCAGCGGGTTCTTCAGGGCGACACCCGGGACCAACTGAAGGGCGGTTGCCGTGTTGGTGCCGGTACCCGGGGCATTGCCCGAGAGTTGCAGCACGACACGGTGTGTCAGCGCTGGCTCATAAGTCAGATCACCCAGATCAGCCACCTTGTTGTTGGCGTTGGCGGCCGTCGCTGCTGCAGCGGCTGCGGCCACGACGTCCTTGACCTTGGTGACATCGCGGTAGAAGGTGTATTTGTAGGAGCCGTCGCCGTTGTCAACCAGGGTGCCGGCGTTGTCAGTGGTGGGCTTGGCTGGCAGGACGGTGGTTGCTGTGGTGGTCGGCACGGTGGTCACGTTGTAGCTGACCCACTTGCTCGGACTGCCGTTGGTGCCGGGCACCAGTTTGGCTATGGTAAAGGCCACGTTCGGGTAACTGGCAACGGTGGCGGTTGCGCTCTTGGAACTGCTGCCCAGGCCGACGACCGGGTAACCGGTGGCGGCGTCTGTGACCTTGAAGCTGACCACGGGCGTGCTGGCGATGGTAACGCCGGTGATGGTCGCGGAGAAATTGGCAGCAGCCCACTGGTCGGGCGACAGGGCTTTGATTTGAACCGTGGCAACGGCGTTGCTACCGGCGGGGCCGGTGGCGCCAGCAGAACCTGCTGGGCCGGTGGCGCCGGTAGCACCCGGTGCGCCATCGCTGCCGCCGCCGCAACCGGCGAGGACAGCTGCTGCCAGCAGGCTGGCAGCAGCGAGCTTGGTCCATTGAGCGGACGGCCTGCCTCTACTTTGATTTAAAAAATTCACGTCAGACTCCTTAAGCCTCAAGTTACACACAAAAAACACTTTACTAATCCTTTACACAAGGCGCGATTCTCCATGGGCAGCCAGGATGTGGGTTTGCTTTAGATCAACTTTGCGACACTTCGTTTTCGATTGGTTGGACCTGAGACTGGGCTTGCCAGTCGCAAAAAAACAACCCGGCTGCGTCGCCGCAGCCGGGTTGTGAGCTTGTCAAACAGACCGGGAGAGTGCCTCCCGGTCTCCGGTACACCGGTTTACTTGTGCGCCTTGACCGGGTCAAAGTCTGCACCAGCGCCGTGGCACAGGGCGCAACCTTCGCCAGCAAGGTTGATGGCACTGCGGCTGACCTTGATCTGGCCACCTTCGCGGCTCATGTGACCTTGGGCAAGCGCGGAGTCATGGCAACTGACACAGGCTGCGGCAAAAGGCGTGGTGACCTTGTCTTCCGGGTTGGCTGTGCTCAAAGCGGCTTTCGCAGTCGCCGGTGTGGGCGTTGCTATGTAGGCTGCGTTGACGGACTCGTAGGTCGAAGCCAAAGCACCCTTGGGCACCGTGTTGAAGGTGGTAATCGCAGCCGTGCCGGTCGTGTGGCAGCTCTCACACTTGCTGAGCTTGCCCGGGAAGTCCATTCTCTTGAAGTCGAGAAGGGTGATGGCCGAGGGCGTGCGGTCGCGTGCGTCAACAAACGGTGTCACGCGGTCCCGACCAGCGTGGATGCCGTGGATCATGTCCTTGAAGTTGTTGGTAACGACAGGGAAGTTCAAGGCAGCGTTCAGCACGGTCTTGTCAAACTTCCAGTAGCCCAGGATCTTCACATCGTTGGCGCTGAACGGATAGGCCATCAGGGCCGCATCCGAGATGCCACGGGCGCTGGTCGCCAGACCTGGCGTGTGGCACATGACGCAAACCTGGGTTTCATAGACGCGGTTGCCGCCATGGCCTTCAAACCATTCGTGGCAGCTCGAGCACTTGGTCGGATCCACCACGGTACGGCGTGCCGTATCACCCGTGACAGTCTTGACCACCGAGATCGCGTGACGCGCTACGGCAGCTTGACCAACGCCGAGTGAATTCTGCGTGAAGTAGCCTTGCAGGCCGACCGCGCGCAGCGTGGCACCGACCGGGAACTTCTTGGTGCCCGTACCCTTGAGGGTGGCGGTGTAGTAGCCGCTGGCATCAGCCGTGGCCGACAGTGAACCGTCAGCGGTCTTGGTCGTGTCAAGCAGGTTGGCAATCGAAACACTGACCGCTTGCGCCTGTTTGACGCCGGTGTTGTTGTAGTCGATCGGTGCTGCGACGCCATCCTGCGCCGTTGCATAGGCCAGCAGGAAGCCCGGGCTACCCGTGAAACCAGTCAGCGGATTGGCCATGGCGGCTGCCGGGGCCAGGAAGGTGACTGGCGTGCCATCGGCGCTCACCTTGAACACGATGGTGACATCGTTGCTGGTGGCGTTCACCACGGCGGACTTGATCTCGTAGGTAAAGGTCTTCAAGCCAGCAGCAATGGTCGGATTGTGTGCGGTCTTGTTTTCAGTCTGGTGATAGACCTTGACCGCAGCGGCGTCATGGCACAGCACGCAGGTGGCGTCACTGGTTTGCATTTTGCCGATGTGGCCGGTGGTGGCCATCACGGCGCCAACAGCGGTAGCGGCGGCTTTGTCAGCCAGTGTCGAACCCAGACCGGTGGCCCAGTTGATGCCGTCGTGGCAGGAACCGCAGGCCAGGCGACTCGGCTTGGAACTCCAGTTGTCGGCCTGTGCTGCCTTGGTGCTGTCATGGCACTTGCTGCACATCTTCTGGCCGCCGCCCAGCATGGAATAGCCCTTGTTATTGAAGGCCACGTTGGCGTAGTTGTAGTTTGACTTCACCAGTTCGGCACCGTTGTGGATTTTGTGGACCATGATCGGGAAGTTGCCTGCTACTTCACCGTCGGCAATCCTGGTTTCCGGGGAATAGCTGTAGCTGGTAATGCCGGTGGTTGCATTGACGGTGGCGGTTTCTGTCAGCGCCGGGAACTTACCGGCGACCGACGCCACGTTGGCATAGCCAAACTTGCGCTGATCGGTGTGGCAAACCACGCAGTAACGGGTATCGACGCGTCCGCCGCCATGAAATGCGAGCTTGTTGTGACACTCGTTGCAATTGGCAATCGTCACAACTTCGCGCTGCGTGTCGGTTGCAGCGACTGCTTTGCCGGTGGCCGGAATGAAGTCATAAATAAGGTTGACCGGATTGACCATGGCAACGCCCGGCATGAGCGTTGCGGCATTGGCGGTATTGTTACCGGTTCCCGGGGCGTTACCCGAAATCTGGACCGTCAGGCGGTGTGTCAAAGCGGGCTCGTAAGTCAGGTCGCCCAGGTCGGCGGCGACGTTCGGGCTGACCAGCGTCAGGCCATCCACCACGGATTTGATCTTGGTGATGTCGCGGTAGAAGGTGTACTTGTAGCTGCCGTCACCGTTGTCCACCAGCGTGCCGGTGTTGTCGGTGGAGGGACGGGTAGCGGTCAGGGCCGCTGTGGTGCTGGGCACGGTGGTCACCATATAGCTAACCCACTTGCTGGGGCTGCTCGCGGTGCCTGGCACCAGCTTGGCTAGCGCAAATGCCAGATTCGGGTAACTGGCAACGGTGGCGGTTGCGCTCTTGGACGTATTGCCAAGACCGACGACCGGGAAGCCGTTGGCATCGGTTACCTTGAATTCGACCACAGGCGGACTGCTGATAGTGACTTTGGTAACTTCACCCTTGGGCGCCAGTGCAGCCCATTGATCGCTCGAAAGCGCCTTGATCTGGACCGTCGCCACGGCATTGGCGCCGGCCGGTCCGGTTGCGCCAGCAGCACCAGCGGCACCAGCGGGTCCGGCCGCGCCAGCAGGGCCGGCTGCACCGTCACTGCCGCCGCCGCAACCGGCGAGGGCAGCAGCCACAATCAAGCCCGCCGCAGCGAACTTGGCCCAATGAGAGGGCGGTTGATTCATGCTTTTGTCAAATAACTTCACATCAGACTCCTTAAGTCTTAAGAAAACACACGGGAAAAACACTTTACAAAGGGTTTACACCGACGAATTCTCTCCTTCACAACAAGCCGCGAGTTTGCTTTAGATCAACTGCAATGCACATACCACGGGCTATTTCGGACTAAGGCCCGGAGCACGGGGCTGCCGTGCGGTAGCGCTACCAACAAATTTATTACTTAAAGAATGGGCGACCGGACTTAATTGCCGATGAAGGGCGTATCAGGGCAACGGGTAGCCGTAGGTCACGCCGATGACCTTGATTGACGGTGCATATTAAAATATGCACAATTCAGACAATGCAATTTACCTGCAATCCGGACAAGAACGCTGTGGGAAAGGCCAATATTCGTGAGCAAAAGAAATTTGAAGCTAATGCCCTCTGATTCGACGCCAACGATTGACTGGGCGGCGGTGGAGGCGGCTCCGCTGGCTGACTCGATTGACGAGGATAGCCCCGAGTTGACGCCGGCTGAGGCAGCCCAACTGCGACCACTGGGTGATGTCTTGCCCATGCTTTCAACTGGCAAGACTCGCATCACGATCAAACTCGACGATGCGGTGCTGCACGCCTACAAGGCACGCGCCGGTGGGCGTGGCTACCAGACCCTCATCAACGAGACACTGCGCCGCGGGCTGCAGGCGGACGCCGTCAAAGAAGCACTGCGCGAAGTGATTCGCGAGGAGCTACACCCGATTTAAGGCAACTGGTAGACGTAGGTCACGCCGATGACGTTGACGCTCTGGTTGGCCTTTTGCAGCACCGTGCTGCCGTCGGAATAGACGTAGGGCACGCCGTTCAAGCTCCAGGTCCAGTCGTTGACGTTGTTGCGCTGGTGCACAAAGTCAACGCGCACGGACGAGCCTTTTTCCAGCGCGTACTTGCCAAACAGCTTGAGCGCGGTCTGGCTGTACAGGATGTCAGGCAGGCCACCGGTGGCGGCCAGCAGGGCGACCGAGTCGCTGCCAGCCAGGCTGTCCAGGGTCTGGCCATAGACGCTCTTGTCGCCGGCGTAGGACAGGCTGCCGCCGACGTCGAACTTGGCGTTGATCTTGCCGTTGGCACCGATGCTGGCACCCAGGTTGCTGTTGTCAAAGGCCATCAGGTAAGCAGCGGCGCGCGCCTGGTTCAGGCTTTGCTGGCTGCTCGAGAAGGTGCCGGTCAGGCCCCAGTTGTCAGACAGCGTATAGGCCCAGTCCAGGCTGAACTGATGCACGCCGGTGTCACGCAGGCCGTAGCTGCTGGGTGTGGTGTAGCGGTCGCTGCCGCTTTCGGCGCTGAGCTGGAGCGACAAAGCCTCGCTGGCTTGCCAGTCGGCAAACAGCTTGACCTTGTTGCGCTGGCGATCTGAGAGCGTTGGCATGAAGACGGAGGTGTTCAGCAAGCCCGTGACCGGATCGGCCGGGTTGATCACTTCGGTGACGCCCAGGCCGCTGTTGTCTTTCAGCCAGTTGGAGCCGTCGCGCTTGCTGCGCGAGACTGTCACGCTGCCGGTCAAAGTCTCGGCCAGACGACCCCGCAGTTCGGCGCGCACCGTGTTTTCATTGGTTTTCTGGCGCAGCGCGCTGATGCCCGAGATGGCGCTGCTGGCGGTGAATTCGCCACGGTCAATCGTTTCGCGATCCGCACCCAGCGTGGCGCGGTAGTCGCTGCTCAACTGCCAGCTGGCCTGCAGCTTGGCGTTGCCCTTCTGGCTCGACAGATTGCGGTTGGTGTAGGTGAAGGGCAGCGCCGGCAGTGCAGGTACCGCGCCTTCGATGTTGTAAGTGGCCAGCGGTGTCTGGTCTTCCTTCTTTTCGTAGCGCAGGTCGGCCAGCAGGGAAAGCTGACGCACCGGGCGCGAGCTCAGGCTGAGCTTGGCCAGCGAGTTGCGAACCTGGCCGTCCAGGTTGCTTACGCCAGCCGGGGCGCCGGTCAAACCGGCAGCGGCGAAGTCTGCATTCTGTGTGGCCACACTGCGTGCGAGCTTGAAGCTGGCGCGGGTTGCGCTGCCGAGGTCGTAACTGCCGCTCAAATCGAGCTGGTGCGCCTGGTTGTCCGGCGCCAAGGCCACGGGCTGGCCCAGCACAGCGCGCAGGCCGGTGCTCAGGGGCAGCAGGCTGCCCACCGGGTTGTACAGGCTGCCCGGGATGGTGCCGCTCAGCGCGGCGTTGTTGTTGCGATAGAAAGAGCCGTAGTAGCCCAGATTGAAGCGCAGCTTTTCGGCGCCATAGGTGAGGCGTGCCTCGATCTGGCTGTGGTTGGCGCTGACGGGCTCGGGCAGCATCAGGCTGGCCCAGCCGGTGTTGGCGAGGGTGGTGCCCAGGCAACCGGGAGCGATCACGGTGGGGCAGTTGATGCCAATACCGGAGAGCCTTGCGCCGTCCTTGTTTTCGCTTTTCAGATCCAGGTCAAACTGCAGTGCCGGGTTGATGGTTTTGGAAAAGCCCAGGCCCAGAGCGCTGCGTTTGGTCTTGAGTTCGAGGTCGTTTGCGCTGCCAGCAGCCAGAGCGACAACTTGCGGCGTCGTGGAGCCCGCGCCCAGCAGGCCGGTGTTGACCGTGTTGGGCTCAAAGCGCACCAGTTCACCGTAGGCGGCGCTGAGCTTCCAGTTGCCGGGGTCTTTCTTGACCAGGCTGAGTTCGCGGGTCTCGCCCAGCAGGTTGGAACCCTCGATCTGCAGCCAGTTGCTTTTTTCTGTGTCGCGCAGGCTGTGACTGAAACCCAGGTTGCCAAAGAAGTTGCGGTCTGAGCGCAGGCCGTTGTACTGGCCGTACTGGGCGTGGTCGGCGCTGGAGCCGCTTTGCAGACCCAGACCAAAACTGACGCTGGTGATCGGAGTGGCATCATCGCCCTCGGCATGCGCCTGCAGGGGAAGGAAGGCGGCGGCCAGCGCGAGCGCCAGCAGGCTGCGGTGAAAGCGGAAAGAAGAATCAGATGGGATCATGATGGCTCTCGGTACTTCAGCGCAGCATCAGCTGGGGCGTCGGGTTGCTGACCGACGGATTGTTGGAACCGTGAATCTGCGTATGGCAGTTCAGGCAGCTGCGACCCTGCCACAGGTTGACGACGTTCTTGCCATTGGTTGTGGCGTTGATCAGCGGCGCCGTCAAACCGGCCGCGGCACTGGACACACCAGGCTGACCAGCCACGGCGCCCACACCACCGGCGACGTGCGGCGTATGGCACTGCTGGCACAGCAGCGGCGCACGGGTTTTGAGCATGCCGGCCACGCTGCTGCCATGCGGGTTGTGGCAGTTGGCGCAGTCCTCGGCCACCGGCTCATGCTGGTGCACAAAGGGGCCGCGCTTTTCGGCGTGGCAGGTGTAGCAGGTGGCGTTGGTGCTGTCACGCTTGGCCAGCTTCGGGCCGGCCGAGCCGTGCACGTTGTGACAATCTGCGCAGCTCATCTTGCCTTCGGGAATCGGGTGATGCGAAGGCTTGTTCAACTGGGCGCGCTGCTCCTTGTGGCAGGTGTAGCAGACCTCGGTCTGGGTTGCCTTGTTCATCACCTTGTCGCGGTTGGCGTGAATCTTGTGGCAGGAGTTGCAGGCCAGATCGGCATTCTCATGCTGGCTGCCGCCCCACAAAGCGCGTTTGGCGTCCTTGGCGTGGCAGCTCAGGCAGGCGGCGTTGCGCACGCTCGGCGGCGAGGCGTAGGAACGGATGTACATGCGATCCGGGCGTGGGCGCTCCTTCACGTCGCTGGGCTTTTTGGCATGGGTCGGGCTCTCGCCGTGGCAGGTGATGCAGTCGGGCACCCGCTTGTCGGCCGAGAAGCCGTGCGCCGATCGGCTCATGTCGGGCAGATCCTCTTCATCATGGCAGGTGACACAAAGCTTGGCGCCGGTCTCACCGGCGGCCCAGGCGGGCGCGGCCAGCAGCGTGAACAGGCCCAGGCCGATGATGGCGATTAAACGATTGATTCGCATCCCAGATTCCTTCAAAAGGTCCACGGTTATTTCTGACCGTGGACGAGGTCCACACTCTTGGCGCCGCCGCTGGCATGGCAATCATTGCAGGTCTCGCGCGGTGACCCGGCAATCTGCGCTTGCGTCTGGTTGCCAAAGTAAGCGCCGCCGAAACTCGACACATGGTCCACTGCCTTGGCGGAGTCATGACAGGCGGTGCAAGTGGCAGCCTTGGGCGAAATCACTTTCCACTGGTTCGGGTCGGTGACGCCGGTGTCTTTCTTGACCACCGCACCCAGCGGGCTCAGGTCGATCTTGTAGGAGTTGTTGACGTGACAGGCGTTGCAGTTGATGCCAACGCCTGGCCAGGCCACTTCGGCGGCGAAGTTCTCGACGGTGCTCAGGCCGACCACGCCACTCTGGCCAGGTCCGCTCGTGCCAATGGCGCGTCCATAGCTGTCCTTCATCGGAATGGTCCAGGGTGCGATGGGTGCGCCGGTCACGATGTCAAAAGCGCCTTGCGTCATGTTGCCGTTGGTGAACGGGTAGGTTCGCTTGGAGTTGCCGTGGACACCGTGGATCATGCGCTTGAACTGGTAAGACTCGTTCAGCGCCATGCCGTTGGTCATGACGGTGCTCGAGACACGGTTGGCATCGTGGCAGAGGACGCAGGCGTCAACGTTGTTGCGGGCGCCGCCGTGGAAGGCGTTGGCCAGCGTGTTGGAGCCCGAGGCAGCGCCCAGGTTGCTGTGGCACGCGTTGCACTTGTCGTTGGAAACAATGGCGCGCCGTGGTTGCAGTGTGCCGCTGAGCGCGAGTTCAATTGAAGTGTGCTGCACCAGCGTATTCACCTGCACGCTGGGGCTGACTTCGGGCCGTGGATTGACGCCGGACGTGGCGGCCAGTTTGGCTTCCTTGACCTGACCGATGCTGACGACGCGGGCCGTGCCAGTGGCAACGGCGGTGGCAGTGTCATCAGGCAACGGGATGCTCAGCGTGTAGTGATTCTTTCCATCGTTCGTGCCCTTGTAGGCATAGGCGTTGGCCGCGCTGCCGCCGTTGTTGTAGGCGGAGTATTCGGTTACCGCCGCATACTGGCCGACCATGTTCTGGTAGGCAAGATAGAAGCGCAGGTTGCCGAATTTGGTGGTGTTGGCACAGCTCAGGCTTGGCGTGCTGGTGCAGTCGGGCGTGACCAGGTTGTAGGCGGCATCGCCCTTGGTCGGATCCGACAGGAAGTACTTGACCGTGACGCTGCGGCCCTTGTGATCTGCCGTGTCGTTGAAGGCGACGCTTTCGATGTTCATCTTGTACTTGGCGGCGTTGACTTCAACCTGGTTGAAGTGGACGTTTTCAGCTGAAACCACCGAGCCTGCGCCGTGGCAGCGCACGCATTCCTGGTTCGGCAGGGCGCTCGCCGGCGTGCCCGCGCCAGCGTACTGGACGGCGACGACCTTGTGCAGTGTTTCCCAGGCCGAGCCGAGCGCGCTGACGTGGCAGCTCAGGCAGGCTTCCTTGCTGGGTTTGCTCTTCCAGTTGTCACCCTGCGGCGTGCTGGCGTTGGCGGCAGAGTGGCACTTGCTGCAGTTGCGCAGGTCTTGCGGGAAGCCGACTTCGGCGTAGCTGTGCTTGCTGTTCTGGTAACCCCAGATGGTGTAGTCCTCGCCGGCAGCGCCAAGTCGCTTGCCGGCATGGATCTTGTGCACCATGGTGGAGAGATTCAGGTTGTTGCCGCTGTTGGCGTCGACCGTGCCGGGGTTGTGGCAGAGCACGCAGTACTGGGTGTCGACCCGGCCGCCGCCATGCAGACCCAATTTCTCATGGCAACTGTTGCAGGACGACACATCGGTCATCTTGCGCGTCTTGGCCGGATCGGTGACCAGCACCGATTTGCCTGCGGCGTCCACGGTGAAGTCAATGTAAGGGTTGACCAGAACTGCCTGGCCCGCCGCATTCTTGTAGCTCAACTGAATGGCGACGCGGTGCGTGCGTGCTGGCTCGAAAACGACGCCATTGGTTTGCGCCGGATCCTGGATGTTGGTCTTGAAGGTGTAGGTGTAGTAGCCGTCGGCGTTGTACACCAGCTGTGCTGCCAGCAGGGCAGCATCGGTCTGCTTGGCATCGGTGGTCGCCTGCATCGCGCTGGCGAGCGCCGGCTTGCCGGCAGGGCCGACACCGGTGGCTGCCGTTTCCTTGCGGTAGATGTAATTGACCCACTGGTCGGGGTTGCCATTGCTGCCGGGAACCAGTTTGGCGATGGCGAAGCTGACGTCGGTGATCTTCAGATCCGCTTTCACGGTACCGTTTGAGAAAACCGCGAAGTTGACCTTCGGCGCGCCGTTCACGACAACGGTTGCAATGCCAGCACTTTGCAGCACCGTGAACGGTGCTGCAGCGTTGCTTGAGGTGTCGTTGGCAGCCAGTGCGCTGGCTGCGGCGATTGCGCTATTGGTGGCAACAACCGGCTCTACCGGCACGGCTGGCGAAGATCCCCCGCCACCACCGCAACCGGCAACCGCGGCCGCCAGCAAACCCACGATACCCCAACGAGCCAATGAATGTTTCATTTTTTCTCCGTCGTTTCCAGGTTAAACGACACGACACGAACTGCTCGAAGCGGTTAGCGCGATACCGTTATCTCTTTGCAATTCATTCTAGATACTACTGAACCATTCTGCGTCCCGAGGGGCAGTCTGGTCCTTACTGTGCCAGAACCCAGTCAGCCAGATTCTTCAGGGCGGCTTGATCCTTGGTGTCAATGATCTTGTGTTCTTCTTCGCTGCCGTCGTCAAGCTTGACCTTGGCGCCGCTGGTGATGCTCTTCACGATGCTGGCCTGACCGTCGGCCTTGCCCTTGTACTTGGCAGCGATCTTCTTCAGGGCCGGGCCCTTCTTCGATTTGTCGATCGAATGGCATTTGCTGCAGTCGTTCTTTTTGAACAACGCCGCTGCCGCATCGGCGTCCGCTGCGATGGTTTGGGTCGAAAATCCAGCGAGCGCCGCGATGGTGAGGGACGCTGCGAGTGTTGTCAGTTTCATTTCAAAGCCTTTCAGGTTACGGTTTTCAATAGTTTAAGGCAACCTCAAGCCAACCCAAGGTTACTTGGTTGACAGGATAAACCTTCAGCCGCTTTTTGATGCGCGGGTGGGGTGATGGTATCGGTTCTGGTTGATTTAAATCAAACGAATTTTGAGGTTTGCCCCGCACCTGTTGCATTCTTGCCAGCGTCGGGGCTCGATCCGGGTTATCTTTCGAACTCCCTTAGCCACTGGTCCAACTCCTGTGCTGCGGCTTCGGTGGCGGCCGCCAGAGCTTGCACGCCACCCGCAGCGTCGGCCGTGCTGGCCTTGTGCTGCACGGTCAGGCTGCGTTGCGCCAGCCACTGGCCGCCTTTGGTTCCAGGGCGCGTCAGTGTGGCGCGCAGACGCAGCAGACCGGTGCTCTTGTCGGCGCTCTCGAATAGCTGACTGAACTCTTCGAGTTCGATCTGCAGCAGCAGCGGCTTGGCGGCGTTGGGTCCGGTGCTGTCGCCGGGGTTGAGCAACGCGCGCTGCTGCCCGAGTTGCTGCCGGAAGTGTTGGCGTAACAGTTGCGATGGCGTCATGGTCCAGCGGGCCAGCGCGTAGGGGCGCACTTGCTGGCTGTCGGCGTAAGCCAGACGGTACAACACGGCCGTGTTGTCCAGGGCCGCCGGGGCTTCCAGTATTTCCAGCAGCAAGGTGGGCAAGGGCTTGCCTGGAGTGGGCGCAGTACTGTTCAGTGGCCCCGGGCCAAAGTCATAAACCGCGACGCGCGGCGCTGGGTTCTGCAGGGCACAGCCGGACAGCGCCAGGGTAAGGAGCAGGGCAAGCGTCACTCTTTGCATGGCGTTCTTCATGGTTTGGTGGGGTTGGCGGAAAAGCCAGGTTCTCCGGGGCCGGGCTCCGGCGCCGTGTTGCCAAAGAGCAGCGACTGCGGATTTTCGCTGACGGTGCTGGCGGCGCGTCCGAGCTGGCGCGCGCCGCGCGCAGCGTCCTCCAGCGCGCGGTTGGCACGCGGCAGGGTGCTGCTGTTCAGATTCTGGCCGCTGCGCTCGAGCGTCTGACTGCCATTGGCAATCTGGTCGAGCGTGCCGCCCGCCTCGTTCATTCGTTGCGTCACCGCCCTGAAGGCGCGTGCTGAGCGACGCGCTTCGTCAGCGCTCTCGCCGACCCGCACCGAGGTGTCCTTGATGATCTTCAGCGTCGTGCTGGCCTCTTGCACCAACTGCGGCATCGCCTCGGCGGCTGCGCCAGAAAACCTGCTGACGCCGCCGGCCGCCTGACCCAGACTGGCAATGGCCGACATCAGGTTTTGCTGGTTGGCTGGCGCCAGCAGCAGGTTGACGCGGCGCGTGGTTTCTTCCAGTTGCGACAGGATCTGCGCGCCCTGGTCGGACAGTTTGGACAACAGGCTAGGGCGCATCGG
>CAITZZ010000202.1 GCA_903897005.1 uncultured beta proteobacterium | reverse complement strand
TGATGGTGTTCCTGGGACAGTGGGTCTGGGCACCGGCCCTGTCACCGCTGCTCTGGCACGCGCACGAGATGCTGCTGGGTTTTGCCTCGGCGGTGATCATCGGGTTTCTGATGACGGCGGTGAAGGCCTGGACCGGTCTGGCCACACCGCGCGGATGGCCTCTTGCTGCATTGGCGCTGCTCTGGCTGAGCGCCAGAATTGCCGCGGTGACGGCGCCTTACGCGGTTTTCGCCGTGCTCGATACCCTGTTGTTGCCCATCGTTGCCCTGCTGCTGATCCGTCTGCTGCTGCGCGCTGGCAATACGCGCAATCTGCCGCTGGCTGCCCTGCTGCTCCTGCTCAGCGCAGCCAACGCCACTTTTCACCTGTCGGTTCTGGGGCTGCTGGATCTGGCACCCACCCGTGCGCTGCACGCGGCCCTGGCGGTGATTGTGATGGTCGAATGTGTGATGGCCGGGCGCGTGATTCCGGGCTTCAGCATGAGCGCCCTCCCGGGACTGCGAATCACAGCCCTGCCCTGGCTGGAACGCTCGGCCCTGGCGCTGACCGGCCTGGGCCTGCTGCTCTGGGTGCTCGCTGCGCCGGGCTGGATCGCTTCGCTGACACTGGGCCTGGCAGCGGCCGCACATGTCTGGCGCCAATGGCGCTGGAAGCCACTGCTGTCAAGGCAGCGCCCGATCCTGTGGGTTCTCCATCTGTCCTACGCCTGGATACCGGTCGGACTGGGCTTGCTGGCGCTGGCGCAGATCAACCTGCTTGCGGTGTCACTGGGCCTGCACGCCCTGGCCGTAGGTACCACCGGAGGCCTGATCATTGGCATGATCACGCGAACCGCTCGCGGTCACACCGGACGCACCTTGCAGGTCACGCCAGCTGAAGTTCTGGCCTATGTGCTGGTGGCGCTGGCCGCGGTCATGCGGGTACTGATGCCCCTGCTTTGGCCCGATCTGTTGCTGGTCTGGCTGATCGGTGCGGCAGCGGCCTGGAGTGTGGCCTTTGCCATCTATGTGTTTATCTATGTGCCTTGGCTGACACAAACCCGGCTCGATGGGAAGGACGGATAGGGCGATGGATTACCTCGTTCTGCGCCATCTTCACATGAGCTGTGCTGCCATCAGCATTACTTTGTTTGTTGTGCGCGGCACGTGTCAGACCGCAGGCTGGCCATGGCGCCAGTGGCGCTGGTTGTGCATCGCGCCACATCTGGTTGACACCGTGCTACTGGCTGCGGCCATCAGCCTGGCCTGGTGGAGCCAGCAGTACCCTTTTGCGCAAAACTGGTTAAGCGCTAAAGTGGTGGCCCTGCTCGTGTACATTGGTCTGGGCAGCCTGGCCTTGCGAGCGGGCGCCAGCCGCGCAGTGCAGCGCAGTGCGTTCGTGGGGGCGCTGCTCACGGTGGCCTATATCGTCGGCGTGGCATGGACGCGCTCGGCCAGCCTGGGGCTGATTTGGCCGCTGTGAACGAAGCCGGGCGCATGCGCACGCAGTCCTACCGGATGGCGCTCTCTATTGCACCAGCGAGACGGCCGCACTGCCAGACCAGGTGAAGGAATTCAACCAGAGTCTGGCAACCTTGCGCAGCGGCGACCCCGAACGACCCTTGTTTGTACCCTGGGACGACACTGTGCATGCGCGCTTCGACATTGTCGAGCAGGATTGTGCGCATTTTCGTGCTCGCTGGATCAACTCCAATCCCGGCGTCCTGCACGACCTGCGTGACCCAACTGTCACCTTTGCCTCGCACGCGGTGCGAGCAACAAGGAAATCGCGCGCGAGCACGGCATTGCAGAAACCACCGTCAAGATTCACGTTCAGCATGTGCTGCGCAAACTCGACGTCAGCTCACGCGTCCACGCCGCAGTCATGGCGGCGGAGAGTGGACTGCTGTGAAGCCGGGCACCGCCGATGCTGCTGCGTCCAGACCAACAGAATGGGTTGACCTGAGCAATCAGGAGCGCCCGGACAGGGTCAATTCTGCCTTGCTTAATCCTTATGCCAGATTAAGGACGTATTCACGTTTGAAGGAGATTATCGGGTCGGGTGCACACAAGTGTTGAAGCCCCGCGCTATGTGTCTGTCGATAAGTGCTGTTGCTGTTTGGGCTACAAAAAAATATGGAGTCAAACTGATGAAACATTTACGCTTGGCTGGTGTCGCGGCAGTACTGCTGTCGACCCTGATCTTTGGCGTGCAGGCTCAGGAAAAGCCGCTGGCGTCTACGGAAAAAGCCTATCAGGTCGGCGACTCGTCGCCGGTGGGCAATGTGCCCTTGGTGCACAGTCTGAACCCGAAAGCGCCGCCGATGACGCTGGCCGAATTTGACGCTGGGCGCAAGATCTACTTTGAGCGTTGCGCCGGTTGCCATGGCGTGCTGCGCAAGGGCGCTACCGGCAAGCCGCTGACAACGGACAAGACGATTCCCAACGGAACCGAGTACTTGAAAATCTTCATCAAATACGGCTCGCCTGGTGGTATGCCCAACTGGGGTACCTCAGGTGAGTTGACCGACGATCAGGTCGACCTGATGGCGCGTTACATCCAGCACGAGCCGCCAACACCTCCGGAATGGGGCATGAAGGAAATGATGGCCTCGCTCAAGGTTATCGTCGCCCCGGACAAGCGCCCGACCAAGAAAATGAACAAGCTGGATCTGGGCAACCTGTTTTCGGTCACGCTGCGTGACGCTGGCGAGATCGCCCTGATCGACGGCAAGAGCAAGCAGATCGTCAAGATCATCAAGACCGGTTACGCCGTGCACATTTCGCGCATGTCCTCCTCCGGACGCTATCTCTACGTCATCGGTCGCGACGCCCGCATCAACCTGATCGACCTGTGGATGGAAGAACCGTCCAACGTGGCAGAAATCAAGGTCGGCCTGGAAGCGCGCTCGGTCGAGACCTCCAAGTTCAAGGGTTATGAAGACAAACTGGCGATCGCCGGAAGCTACTGGCCGCCCCAGTTCGTGATCATGGACGGCGACACCCTCAAGCCGATACGCATAGAGTCAACGCGCGGCGTCACGGTCGGCACCCAGGAATACCATCCTGAGCCACGCGTGGCAGCGATCGTTGCTTCGCACTACAACCCCGAGTTCATCGTCAATGCCAAGGAAACCGGCAAGATCCTCGTGGTCAGCTACAAGGATTTGAAGAACCTGAAAGTGACGACCATCGACGCCGCGCAGTTTCTGCACGATGGGGGTATGGATTCAACCGGGCGCTACTTCCTGACCGCAGCCAACGCATCGAACAAGATTGCGGTGGTCGACACCAAGGAAGACAAGTTGACCGCGCTGATCGATGTCGGCAAGGTGCCGCATCCTGGTCGTGGTGCAAACTTTATCCATCCCAAGTTCGGCCCGGTCTGGGCCACCAGCCACCTCGGTGACGAGACCATCAGCCTGATTGGCACCGATCCGATCAAGCACAAGATGCAGGCCTGGCACGTGGTCGAGACCCTGAAGGGGCAGGGTGGTGGTTCTCTGTTCATCAAGACCCATCCCAAATCGCAGAATCTTTGGGTTGATACGCCGCTCAATCCGGACGCCAAACTGTCGCAGTCGGTGGCGGTATACGACATCAAGAATCTGGGCAGGGGTTTCGAGGTCTTGCCGATCGGCGACTGGGCGGGCATCAAGGACGATGGCGCCAGGCGCATCGTTCAGCCTGAATACAACATGGCCGGCGATGAAGTGTGGTTTTCGGTCTGGAGTGCCAAAGACAAGATCTCCGCCCTGGTGATCGTGGATGACAAGACACGCAAGCTCAAGGCGGTGATCAAGGATCCGCGTCTGATCACACCGACCGGCAAATTCAACGTCAACAACACGCAACACGACGTCTATTGAAACCTTGTGGGACAGACCAAGAGTTACGCGAAGCGAACTTTGCTCTGTCCCCATCCGATTGAGACTCACGACTCGGGGCCCGAAGCAGCTCCGTTAAACGAAAGGAAACTGAAATGAAAACACTGAATCTGTTGTGCCTCGCCAGCGCGGCCTTGCTAAGCCTTGGCGCGCAGGCCGCCACTGGTGAAGAAATCATGACCAAGGCAGGCTGCATGGCTTGCCACAAGGTCGACGTCAAAGTAGTGGGTCCGGCGTTGAAAGACATCGGCAAGAAGTACAAGGGCCAGGATGTGCTCGCCAAACTGCTGCCGAAAGTCCGTGCTGGCGGTCCCGGCGTCTGGGGTCCGATTCCGATGTCGCCCAACCCGGTCGAGAAGATCAGCGACGCGGATCTGAAAACCGCCGTGCAGTGGATCTTGTCTTTGTAGGGTTTGATTGAGGCTTGGGTAGATCATCACAACGGGGGCTGCCATTGCGATGGCCGCGTCGTTCCTTCTCGCGATGACGCGAGTGCCCCTCTTTCTTGCCTTTGGCGTACTCCACGCCGGCGCCGTGACTGACGCGCCGCCAGGTTCTTCCCCGGAGTGGGGCGAAGCGAGCATTCGTTCTTCCAGGGTCGAGAAGCCGGTGGCCACCGCGCTGCCGCCAAAGCCGCAGTGGCAAGCGGACCCCTTGAACCTGTTTGTCGTCGTCGAAGCCGGTGACCACCATGTGTCACTGGTCGATGGCGATCGGTTTGAAGTCCTCCACCGCTTTGCCTCGCGCAGTGCACTGCATGGTGAACCGAGATTCACGCCGGATGGGCGCTTTGTTTACTTCGGCACGCACGATGGTTGGGTCACCAAGTACGACTTGTGGAATCTGACGCCAGTGGCCGAGGTGCGCGCTGGCCTGGATATGCGCAACCTGGCTCTGTCAGGTGACGGGCACTGGGTCATGGCAGCCAACTACGTGCCCAGGACGCTGGTGCTGTTCGACGCCAACTTGAATCTCGTGCGCAGTTACCCTGTGGCGACGCTGGACGGCAAGACCGCCTCACGCGTAGCGGCCGTCTACGACGCCACGCCACGCCATAGTTTCATCGCGGCGCTGAAAGACATCCCTGAACTGTGGGAAATTTCCTACGACCCAAAGGCCGAACCCATTTTCGATGGCCTGGTGCATGACTACAAAATGGGTGAAGGCCTGGCCAAGCCAGGTTTCCTGGGGGTGCGGCGCACGCGCTTGGATGAACCCCTGGAAGACTTCTTCTTCGACCAGAGCTACCGTCACGCGGTCGGCAGCACACACAGCCAGGGTATCAAGCCTGTTGCCGCGCAGGTCGTGAATCTGGATGTTCGCCGGCGCATTGCCGAATTCCCGCTGCCGGGCATGCCGCATCTGGGTTCCGGCATCACCTTTGCCTGGAGAGATACTGTGGTGCTGGCCGCACCGAACCTGCAAGACGGGGCGCTGGCAGTGGTGGACACGAAGACCTGGAAGGTGCTTAAAACCATCGCCACGCCGGGGCCCGGTTTCTTCATCGGCAGCCATGAAAAATCGGCGTACGCGTGGGTCGACTCGGTGCTGAGTCCCAGCGCCCGAGACAGCCTCACGATCATCGACAAGCGCACGTTGGCGGTGGTCGCCCAGGTGCGCGAACCGGGTCGCACGCTGTCGCACATCGAGTTCACGCGGGACGGTCGCTACGCCCTGGCCAGTCTGGCTGAAATGGATGGCGCCCTGATCGTGTATGACGCGCGGACGTTCAAGGAATTCAAGCGCCTGCCGATGTCCAAACCGGTCGGCAAGTACAACGTGGGGAACAGAATAGCCCGCTCCGAAGGCAGCTCGCACTGAAGCCGGGCGCCTAGCCTAGTGAGCGCCGTAGCAGGCCAGCCGCGTCACGTCGATGATCCGGATGTCGCGCTTGTCGATCTCGATCAGCTTCTCTGCCTCAAGTTCATGCAGCACCTTGGAGAAGTAT
>CAITZZ010000201.1 GCA_903897005.1 uncultured beta proteobacterium | reverse complement strand
GTGCGCGGTTTTTACGAACAGTTGGCACTCGAAGAGTTGGGCCAGCGCATCAACGTACCCGCACGCCCGGCACCGCTGACGACGCAGGAAAAGGACGCTGCCCGGCTCCATGCCGGTCTGAACCGGGCGCTGTACGCGATTGGGCTTGGTTTGCGCAGCGACGGCATACGGGAGTGGAACTACAGCGCCAACCTGCACCAGCGTGGCGGTATGAGCGAGCGCGAACTGCTGGCTGCTGCCGATCTGGCGTGCCAGCGCGAAGTGTGGGACCGCTGCATCAACAGCAGCGAACGAACCAAGTCTGTCATCGACTTCGAGCAGCGCTTCCCGATGCCGCACAAGGAGGCCGTGCTGCAGCGCACAGCCCAGATTGGCATGGACCCGGCCTTTGTCTACGGGCTGATCCGCCAGGAGAGCCGCTTTGTGATGGACGCCCAGTCAGGTGTCGGTGCTGCCGGCTTGATGCAGGTGATGCCCGCGACGGCGCGCTGGACTGCCAAGAAGATCGGCTTGGCCGACTTCAAGGCGCAGCAGATCAATGACAGGGACACCAATATTGCCATCGGCACCGGTTATCTGAAATTGGTGCTCGACACTTTCGAGGGCTCCCTGCCCCTGGCCGCAGCCGCCTACAACGCCGGCCCGAGCCGCTCGCGAAACTGGCGTGGTCAGGGCGATGCACCGCTGCTGGAGGGCGCCATCTGGGCCGAGAACATTCCTTTCGCCGAGACCCGCGACTACGTCAAGAAGGTGCTGGCCAACAGCACCAGCTACGCCGCACTCATCAGCGCTCAGCCGCAGTCACTGAAGAGCCGACTCGGCATGGTCGGGCCGAAAGATGCGAAGGCCGCTGAAGAGAATCTGGATCTGCCTTGAATGAACAATAAACCAACTCTGTCCTCAACTGATTAGAAAGAAGCCATGCTCAAACTGATTGTCGGCAACAAGAACTACTCCTCCTGGTCAATGCGAGCCTGGGTGCTGCTCAAGCAAGCGGAAATTCCGTTTGAAGAAGTGATGCTGCGCTTCGACGCGTTCGATGCGTCTTCTGCTTTCAAGAAGGCGATTTGCCAGTTGACTCCCACCGGCAAGGTGCCAGTGCTGTTGGATGACGAACTGGCGATCTGGGACACGCTGGCGATTGCCGAATACCTGGCGGAGCAGTTCCCCGACAAGCACCTGTGGCCGCAGGACCGGGCAGCGCGCGCCAGAGCGCGCAGTGTGTGCGCTGAAATGCACGCCGGCTTTAGCGGTTTGCGCAGCCACTGCCCGATGAACATCGAAGCCTCGCTGACGGATACCGGGCGCCTGATCTGGCGCGACCAGGCCGCTGTGCGCAGCGACGTCGCGCGACTGATGTCGATGTGGCAGAGCCTGCTGGCCGAGCATGGCGGTCCCCTGCTGTTTGGCAATTTCACTATCGCCGACGCCTACTTCGCGCCCATCTGCACGCGCCTGAAGACCTACGCGCTACCGCTGACGCCAACCATTGCCGCTTATGTGGAGCGCGTGCTGGCCCTACCGGGAGTGCGTGCCTGGACCGAGGGCGCGCTGGCCGAGCAGGATTTTTTGCCGTTCGAAGAGCCCTATCGCCTGCAACGCTGAACATATGGCCCCCACGTTTGCCGCTTCGCGTGCTGCACTGCCCCCCGGGGGGGCGCAGCCTTGCTTGGGGCGGCCCGGCGCGGCGGCTGGTATGCAAACCTACCTGGTCGGCGGTGCGGTACGGGATGCCCTGCTCGGGCTGGAAGTGAAGGACCGCGACTGGGTGGTAGTGGGTGCAACGCCTGAACTGATGCTGCAGCAGGGCTTTGTGCCAGTGGGCAAGGACTTTCCGGTGTTTCTGCATCCGACAACACACGAAGAATTTGCGCTGGCCCGCACCGAACGCAAGACGGCGCCCGGCTACCATGGCTTTCAGTTTCATGCCGCAGCCGACGTGACCCTGGAGCAGGACTTGGCGCGGCGCGACCTGACCATCAACGCCATCGCCGTGGCTGATCTGGCCGGCGCCGAGCTGATTGACCCCTACGGCGGGCAACAGGATCTCAAGCGCAAGGTGTTCCGGCACGTGACCCAGGCCTTTCGCGAAGATCCGGTGCGCATTCTTCGCGTAGCCCGTCTGGCAGCACGTTTTGCTGATTTCAGCGTGGCCCCAGAGACGACGCAGCTGATGCGGGAGATGGTGCAATCAGGTGAGGTAGACCATCTGGTAGCCGAACGCGTCTGGCAGGAACTCGCCAAAGGTCTGATGGAAAGCACGCCGTCGCGCCTGTTTGCCGTGCTGCGCGAGTGCGGCGCACTCGAACGCGTGCTGCCCGAAGTGGAGCGCTTGTGGGGTGTGCCGCAACGCGCCGACTACCACCCCGAAATCGACACCGGCGTGCATCTCATGATGGTGCTCGACATGAGCGCCCGGCTGCAGGCGTCGTTGCCGGTGCGTCTGGCCTGCCTGTTCCACGATCTGGGCAAAGCCACTACGTCCGTCGAGTTGCTGCCCCGGCACCATGGCCATGAGGAGCGCAGCGAGCGGCTGCTCAAGAGCATTTGCCAGCGCCTGCGCGTGCCCACTGACTGCCGTGAGCTGGCCGAGGTGGTGGCGCGCGAACATGGCAACATTCATCGCAGCGCCGAGCTTGGCGCTGCAGCACTGGTGCGCCTGCTACAGCGCTGCGATGCCTTTCGCAAGCCGCAGCGCTTTGCCGAGGTCCTGCTGGCCTGTGAATGCGATGCGCGCGGTCGTTTGGGATTTTTCGATTCAGCCTACCCGCAGGCCGCGCGACTGCTGGTGGCACTGGCTGCGGCGCAGCGTGTGGCCACCCAGCCGATTGCCGAACAGGCCATGGCCAGCGGAGCTGACGGCAGAAAAGTCGGCGAACTGATCGCGCAGGCGCGGGTGGCTGCCGTCCAGGCCAGCGGCCTGGTCAATGCTAGTGCGTGCGGGTGACCTTGGCCAGATAGGGAGGGTGGTCGGGATTCATGCCACGGGCACGTGCCAGCGCCTCGACCATCGGGTAGAAACTCTGAATGGCTGAAATCGGATCCAGATCGGTTGACGCCGTCGGCACGATCGGCAGATTGACATGGGGCGTACCCTCGGGCGCCGCCAGCAGGACACGGGCGCCGCGCTCGCGCATCTGATCCGCCAGCGCCAGCAGTCCGGCCTGCGCCGGACCTCTGAGTGCCAGCACCAGCAAGGGGTAGTCTTCGTCAATCAGAGCCATCGGGCCGTGCATGATCTCGGCACCGGAGAAGGCCTCGGCCTGGATGCCGCAAGTCTCCTTGAACTTCAGCGCCGCCTCCAGCGCCACCGACAAACCGGGACCGCGACCGATGACAAACAGTCGCTCGGCCCGGGTCAAGGTGGCAAGTCCCGCTGACCAGTCTGCAGCGGCCGCGCGCGACAGCACTTCGGGCAGTGCAGTCAGCGCGGCCTGCAAGTCCTCGTCCTGCTGCCAGCAGGCAACCAGACCCGCACCGGCCACCAGTTGGGCGATGAAGCTCTTGGTGGCTGCGACGCTGGTCTCGGCACCGGCATGCAAGGGGAACACCCACTGTGCGGCGCGCGCCAAGGGGGATTCAGGATGATTGACGAAGGCCGCCGTACATGCTCCGCCGTCCGAGAAAAACCGCGTGGGCTCCACCAGATCCGGACTTTGCCCGGACTGTGAAAACGCCAGCGACAGCACACCAGCGCACGCCATTGGAGACTGATAGAGCGTGAGCAGCGACATCGGGAGCGAGGCCACCAGCCGCCCGAGTCGCGCCATGACGAGATATGCCATGAAGTGCGCTGCATGGTCCGAGCTGCCACGCGCCAGCGTGAGGATCGACTGCGGCGGCTGTTCCCGCAGCCAGGCGCCAAACTCCCGGTACAGGCCCTCGTTGAGCGTCAGCTGACGCGCCACAGCTTCTGGCGCTTCAAGCGCTTCACGCAGCATCCGGGTGATCAAGCGATCTTCCTTCAACGCAGACGTTGAGCAAATGGAGGTCACGATCAAGCAGCACCGCATCGCCCCAGCAACCCGCAGCCAGACGCCCGCGCTCCGTCAGACCAAGGTAGTCGGCGGCATGGGTCGAAACGCGGCTGGAGGCCTCACGCAGGCTCAGGCCGAGCTCAATCACCAGATTGCGCAAGGCCTGGTCCATGGTCAGCGTCGAGCCCGCCAGCGTGCCATCGGCCAGCCGCACACCCCCCAGACACTTGGTCACGGTATGACTGCCCAGACGGTAGTCGCCGTCGGGCATGCCGGCCGCTGCCGTGGAATCGGTGACGCAGAAAAGCCCTGGAATGGCACGCAGGGCGACGCGAATGGCCCCCGCATGCACATGGATCAGGTCTGGAATGATTTCGGCGTGCTTGGCGTGCGCCAGTGCCGCGCCCACCATGCCGGGCGCACGATGCTGCAGGCCGGTCATCGCATTGAACAGATGGGTGAAGCCGCCAGCGCCTTGTGCCAAGGCTTGCACACCGTCTTCATAAGTTCCCAGGGTGTGGCCAAGCTGAACCCGAAAACCCGCCGCG